>NZ_AP022849.1:0-346093 GCF_011764485.1 Bosea sp. ANAM02 | reverse complement strand
GGACGCGATGATTTCTCATCCACTCGCGAGCGTTGTCCGCAGAGGACACATTCAGAATCGGCCGCACCTCCTCACTGGACAGAAATTGGTCGGGATCCATGGCTTGAAATTGCGGGTGACGCCCAGGGTTCTGATGCATCCACAAGGCATCAGACCGTGCGTCCTTCGTTAGCTCTTTGACCTCGGCGACTGCGCGCTTGGCCACGTCGATCATCGGCGTCGCGATCCATTTTATCGTCCACCCATAGCCCTTGGATCCGAAATATCGGATTCCGTAGCGGGACGTGGGGTTGCCGTTGACGACTGCTGCTTCAGAGACCTCACAGTTCCAAGGAAGCTGCAAAACCTCATTGATGCGCCATCCGCCACAAATAAGCAGCTCGATGACCTTCATCCGGAGAATGTCTCGGGGATCCGAAAGTTGGCGAGAAATGGCCGGCAGAGCAGCCAGCGCTGCTTCGCTGGGCATCTTGTTTTCCCGGGCCAATGCGGCGTCAGCCGTTATTCGATCATCGGAACCAACACGCCGGTTGGTGTTTTTCCAGCCGAGCCGCACACGCCCGATCCCGGCCTTATCCATCCAGCTCGCAACACGAGCGAGCGCGACTCCTCCCTGGTGAGCGCCGCCCGGCTTGGACGTGGCGGCAATTGCCTTCGCTGCCGCAGTAAAATGCCTTGGCAGCGCCCTGCAGGGGTCGAAATCCACCTCAGCCAACTCATCGTGCAGGTACCGGCAAACTGAAATCGTGTTCGCATGGCGCGTCCACATCTTTGGGCTGGTGTCGTCATGCAACCTGATTGCTGCTTTGACGAAATCGGAGAACGGCTGCTTCATGGGCTCCTGAGAGCCAGCGCCCCGCTTCCCTCCTGCCCCGGTCAAGAAATAGAAGGCGTAGCGTCGATGACCTTCAGATGCGGTTCTCTGCTTGACGATGGGATCTCGCCAGATGGGGGCGTCCCAGTCTACCGGTCCAAAGGCTGTAGAGCTTTTCCCTCTTGCAATGAACGCCGCGAGATTCGCCTGAGCATCGCGGAGTCGCGCTGAAGGAAGTTGCTCGACGCTCATATGGCTGCTCCCTTATGGGCGTCGATCCGGGTGATGACTTCGGCTACGGCACAAATGGTGTTGTCCATCATCGACACCATACGGCCGTCCAAACCCGCCTTTTCCCGACGCTCCCGCTCGCTGAGAAGCTCATCGAGAACGAGATGGTGCGGCGCGTCTATCCAGGGTTGGAAGGACCGGCAGGTGTAGCAGGCGATCGGCGCCAGCAGGCCGCAGAAGCCGTACGATCCGCAGCTCCCCAGCCCTTCCAGCTTGGTCGGAGATCCGCCTACGACAGCGACGTTGCTGCGCGGATCGTCGCCCCGGACCGCCTGCGTGGGACCGGAGACCAGCGTGCCCATGAAGGCCTGCGCCAATGGGGCGAGCGCCAAGGCGACCGCCTTGTCGAGATGCTCGACGATGTCGGACTTGATATCAAAATAGACCTGTACGTTCTGCGTATCGGTATGATCAAGCAGGTCGGCGACCTCAAGCTTGCCAACACCTTCGCGGACCAGGCGGGTTGCAAAGGTGTAGCGCAGGCGCCTGGTCGTCACGCTCATTGGCCGGCCTGTTCGAGGCGACAGAACGCCAAGGGCAGCCACGGCCTCTTGTACAAGATCGCTGAACTCGCCTGCCGACAAGTGCCACGCGTAGCGATCGAGCGGGCCGCCAACGAGATCCCGTCGGAGTGATTTTCGCTTGAAGATCGGTCGACTGCGCGGAGCGGAGTCCCCGTCGCCCAAAGCTTTATCGCGGTCGTGATCGATCAGATCCAGAAGGACATCCGAGATTTCCTGATTGAGCTGCCGCGTCCGAAACGAGCCCCGAACCTCGGTGTCGCGTTTTTTCATCCGCGGCACCTGCAGATGAACGAAGGCGATTGCGTCGCCATCGAGGTGTCGCACGACATCGTCCTCAGCCAGCAGGGCCATCTGCATCGGGTTGGGGCCGAGAGCAACGCACAGCCAGAGTGCCGCCTGTTGGCCCACGGAAAGCCTGTCGGTGCCCTTCGCCGCCCGCAGATTTGTCAGGAGAGCGGCAAGTTCCAGGTCTGACAGTGGCCCCTCTTCGGGGTCTGCCGACAGCACTGCGTGGCCTTTGCGGTTGCCACCGATCCGAAGTTGGTCGGCTTCGAATGCGATATCCATCGAGAAACAGGGGTAACCGAAATTGGCGCACCAGCCGTACCACTGACGCACATAGTGCAGACGCCAAGCTTGGTGGCCCAGGAGTTCGCGCAACTCCGAGAATATGGCAAAAGGCAGCTCTGCATCCCGCCTATCTGCCTCAATGAACGATTTCGATTGATGCAGAAGGCGGAGGCTTTTGAACGCATTCCTCACCGAAGAGGCGCTTTGCGTTTCCACCATGTGTCTTAGAAATTGGACGGTGCCTCGCAGTATGAGCTCAGACCGACCGTGCCATTGTGCCCAGTCCACCAGTTTGGCACCAGCAGCGCTGTTGAGCCGCCAAATCATTCCGGAGCAATCGATCGGCAAACCAGCAGCATCGATCACGATCCCCTGGCTTATAGCGTCTCCGGCGCGGCGGGGAGCTCGGGCGGTCATCTGTCCGCCTCACCAGTGCTTGCATCTTGCATCCGTAACGCAGCTTTGGCCGCCGCTTCGCGGGTGCTTCGACTGCGATAGCGATCGCCCTGTCGTGACGTCTTGGACCAGCCGAACTGGTAATTGCGATTGCGTTGCTCCTCGCCTTCGGTCCAGCCAAGCTCTTTTGCCACGCTGGAGAGGCGATCGTTGGCATTGTGGCGCGTGACGTGAGCGGTGAAGTCAGCGGGAAGACCAGCCACACGGTTGCGGAGCAGATCGAACATGTCGTTCACCGTTGCCGAGGACAGCGGCATCCCGGATCGCGCCAGAAAGACATAGGGCGAGCGCTTCGCGTTCGGGATCTTGGGGCGCTCGCGCAGAATCCAGTCCTCGAGGGCCGCAACCAATTCCGGTCCGAGAGCGAGAGTCCGTCCGAAGGTTTTATGCCGCGGCTCGCTACGACGAGGATCCTGTTTCTCATCATGCCTGACGATGATGTCTAAGGTTGGCTCGGCGCCGTGAAGGTGGAGATCCTCACCCTTGATTTTGAGGGCATCGGCCCGCCGCAAACCGTGCTCATGATAAAGCAGGAGCAAGGCATAGTTTCTGACTTGATAGGCCGGCTTAAATGGGTTCGTCGGACTCCCAGGCCGGATTGCTTCCAGGAAACAACGCTGAATTGACTCATCGACGCCTTCGCGCTGCCGGTGGCGCGGCGACGGCAGATCGTTGGTCATGCGCCGGCAGAATTCATCGAGTCGGAAACGGGCTTCACGAAGGCGCTCGACATCACGGTTAATTATCCGGTCGATGCTGCGTTGCGCGTGCCAGGCGATGTAATCGCGCACAGCATGGCAGCGGAAATAATAGTGACCATGCCGCACAGTCGGCCGGCTTGCCTTGCGCTTGTCGGGATCAGTCAGCCGACCGAGATTTCGATTCTGGCGAAGAAAGCGCCGCAGGTCGAGGACTTCATCGCCTGAGAGGAGGCTGACCGATTGGAGCCTCTCTTCGACATCAATGGCAGGCACTCGGCTCGCTGACCATTCTAGCAGCAGCACGATCGCACTGAGATGCTGCGCCATCGAGTTCGGTGAGAGGCCTGCTTCGCGCAGACACATCGAAGTGTAGAGAGAAGGTGCTTCGAGGGCGATGCCGTCAGGCGGTCCCTCGACGACGACGAACCGCTCCCCCGAACTCGGGAAGACAATCCTCTTTACACGATAGCCGTAAGGATTTGTCTGCAACTTCAGCCTCCTAGGCCGAATCACCTTACAAACCTACGTTATCCAACTTAACAACCCGTGTCCGCTTGCAAAAAAGGCCGCCACCAAGGCGACCTTTCATGAGCGATTACAATGGTTTAGCGAGTATGAGCTTACACTCTTCGCTTATCCATTTTTAGAACTTGTAACCCGCCGACGCCTGGATGAGATGCAGCTCGTTGCCGAAGCTGTCGCCGAGGCGGGCGTTCGACTTCTTGCCGAAGTCCGCATAGCGGTAGCCGATGCCGAGCACGACGTTCGGGGTCAGCAGATAGTCGACGCCGGCACCGATCGTGTAGCCCCACTGGTCCTGCTTGCCCGAGGCGACGAAGCCGGCGATCTGGGTGGCGGTCTCCTGGCGCTCATACGCGACACCGGCCTGGATGTACGGCAGGAAGCTCTCGTAGGCATAGCCGAGCTTGGCGCTGAGGAAGCCAAAGCGATCGACCTTGGACTTCGTGGTATCGCCGAAGCCGTTGGTGTGCGTCTTCTCGATGCCGGCGAAGTTGGCTTCGAGGGCGGCGCCGATCACGATGTTGGTCGGGAACTGGTAGTAGGCCTGCAGGTTGATGCCGCCGAAGCCGCCGTCAGCGTCGGGCTTGCGCAGCGGCGCGAGGCTCCAGGCAGTCTGCAGGAACGGACCGCCTTCGAAGCGGCTCCAGCCGAAACCACCCTGCGCGCCGACCGAGAAGCCGGTCCAGTCCACAGCGGTGGAGCGGATCGGCGAGGCAACGGACACGGGAGCCGGGGCGAGGTTGCCGGCGATGGGCAGGTCGGCGGCGAAGGCGGAGCCGGCGGCCATCAGAGCGGCGCCGGCGAGGAGGAACGAACGAAGGGTCTTCACTGTGTGTCTCCGGGTTTGGACTTGATCGACAATCGCTCAAAAGAACGAGCAGTCAATCCTTATGCTCAGTCCTTGATTGCCCACCTATCTGAAGGATTGATGGTCGCTCAAGTCGCCTATCAACATCACCGCATGCGGCTCGACGTGACAATGTCCGCAAGCAATGAATCGGTGGATGGGCAAAAAGAATCTCGATGCCCATGGAAGGATTGATGCTGCGGTTCAGGCGGCCTGGCCCGCCTGCTCATCCTCGTCCCAGGTGCCGGCGCCGAGGTCAGAGTAATCCTCGCCGATCGAGATGACAGGCGATCCAAGGAGATCCTCGTCCACGCCGAGGAGGCGATCCCACATGAGATCCGTTGAGATGACCGAGCTCGCCTCGCTCTGATTGACGCGGGTGTGCGCTTCATCGGCTTCGCGAGCGATGCGGAAGGTCGGGGATACGGCAAACGGCTTGTTTCCGTAATCCATCATCTCGGAGGGCAGGTTGATCCGGAGAGCCGTCTCCGCGGCACGCTGGGTGATGATCGCTTCCTCGAGGCGCCTTCTGTCCCTGGTGCCAATCTGATCGTCGACCCAATCGGCTTCGCGCGCAGTGCCGACCACACGAGGCCGCACAGGCTCGCCAACCTCCAGGTCGAAGTCAGCCTCATTCCAATCCAGAATGCGCTCCAGAGCCGCCCTGACGCGCTGTTCGGGGTCTCTGAGGTCGGTACGGACAAAGGCGTAGGAAATGCTCTGGTCGGGTCCACGGACCTTCACGGGTGTAAAGCCCCAGGTCCAGCGCTGGGTCATGCCGCAAGCGCCGTCGTCATGACCGAAACCGAAGGACTTCATGTCCGTAATGACAGCCTTGCGGTCGCGATACTCAGGCATTGTCGCAATCGCGAGATCGGCGTGAAGGACACCGTCACAGCGGCGCACCGCTTCGAACACCTTGATGAAGCGAGTATTCCGATAGACGAGGTCGTCGAGGTTGATGAGGTCATCGACGATGACGTTATCCGGGACCACCTTGGAGATCGCGAACCACACCGGCGCCTCGCCATGCCGATAGACAGGCCGCAGACGTCCGACGAACTGCTTCAGCTCTTCCTCGCGGTACTGGCGCTGGACGATCCGGGCCCAGGTCCCCGGATACATCGGGACCGGCACCAGGGCGTCGTGGCCGCTGCGCATCCGCAGAACCTGGTTTTCCACGGGGATGCGAAGCGGCCCGCCATCGAAGCCGCAGCCGTCACCACGCTTGTCGAACGGATCCTCGGGCGTATCGTCGTCGAAGGTGAGAGCTGCGACGACGCCGTCGATCGTGTGGATGGGAACCTCCATACGACCGACCGAGACGGCCGCCGCATGATGCTTGGCGAAGTCGAGGCCGCGCATCGCGCCGAAATGGCAGTAGTCGACGTTTGAAGGCGAGTCCCAGGCGGTATTGATCGCCCGACGAACGACGACACTCGCTCCGAACACGACGCGCCCGTAGCCATAAAGGCCCGAGAGGTTGCTCAGAACGCGGCGCAGGTTCTCCTTGCGCTTGCCGGCATAGGTTTTCTCTTCCCAGGTCTTGTTCCGGCCGGCGACGATCGAGACGTTCGAATAGGTGCTATCGACGGCCACGACGGTGCGGACGTTCAAAGGCGCCTCGACCTCGTCGACGATGACCTCGCGCTCTCCGAAGACTTTGCCGATGATCTCGCGCGAGGCAGAGGCATCCAGCAGCAAGATCGGGGCGTTGACCCAATTCGGCGCCGAGCGCCAGGAGAGACGCACCTTCTCGCTCTTCACGTTCGATTCGGTGTCCTGGAACAGGAACTGAATGCGGATTTCGCGATCGCCTTTGGCACGCCGGCGGTAAGGCAGACCTGTCTGCTCGGAAAGGGGAACGTGCGCTTTGTCCTGATCGAGGAGCGCTATGCGCTCTTCGACAATCTTCCAGAACCGGTACTCCTCACGCACCTCCGTTCCCGTCGGCGTGTTGCAGAGCTCCCTGAGATCGTCGAGCGGCGTGTCCGGCGTGACAGCCGAACTCGTCGTCATGGCGTTTCCGCAGACACGCAGGGCCGAGGCCACAAGCATGGCTCCGGTCGTCACTGTGTCGCCCATCTTGTTGCTGAAGTCGAAAAGGGCACGCGCGGGGCAAGCTTGCCGCTGGAGAGCCGCGGCAGCGATTTCCGCGGCGCGCTCTCGATCGAGCAAAATTTCGTCGGCCGACATCCCAGCCTCGCGCTCCTTCTTGGTGAGGCGCGGCGGGCGGCGAGGGCTCTTCAGGGTCTCATAGCTCAGGGTCGTCGTGTGCACGAAGAGATGGAAAATCCGCTCGTCGGCGATGACGGCGCGCACCTTCTTGAGCTCCTCAGGGATGGAAAGCGTGAAGAAGGCGTGCGGCAGGAACACCACATGCGAGCGGGCAATCTCCCGCCGCTGCTGGATTGCCGGGCAGGTGGAGTAGTGGACGCAGTATTTGTCCTCCTTCTCCCCGTACTCGTCGGTGACGGTCGCCTTGCAGAGGCCGGCCGAGCCGATGCCAGCGGACATCAGGAGCTGGAGCTTTTCCTGCATCTGACAGCCTGCAGCGAGCTTGCCCTTGTAGGTCATCGTCCGCAGCGACGCCGACGCGGCATCGCGACGGAGATCCGCGATACGCGCTTCGATTTCGTCCTCGGGAATCAGGCCCTTCTCGACGGCCTGTGCGGCCAGATCCTCATCGCTGAGGTTGGCGTCCAGATTGAGGACGTTCGCTCTAGTCCGCAGCTCCTCGATGTTGTGATAGGTAGGCAACAGGAACAGGATCGGTCCCGGCGAACCCTCGGGATCGGCATCCCATGCGTAGGTGCGCTCGTCGGTAGCGATGTAGCGGATAGTGGCCGTCGTCTTACCGGCACCGGTGGGCGCAGCCAGAACCCGAATCGGGTTATCCCGATCCTCGTCAGTGTCGTAGACCTGCGCGAAGAAGGCATCCAGCGAACGTGCGATGTCGCTTTGGACCTTTACCGCGATCTCGGAGCGATCCGGGATGAGCGCCCGTTCCTCACGAGCGCGATCTTCGGGCGTCTGGATCTGCGCGGCGACGTGGCGGCGGTCTGTGATGGCCGTCCCTGTGCTGCGGGGAATGAACGAGAGGCTGTCATGTTCGCCGACAACCTCGCGCTCCGGGGCTTTGCTCCGGACCTGAGGCGGCACGACTTGCCCCTGGGCGTCCACGCGCATCGAAAGCGGCTTAAGGTCACCGTCGCGTAACATGCGCGCGGCTCGGTCGACCTTCTCATTGACCTCTCGGTTCAGGTAGTCCTCGGTCCAGCGGCCTTCGAGGCTCGCATGGGCCTTGAACTGCTCGACGACCATGCCTTTGAGGCGATTGAGGCCTGCGCCAGTCTCGTCCGTGGCAGCACCGGCGTTCATCTGAACAGCGCGGCGAGCAAGCGTGTAGAGATAGGTTTCTCGGCCGTCGGTGACGCGCCCGATGCCGTCGGTCGACCAATTTTCCCCGAAATCCGAAATGCGAGGCTTAATCAGATTGCTGGAGCTGTCGTAGGTCCATTCCAACGGCGTCGCATTCGAAGCCGAACGGAAGAACGGACGAATGGTTTGCACTTCCTCCAGGAAGGCATCGACCATTTCGAGCGTGACCAACGGCGCGCTTTCAGGGCCACGCATGATCGGATGCGTGGCAATCCAGTCGAAATAGCGTCCAGTTTTATGGTGCAGCCCGTAGAACGTCGCGGGCTTGCCCTGACCGAGGAATTCGATCTGATCTTCCGAGCGCTGCAACTCGCCATCCGGGCCTTTGTCGGCAAGCGCGAACCGGAACGACCGGTTCTTCATCTCGACGCCTTCTTCCAGGCGATAGACCAGCAGGATCTTCGGCGCACGTCCGATACGGCGGAAGGGCGAGCGACCCAGGATGCGGTCCGCGATCTCCTCGATCTTCCAAACAAGGCGATCATCGAGAACGTCGACGTCGAGCGCGAACGTGTTTCCGGAGGCCTTGCCGAAGATGACAGCGACGTTGTGGTGAGGAACCTGGTTAGCCCAGCGCTCAACCTCGGCGACCTCGGGGGCGACGAATTGGAAGGGGCGCCATTTCAGGGCTTCGCCGTCGATGATCGCGCTACGGCGCCGCTCGCCGCGCTCCTGCGGAAATACCGACCAACCACGCGCGGCGAGTTGAGGGCCGAACGGGCTGAAGTAGGTCTCGTTCAGACCATACTTAAGCTCTCGACCTTGCTCAGCGGACACTGGCCCACCACGAGCTTGCGAAGCGTCCTGCATTCGACGCCAACACCCTGACAAAAAGAACGGATCAAAGGACCGACTGAACGATCCTTTGCAATTCGTAGGACCCGGGTATGCGAGGGTCAACGCGTCGGGGCGACCTTATCCTCTGGATTGTCGTCTTCATCCGGCATGTTGAGGTGGCGCTTCGCCTCGTTCGATTCGCGCTCGGCCAAAACGATGTTGAGCGCGTCCTGATCTGTGACGCGAATGCCATCAGGCGTCTCCGTGGCTACCGGCCGAGCCTTGAAAGATACGCCCTTGATGGGGGCCAGCGTCGCGGTGAAGCGGCCGGTCGCGAAATCCATCGACACGCCGGCGTATTCTGCCGAGCAGCGACCACCGGAAGCCGCCGAGCTCATGCACGCCATCCCCCGTTGGATCATCTGGCCGATGGCGCGATCGGCACCGTCGTGGTCCTGCGTGTTGACGCCGGCAGTGGCGACCGCAAAGCGGATAAACGCAGCCGTCGGGGCGTAGCCCGGATAGAGCGGATCGCCCTGCTGGGTAGCAACGGCAGGCGCACGACCGAATGCGGGAGAGGGGATCGACGCATCGGCGCGCGGCGCGACCGAGGGCATCGCAGGCGGCAGGCCGCCTCCGGGAGAAAGCTGCGCCTGCCGGTTTGCAGCGCTCGGAACGGGAGCCGCCGAGCCAGCCGGGACGCTGAGCTGCGGAGCAGACTGGCGAGCGATGCCGCCCCAGAAAGCGTCGACCTGTGCCGCCGAGATCTCACCGGTGATGACCGGCCGGCCGAACTCAGAATGCGCATTTCCGGCCATCGCGACCGTGAAGGCTGCGGTTGCGCCGGTCGCGATCGCGATGGTGCGCAGCGCGCGCGGGAAAAGCTTCCCTCCCGCGTCGCCAACGTCGAACACGGCTCCCGGGGAGATGAACTTGCCGAGGGGGGCTAGCTTCACAGCCAAACGGGAAGCGGCGTTCTCTGCATGCGCGATCATGCTCATAGCCAAGCCCTTGGCGGCTTCACCCGCCTGCAGCACGGCAACCGATGCGAGGATGCGCACCCGGCGCGCGTCGCTCCGCAGGGCCTCGGTGACGACGCTCGGGACGACGCCCGCGGCGAGGCGCGCCGCATCAGTGCCGGCACCGACCTTGTGTTTCAGCTGCTCGACCCGCGCCGTCGATGCACGAGCGAGAGCAATTCCCTTGCCGTAAGCGGACACGGCAGCGTAGCGGGCCGGCTCCGGAAGTCGGAACCACGGCGGCGGAGGGGCGGGCGGGAACAGCTTCCGGACGATAGCGCGAGAGCGGTCATCCTGAAATGGCCCGAAAGCGGCGAAGAGGTAGAGCTCGTGGTCAGCCAACGCACGGCGATCGGCGGGAGCGAGGCGAACTGCGTCAGCGACGCCGACGCGAACCGCGTTCTGCACCCTGCCGAGAAGCTTCTCGACGCGCGACGCCAGTCCCAGAGGGCCTGACCCACGAACGGCCTTGCCCTGGAACTTGCTAAAACCGGCATGCACCGCAGAAACCGCGTTTGCCATGGCCTCGACGTCGAAGATATCCCCCGGCTGCATCTGGCGCTTCCTTAGGCCTTGTCGATCAGAGTGATCTGGGTGTGGATGGTGAGTTCGTCGGTGTCGATATCGTCGGGATCGACCACGTTCACTTCGAGGATCTTGATGACCGGGGCGTCCCGGAGAGCCTCGACAGTCCCGTCGGCGAAGGTCCGGCGAGCCTTTTCAACGCCGCCCTGCTCGATGGTGAAGTAGCCTTCACCAACCCCGACCTGCAGAGGCTCGCCCTCTTCGATCCCACAGGGATGAACGAAGATGCAGGCATCCCCATCGTCAGCGAAGGAGAC
Organism: Bosea sp. ANAM02; assembly: GCF_011764485.1. Classification (NCBI taxonomy): domain Bacteria; kingdom Pseudomonadati; phylum Pseudomonadota; class Alphaproteobacteria; order Hyphomicrobiales; family Alloboseaceae; genus Allobosea; species Allobosea sp. ANAM02. Next base: position 335,289 of record NZ_AP022849.1, on the reverse strand, counting down.
GCCGTCGATCAGCTCAATCACGTCAGCAGAGGGGGCGGTGTCGATCGACATGGTGGACAAGATCCTTGGATTCGTTGCAAGCGACCAGTGGTTGGCGAATCCTGTGGCTATAAGGATTGCGAACCGATTCCTCCGAAGATGCTTGATAAAGCCGATCTCGCCAAGCCACCGCGCGCCTTTACGGAGGACGAGTGGTCGAAGATCCCTCCCGATGAACAGGGAGAGGCGCTTTCGCGCGCGAGCTTCATCATGATGAGGGGAGGGGTGACCCCAGGACAGGCTCTCGATCTCGCTTTCAAGGGAATGGAACAAGATCTCAGCCATGCCCAGAACGAGGTCAGTTGGGCGACGATTCATCCACTCATTGGGGCTTGGCCGCCGCCGGCTCGCTTTCCCGATGGACGCATCCGCCGCGGCATCGTCGAGCTGGCTGAACTGACCGAGGGTTTTGCCAGGGCAGAGATCGAGGCCGGCGGTCAGATTCAGGTCGCTATTCAGGGAATCCGAGACGCCGCCCCTTCGGAGCCTGTCGCAAACATTGCGATCGCCGAGTTCCGAAAGATGGTGGGCCCGGATCCGGCTCCGATGACCGAGGAGCTTGAAGCTGAGGCGGTTTATGAGCCTCAGCCGCCAGAGGTCGCCTTCCCAGAAGAGGATGACGACGCCATCGCACTTTAGGCTTCCGCCTCAGCGTAAATATCGGGCGAAATTCCGCTACAGCGTAAATTCGTTGACATTGGCGGCCACTTCCGCCATATCGTAAGCGGGAGAGGTATTTACGATATGGCGGAAGAAAGAAGACCTGATCTGCTCCGTTTAGGACGCCAGCTCGCTGACGCGCGCCGGAGGCGCGGCTGGAAGCTGGCCGACGTAGCCGACCGGCTCGGCCGCCCACTTTCGCGCGTCAGCGAGATCGAGACCGGCAAGGTCAACAGCAGCGTCGCTGCGCTGACAGAGGCTGGCGACGCCCTGGGGCTTTCGCTCGTTTTCATCCCGAATGACAAGCTTGAGCAAGTGATGTCGCTGATCAGCGAACCGAGGAAGGCTGCCAGGGCTCCAGCGTACGATGTGAAGACCGCGTTCTCCGAGACGTTCCTGGATGACGCCGAGCCTGAGGGCGAAGAACCGAAGGAGCCTCCCTTTGCTCGTCGTTGATCGCCCCCTTATCATCGGGATCTATCTCAGGCCGGAGCCGGGCAAGCAACTGCGGATCGGAACCCTGCTGCGCGACGACAGCGGTGTCGTCACATTTCTTGTCGACGAAGGCTACATCGCGCTCGGACCGGAACGACCGCTCGTGAGCATGGCTTGGTACGGAACCGACGAAGCCGACTCAGTCTCCAGATTGAGAGCTCGCGGGGACAAGATCATGCAGGGAGGTTATCTCCCGGCATTCTTCCAGAACATGCTCCCGGAGGGTATCCTGCGGGACATTGTCGCGAAGGAGTTTGTTCACGGAGCTTTCGACCAGGCTGACGTCCTCGCGTTTTTGGGAGGGGATCTGCCTGGGGCCATCGTAGCTCAACTCGAAGCTGGAAAGCCCGCTCGACGAGCTCCCCCGGAAGAACAAAAGGATCAGGGAGTCGATGGCGCGGTCGCCGACGTACGTTTCTCGCTCGCCGGTCAGCAGATGAAGTTTTCTGCGATCTCGGATCGCAAGTCCATAACCGTTCCGGCGATGGGGAAGGAGGGGGAATTGATCCTCAAAACTCCCTCCGACAACCCGAAATTCAGATATCTTCCTGAAATCGAATACGCGTCGATGCAACTCGCCGAGGCGGCAGGTGTTCGCACGGCCGAATGCTGGTTGGTCGAATCAAGTTCGGTCTCCGGCATCGCTGAACCGTTCCTCAAGGGGGGTGACTACGCACTGGCCGTGAAACGCTTTGATCGTGCTCCTGGCGGTATCAGGATTCAGATCGAGGACTTCGCCCAGATTTTCGGCGCGCTTCCGGACGCGAAGTATTCAACGGGCAACGAGGCGACGATCCTGAACGCAACGCGGCGGTTCTGCACGGATAGTCGAGGCGAGCTCCTCGAGGCAGTTCGCCGCTTCATTGTTGCCGTGCTCGTTGGCGATGGGGATCGCCACCTCAAGAACACCTCGCTCATGCTGGGTTCGCGCGATGGACTTCCGGAGGTCTCGTTAACGCCCGCCTACGATGTGGTATCCACATACCTGCTTCATAACGACCAGAGGATGGCGATGAAGCTCGGCGGAACGGATGATCCTTGGCGATACGACGTCGCCAAGCTTGAGCGGGCGGCTGGTCTCCTCAAAGTCGAGCCAAAGGTAATCATTCGCGAAGCGAAGCGAACGGTAGAGCGCGCGCGTGATCTTTGGCCGAAGCAGCTGCAAGAGCTCCCGATCCCCACGGAGAGGAAACGGAAACTGGTCGACCGGATCGAAAAGCTACCATTGGCGAACGAACTGTCCCCGAAACCGGTGAAGGGCGTCGAGTTTCCTGAAGACGAAGCAGAGCCTGTGGCAGCGCCCAAGCCGTAGGTCCGCCATCCACGGATTGTGGGTCCCGATTCAAGGACTCTCTTGCGAGTGCTTCCGGCTCGTAGGAGAGTCGCGGACGAGATCAACAACTTCGGTCGAATCGATGAAACGCGCGATCCTTTTCCTTGGCTTCGGCCTGGCTGCATTGGCGGGCGGATGCGCTCGCGACACGCTGCAGCACGGGCCGTTCCTGATCGGCGCCGCGCGCCCCGACATCCGCGACGGCGTTTGCTGCCCTTCGCAGGAGATCCGTTCGCAGGACGCGCGCAGTCTCTGGGTGCCCTGTCAGAAGGTGGTGCTGGGCTGCGGCATCCAGGTAGAGACTGTCGAGGTTTACGAGGAGCCTCGCGTTGTGGTCGAGGACCTGAAGCGTGTCGAGCGTCGGCCGGCCCGGTTGCGCTCCAGGTCCGCCTGGGACGGCTGACTCCTACCTGACGTAGCAGATAACGTCGATCGAGCGGATTTTCTCGGAGATGATCCGCTCGATGACGTTCCAGTCTCCGCCGCCAAGGTCCGCACCGATCCGTGGGATCGCGAGCCGCGGATCATCGTAGAAGAAGCCTTCCTTCCGCTCGATATGCCGTGCCGCACCGCGTTCGATCATCTCGAACGCGCTCTCGACCGCGCGATAATCGACATACTGGATTCCCTTCGGATCTGTCTTCTGGCGGATGCGTTGCTGCACTATGAGGTGGAGCACCTTCCTGCCTGGCCCAAGCCACGGGATGACCTCGCCCAGCCGATACCCGTTCTTCGCCCCGTGTTCGAGATAGGCCTCCTTGGCCTTCGGATATCTTTCGGCCAGCGCATACGCGAACCCCTTGCCCATCTTGCCAAGCGCGTTGCAGCCATGTGCGATGACGGCTTCGTCACCGGCAAAGAGGTCCCCGGCCTTGTAGCGAAGCCTCCCAACGACGCGGCCTTCGAACTCGCTCATGCTGCATGAGCCATTCGGTCAGCACCGACGAAAGCATCCTCCGGCTTGAGAATTGCCGATGTGACACCCGAGAAGGTGCTCAATTCGGCCGTTCCGACGACATCCAGCATCCTGCCTTCCGACTGAGCGATGAGGTCGCCAAAAGGCGTCCCAATTCCGTTGAATAGCAGGACGACGGTATCGCCTGCATCCCCGCTGAGCCATGCCTTGATGTGTAGGCCCTTGAGGATCTGCACCCGACGAACGAAGCCACCGACGACGGCGACCCGCGGCTTGGCGTTCCCTTGCCCGAACGGCTGAAGCGCCGTGAATGCTTCCACGAGATCGGGCTCCAGCATTCCGCACTCAACGACCAGGTCGAGCATTACCGCCGGCGGGACGAAGCCCTCGATGGTCCCGTTCATAAACGAACGAAAGTCATCGAGCTTCGTCGGATCAAGCGTCAGGCCAGCGGCCGCACCATGGCCGCCTCCTTTGATCAGCAGACCGCTCTGGTAGGCCTGAATGACGTTCTCACCGATATTGTAGCCATCGACGGATCGGCAGGATCCCTTTCCAGAGTTCCCGATGATGATCGCTGGCCGATCGAAGGCCTCCCGGACTTTGGCGGCGACGAGGCCGACAACACCCGGGTGCCATTCCTCGTCGTAGAGGACGATGACGCCGCCGGTCTTGTCCTGCCCTGACTGGATCGCAAGGTCCTTGGCGAGCTGAACAGCGTGCTTCTGCATCTTCTGCCGCTCGCTGTTCATCTCGTGAAGCTGCTTCGCCAGGAACTCCGCCCGCTTCTCGTCATCCGTCGTCAGGATCTCGGCCCCGAGCGTCATGTCGTCGATCCGGCCGGCAGCATTGATGCAGGGCCCGAAGACGAAGCCGCAGGAGACGGGCGTAAAGGCGCTCTCGCCGGTCGCATCGACCAAGGCTCGGATTCCCGCGATCTCGGCCATCCTGGGCAGTCCCAGGGCGACGTAGGCCCGGTTGAGGCCGACGAGGGGAACGACATCCGCCACGGTTCCCAGCGCCACAAGCCCGAGCAGGCACCGAATGTCGGGCGGGTTGCCGGGAAAGAAGCCAGCCGCCCGGAGTTCTCGAATGACGCCGACGGCGAAGAGGAAGGCGAGACCAGCGGTGCACAGATAGTCAAGCGAGCGGTCCTCGTCAGGCCGCTTGGGGTTGACGAGGACGGCGTCAGGGAGCTCGGCACCAGCTTCGTGGTGATCGATGATCAGGACGTCCAACCCGGCCTGGCGCGCATGCGTCACCGGCTCGATCGCCGCCGTCCCGGAATCCAGGATGACCAGCAGGTTCGCGCCGCTCGCAGCGAGCTCGTCGACCAGGCGGGTGTTCGGTCCATAGCCGTCGCGAATGCGATGCGGGATGCGCCACAGCACGCGTTCATGACCCAGCAAACGCAGGAAGCGGATGACGATCGCGGTCGAGGTGGCGCCGTCGACGTCGTAGTCGCCGATCAACCCGATTGTCTCGCCGCGCTGGACAGCTTCAGCGAAACGCCTCGTCGCCTGATCCATGCCCTTCAGACGTGATGGGTCAGGCATGGCGGTTTTGAAATTGGGGGCAAAGAATGCGTCGAGATCCCCAACGCCCCGAGCCGCGGCTATCTGCCCGACACGAGGATCGACCCAGGTCGGGGCGGTGTGATTGGGAGTCTCCCGCAAACCATAGGTGCGGTTACGGGCGGAACGATCGGCGCAGAACTGGAGAGGCATGTCCTCATCCTGATCCGGAGGGGCGCAACTGTCGACGCCGCACAACCGCAATCCACCGATATCGTGAAGGATTGAGGTTGCGGTCCTTGAGAAATTTCGCAGACGCGGATTGGATTGGACTCGCAATCATGAATTGCGATCCCATTTCTCTTCCGTGGTCGGAACGGGTCCATGACAATCTCCACGAAAGTTCTGATCATCGGTTCGGGTGCCGCCGGCTACACGGCAGCCATTTATGCTGCGCGCGCGGGTCTCGATCCAATCGTTATCACGGGCATGCAGCCGGGCGGACAGCTCACGATCACGACTGACGTCGAGAACATGCCGGGCTTTCCCGACGGCGTTCAGGGCCCTGAGCTAATGGAGAAGATGCGCGCGCAGGCCGAGCGCTTCGGCACCCGCATCGTGGTCGATACGGTCGTGGAGGTCGATCTCTCGGCCCGCCCCATCAAAGCCGTCACCGATAATCGCGATGTCTACGAGGGTGAGACGCTGATCATCGCCACCGGCGCGCAGGCGCGCTGGCTCGGAATCGCGTCGGAGCAGCGCTTCAACGGATTTGGAGTTTCGGCCTGCGCTACTTGTGACGGGTTCTTCTATCGCGGCAAGAACGTCGCGGTGATCGGCGGAGGCAACACGGCCGTCGAGGAGGCGCTCTATCTCGCAAACCTCGCGGCGAAGGTCACTCTCGTTCATCGCCGAGACACTCTACGCGCGGAAAAGATCCTCCAGGATCGACTCTTCGCTCACCCCAGGATCGAAGTCATCTGGGATCACGCTGTCGACGAGGTCCTCGGCGACCTGGAGCCGATCGTCTCGGTCAACGGCCTTCGGCTCAAGCATGTCCGTTCGGGAGCTCCCCAGACGCTCACTGTCGACGGCGTCTTTATCGCGATCGGACACGATCCGGCCGTCTCTCTCTTCCAGGGGCAGGTCGAACTGGACGAGGCCGGCTGCATCAAGGTCGATCAGCGTACCATGCGCCTCACTGGCACGGACGCCCCGGCGTGGGCAGCGGGTGACGTCGCGGGACCGGTGACAAGGCAGGCGGTTGTAGCCGCCGGCATGGGCTGCGTGGCTGCGCTTGAGGCGGAGAAATATCTCGCCGCCATCACGCCCGCGGCGCAGGCGCAGGCGGCGTAACCCGAATGATGGCCACAAAAGCCACCAAGAGACTGGCCGCCGGCCTTCTCTTGTCGGTCGCTCTACTGACCGGCGTTGGCGACGCGATCGCCAAGGGCAGCTACTCGCGCCCCTCGTTTTCGAGCTCGTCGAGTTATTCGCGTCCGAGCATTTCCGCTCCGTCGCGTTCTTCGAGCAGCTCGTCCGGCTACAGCCGTCCGTCGCTCACTGCGCCGCGGCCCTCGGCTCCGAGCGCTGCGCCTTCGCGTCCGGCGCCGTCGTTTAGCGATCGACAGATCAATCGTTCGATCTCGGGTTCTGCGTTGCGCGAATATCGCGAGAGAAGAGATATGGAGGTCAGCCGACCGTCCGTGTCCGTTCCCCGTCCAAGCGCCCCGGCGCCGCGCGTCGCTGTTCCATCCACTGCGCCGAGCGCACCAAACGCGACCTCCTCGGGATTTGGCTGGTCACGCCCCTCGGCACCATCGGCACCACCGGCGCCGTCGGCTCCCTCCTGGTCCAATCCGCCCGCTCCTTACGCGACGACGACGCGCAGCTACGGCGGCGATGGGAATGGCTGGCTCCTGTGGTGGCTACTCGCCAACCAGCAGCATTCCTCATCCGCTGCCTGGATGGCCGCGCATCGCGATGACGCCGGCGTAAAAGCCTGGCGCGCCGAGGCCGACGAGATGGCTCGAAGCAACGCCGACCTGCGGGAGAAACTCGACGCTCTCGATCGCCGAGTTTCCGGCTTGTCTCCGAACGAGGTCGCAAACGCGGCCCTTCCGAACGACGTTACGACCGCTCTTTCGATCACGAAAGCCTCGGCACAGGCCCGAGAGCGCTCTGCGTCCGACCAGGAAGGCCTCGGCTTCATCGGATGGTTGTTCGTCCTCTCGCTGCTCGCCGCTGCGACCCTCGTGATCTCGCAATTCCTGCGAAGAAAGAAGCCTCCGATGCGGACCGCGACCGAATTGCGTTCCCCTGCGCCGCCTCCACCGAAGACGCCGACGATGAAGTTCATTCCCGGCCACGTCGTCGAGCTCGAATACTCCCAGTTCCTGCTGTCGGAAACTCTGAAGGTCTCGGCGCCGAAGGGGCTCACTGCAACTCGGCAGGAGCTTTCGGTCACCGCAGTGGGCGAGATCGGAGACAGCCAGTTCCGTCTCCACCTCGGGGACCAGGCCTTCGTCGAGGCCTCCGTCGGCAAAGATGGCCGCGTCACCGAGGCGCGGTACTTCAGTCTGCTCGACGAAGTGACGCCCGAGACCCCGGAGGAATGGGCGCTCTGGCTGAGCCCGCAGGACGGTCTCATCGGCTTCCCGGTCTTCGAGACCAAGGACGGAGTTCGCTACGACCGCGTCTGGGCCCCGGGCGAGACGCAGGCAGCCCCGATCTCGATCACGGAAGGCGTTACCAATACCGACCTCAGCGAGCGCCCCTACGGTCACGAGATGATGCTGTACGCACGCGGCACGGGCCTCAACTCGCCCGCTCCCGACACCGAGTTCCTTCTCGTCTCGGCGACTGAGGAAGGCTTCGGCTCCGCCTATGTGCGGCTCTGGGCCGGCATCGACATCCCAACATCTTCCATTCGCTCGACGAAGGCCTGATCCACATGATCGACACCTCTCTCATCCTGAACACGCTCGGCAGCGGCGTGCCTGTGATCCTGCTCCACGCAGTGATGGCACTGGCGATGTTCGCGGCAGGCCTCTGGATCCGTATCCGCCTCACTGCCTTCGACGAGCTCGCCGAAATCCAGGGCGGGAACGTCGCCGCCGCGATCAATCTGAGCGGAGTCATGATCGCGCTCGCGGTTCCGTTGGCCTCCACGTTGGTGACCAGTGCTGGCACCCTCGATGTGGCGATATGGGGCCTGGTGACGGTCGCGGTGCAGCTCGTCTTCAGCGAATGCGCGGGACGACTCTTCATTCGCCAGATCGACGTGGTCCGGGACCGCAACGTTGCCGGCGCCCTGGCGCTCGCATCCGCCCAGCTGAGCCTCGGTCTCCTGAACGCCGGCGCGCTCGCCCTCTGATTTCCTCATCCCGCGCCCCGGGACCGGCTGGGAATTGCGGGTCACTATTCCGGTTTGGAGAAGCGAAATGGCATTGGCTTTCATCAAAAATCTTCTGGGAGTTCGAAAGGACAATCTCGTGGCTAACGCCATCGAGGCCATCGTTCGCATGGATCCGAAGGCGGCCACCGAAGCCGAGCTGCGAACGATGGAGGAGAACCTCGACCGCATCGGCCGCGCGGTGGCTGACGCGCAGATCGCATTCGACAAGGAGAAGCGCGAGGCCGAAGCCATCGTCGCGATGTTCAACCAGCGCCTCGCGGCAGCGGAGCTGCTGCAGACCAAGATCCTCGGCGAGGACAATGCCTCGACCAAGGCGGGCTTGCAGAAGAGCCTCGAGGACCTCCTCGGGCTGATCGAGGGCATGCACGACGAGGTCGCGCGCGAAAAGCAGGATGCGGTCGATGCCGAGCAGTTCCTGAACGAGCTGCAGAAGAGCTACAGCGAGGCCGCCGGCCGCATCCGCACGGCCCGCGCCGACCTGGAGCGCGCTGAGCGCGACATGGCCCGCGCCGACCGCCAGCTCGGCGCGGCGAAGGGCAGGGAGCAGCACGCCCGAGAGCTCGCAGGACTAGCGACTGCGAGCAACGGGATCGACCTGGCGCTGAACGCCATGAAGAACGCCGCAACCGAGGCGACGAATGCCGCGGCGGTGGCGGATACCAAGGCTCGCCTTCTCACCCCGACTGCCCCGGAGAAGACGGACGCCAACATCGCTGCAGCCATGGCTGCGGCTGCGGGAACGCCGGCGGCGCCGGCTTCCAGCGCGGACAGGCTGGCTGCGCTCAAGGCTAACCGCGTCTGAACTTCAGCTGCTTTGCACCGGACCCTGGCGAGCCGTCAGAGGCATCGCCGGGGGCATTTTTGAGAGCAGGAAACACTTCAAAGAAGTGATGTTCAGACTGCTGAGGGGATCAGGATGCCTGGATCGGGCATCCCAATCAGCCTCGCGGTCTGAAGCGCGACCTGCCGTCGCGAGGTCGCTGCGGCGAGAAGGGCCTCGACCTCGGCCAGTTCCTGACGCTTTCTGACTGCATCCTGGATGGCACGATAGAGTTTCACTGCCTCAGCCTTACAGCCGCTTGCGATCAATCGTTCGGGGAACTGGATCCCGAAATTGTAGGCGGCCAGGCGGATTGATCTCACGACGACTTCCACCTCAGTCTTTGAGAGGGGTTCCCCGTCGCGCCGACCCGGGGCCTGATGCGACGTCGAGAAATCAGGACGGCCGTAACGTGCTTCTGGAATGAACCACCACGGCTCTGCATCAAGATCTTCAGGATCAGCCTGGTCGCGGGCGCGTGTCAGCCTGCAGGTAGCCTTTAACAAAACGCCTTCTGTGCTTACGCCTCTGTACGCAACCTCGACAGTGTCCGAATCCAGTCCCTTGGTGGTGAACTGAGCAGCGCGTCCGAGTCCGGGGCGATCGGTAACGTGGGGCTCGCTGCGTGCTTCCCAATAGGCGATCTCTGCGTCCAGACGCTCTCTGGATATCTCAACCGAGGGAAGCGAAAAGCCAGTCAAAGGAGCCATCGCGGGCGCGATCTGTTCTCCATCACCTTCGGCGGATAGCCTGCTCAACAGCGTCAAATTGGTAGTCTCCGAGCGTGCCCGCCATCAGCAATCGCACGGCTTCGTCGATCACTGACACAGGCACAAGAAACCATTCCCGCGGCTGAACTTCCCGCGAGAACCGGTCTGTCACGTCGATCTTAAGCGCCACAGCTCCAAAGAAATTATGAAGGATCCGCTCGATCCGCACCGGGTCTGAGTTGAACAGCGTGAACGTCTTCAGAAGCTCGGCCGGCGCCAAGAGGAAGGTCGGATCCTTGCTTGCTCGCGCGATCCGACGTTCTGCCTTGCCAGTGGTGACACCGATCTTGTGCAGGTTCTTGAGCCCGCGGATCGCAGGGTTTGAACCGCGATAGAGCGCGATGTAGATGCAGCCGGAACGCACATCGCCTTCCTGGACAGCATTCCCGAAAAGCGGGCCGGCTTGAGGGCTGGAAATGCGGCGGCCGCTCTCGTCCTTGTAGAGGTGACGAGCGAGGCTTCGCAGCAGGAGTTCAGACTCTGTTCCGTTGTCGTAGATGCAACGAAGGCGGGCATCCTTGCGGCCATAACGGACGTGCGGGTCGTTCACCTCGGCGACATAGACGATCACGCCATTGAGGATGAACCAGTCGCCGGAGTTGATGTCCTGCTCATTGACGAACCGAAGCGCCTTTCGAGACCCGCTGGCGAGCTCGGCTGCACATGCATCGAAGAGCGGCCTGAAGCTATCGAAGTCGGGGCAGGGGGTTCGGTTAGCGATCCAGTCAGGCTCGGCGCGCTTTCCGCCGACAAATCGGAGCTCGAAGATGTCGTCATGATCCGAGGAGAGAATCCCGTCGTCAAGCGACAGGATCTCGTCGACCGACTTCGGAGAGACCGTACCAGGCTCCATCGTCGGCTTTGATGGCGCGAGGACGCCGTGCCGGTCGAAGGGCTTCAGCGATGCGATGAGTTCGGGCTTGGAGAGATATTTGCCGAGCCGGATTGCGAGTCTTCGTTCCGTCGTCGAGGCCGAGATCCCGCGAAGCGCGTCGGGAAGCTGCGGCCTGCGGCCGTTGGTGTCGACGAAGAGCAGGATCTCCTCGAACTCCTGCCGGACGCGAGAGTCGACCGACGATGCGGGTTGCGTCTCGTCGGGGACAGAAATCAGATCGTCGTCCGCAAGAATGTCGTCGAGGGATCGCTTGGTCATGTCAGCCGGCCGCCTCGCGCCGGCGGCGCACCTTCTCGTTCTGGAGCCAGATCACGGCCTCGGCCATCCGCCGCTCCATCGGGTTCTGGCTCTGGATGTTCGGCATGGCGCCGTGCACCTTCTTGAATTCGACGATGCGGTCATAGAGCATGACGGCTTCCTCCTCGGTCATGGCGATCTTCGTAGCGTGGATCGTCTCATGGATGCGCTGGAGCACAGGCGCGCTGACCGTCTTCGAGAGGACCTCGTAGGCGCGTTGGAACGGATTGACCGCATCGATGAGATCGATGTGCAGATCTTCGATGTTCACGAACTTGTCGGCCATCCGGATGAAGCGATCTCCGCCGGTATCATCACCGGTAGACGACGAGCCACCACTGGTGCCTCCACCGCTCCCACCAGACCCGCCGCCGGATCCACCAGCGCCCGAGCCGAGGACATCTTCGCCTTCGACAGCTGCTCGCTTCATCACCGTGTCGACGACCAGGTGCTGCCGGACCTCCTCGACCTCGGTCGTGGAGAGCCCCGGATAACGCTCCTCGATGAGCTTAGGGATGAAGACCTTGTTGATCACCTCGGGCGCGTATTCCTGGGGGCTCATCGCGGCCCGCATGATGGTGTCGTTTTGGAGGATCGCGGCTTTCAAATCGTTCAGATCGCTCTCGATGATCTGCCTCGATCGTTCGGTTGACGGCTCCTTGAACCCCTTGATGCGGACAGTCTGGTCCGTGCCATCCGACTTCTGACGGTGGCCTTCGACATCGTCGTCGTCCTTGTGGGTTTTGAACTTGAAGTTTGGCGCGAGCACCTGCTCCATCAGGAGAGAGCACGCGATCGCCTTCAGCATATTGTTGACCGCGTTGACGACCGTATCTTCCGCTGCATCCGGCTGGGCGATCAGGTTCGTGAACCGCGCCTCTTCCTTGCCGGGCGCATCGCGAGTGACGCGCCCGATGATCTGCACGACCTCGGTCAGGGAGCCGCGGTATCCGACAGTCAGGGCGTGCTCGCACCAGATCCAGTCGAACCCTTCCTTGGCCATGCCGAGCGCGATGATGATGTCGAGGTCGTTCTTCGACTTGATCGCGCGGATCGTTTCCATGACGAGATCGCGGCCCTCCTCGGTGACGAGATCGGCCACTTTAAGAAGGCGCCCCGAGGCGTGCTTGATCAGATAGAGACCCGTTTTGGGGTCGCGATCCTGAACGACGTCTCCGAGATGGTCCAGAATTAGGTCTACCTCGATGTATTTATCCTTAGTGCTTTCACCCGACTGCACGCTCGGGATATGAATGATGGTTTTCTTCGAGGGATCGATGGATTCGCCGATTACATCGACGTAACGCCCTCGGTACATCTGGAAAGCGAGCACTAATCGCTTCAAATGCTCGTAATTGGCCAATTGTTCGTACGTGGTATAGGCAACCTTCGTGAACTTGGCCTCGTCCTCCGGCAGGAGGATTGGCGTGGCGTCCCCGCGGAAGTAGGACCCCGTCATCGCGACGATGTGGGTCTCCTTGTTCAGGAGGAAAGCGCGCACAATCTCGCCGAGACGACTGTCCTCTCCTGCCGACGCGTGATGAAATTCGTCGATGGCGACGCAGATGTTCTCGAACGCGACGGGACCAAGCTGCTCGTAGGCGAAGCGGAGCGTTGCGTGGGTGCAGACGAGCACCTCTCCAGGCCCGGACATGAAACGGACGAACTCTGCGACCTTGCGTCGATTTCCAGCAGTGGTGCAGAGGTTCCATTGGTCTTCGACCACCCAGTCGGCGAAGAAACCGTCCTTGGTCAGCGGGGTCGAGGCGAACGACGCGCCGATGGTTCTCTCGGGAACTGCGACGATCAGCTTGGAAAGGCCCTGGTTGCGGAGCTTGTCCAGGCCGACAAACATCAGCGCTCGGCTCTTGCCGGACGCCGGCGGGGATTTCACGAGCAGGAACTGGGCGTTCCGATGCTCGAAGGCGCGGGCCTGCATTTCGCGCATGCCCATCGCGTTCGTTTTCTTGCCCGTTCCCTTGTGGGCATAATGGACGGCAACCAGGTCGGTCATCAGGCAGCCCTCCCGGTGGCCATCTCTGTCGTATTGCGCGCTGCGTAAAGCTTGAAGAGGTGGGATAGCCTCTCCTCATCGGATTTGAACGGTCTGCCCCGGTAAATAGTCTCCAGGGCCTCGTCGAGCTCCTGGTGGGCTTTTAGGAGCCCCGGAGGCATCTTCCCGGGATCGTAAAGGTCATCGATCCGGGCCCCCGGATGGTTCTCGCGCTCGTCCATGATCTTCCAGGCACAGTCCGACAGGATGGCCTTCTGCTTCTCCGAGAGGTCAGGGAGTGGCAGGGTGTGATAGATCAGGGTGTTCGAATAGCGGATGCGGAGCTCTAGCCCGCCGCCGACGGCCAGGCTCCAGAGCGCATGCAGTCGCGAGCTAAGGATGGCCATGACGTGATGTGGGGCATCGAAGATCGCAAAATGCGGAGCGATCACCAGCGAGTCCTGAGGAAGGTAGCCGACCGGGAGGTAGGCGCGACGCTCGCTCGATACTTGCGGGATGAACAGGATCTCCCCGGGTTCATGCCGGTTCTCGATGAACAGATGCGGCGAGGAGGCCCAGCTCTTGGTCTCGGGCCGCTTGCTGTCCTCGCGATAGGTCCTGCAGCGTTCGAGGCGGGTCTTCAGGGCGGGGATGGCCTCGGCCTGGCTGACGTTCTTGTCGTCGAGCCACAGGCACCAGCGCTCAATCCCCTTGATGAACTCCTGGGCGCCGTAGATGCGCTTGAAAAGCGGTCGGGAGTCCGGGTGCTCCGCAAGGACGGCGTTCATCTCTTGCGGTGAGAAGAGCAGGTGGCCGCCATCGTTGGACATGCTGCCGAAATTCATCCGGGGCAGATCGCTGCCGGCCGCGCGTCGCGGGCGCACGATCACCGTCGGCGCGTCGACGAGGTAGGGGTTGATGTTCTTGACGGCCTTGAGCGTACCCTCGGGGCTGTAGAGGAGCTTCTCTTCCGAGGAGGCAGCTCCAACGCCGACGATGATGCAGGTCACGCCGGCCACGTTCGAAGCGCCGTTCCGCCATTTGAACGCCTGATGAGCGAAAAGGATTTCCTGCCCGCGCTTGTAAATGAGTGGCCACAAGAGGCTGGCATGCTCGCCCTGGCAGATCGAATTCGTCGTGACGAAGGCGAAGCGCCCGCCTGTGGCGGCAGCATATTCAGACGCCTTGATCATGAAGGCGCAGACATAATCCATGTTGCCGTACTTGGTGGTCACACCGTCGAAGACATGGGCCATATCCGCCTTCTGCTCGGCCGTCTGCTGGCCTCGACCAAGGTAGGGCGGGTTGCCGACGACATACGTCTCGGAGCCCTTCTCGGCCGGGCAGACGCTGAGCCAGGGCACGCGGGTCGCATTGCCGCACCGGATAGTGCCGCCATCGGTCAACGGCAAAGCGGGCTTGCCGCTGCCGAAAACACCCTCGAACTCCTTGTTGAGCTGATGCTGCGCGATCCAGAGTGAGAGCTTGGCCGTCTCCGCGGCGAAGTCCGTGTATTCGATCCCGAAAAACGAGGAGAGCCGTATCTCCGACATGGGCAGGGACAGCTGCGAGGAAAGCTCCTTGAGACGCTGGAAGACCCGGATTTCGAGCCTCCGCATCTCGCGGTAGGAGACGATCAGGAAGTTGCCGGATCCGCATGCCGGATCGAAGACCCGCAGCCTGTAGAGCCTCTTCAGCAGCGCCTCCAGAGCCGGCTTGCTATTCCAGCCCCTGATGAGGTCGCGCTCAAGCGAGTCCAGGAACATCGGGCGCAGGATGTTCATGATGTTGGAGACGCTGGTGTAGTGGACGCCCATCCGGGCCCGCAGCGCGGGGTCGACAGCGGCCTGGATCATCGAGCCGAAGATGTCGGGGGTGATCGCGGCGTAGTTGAGCAGCGAGAGCTCAACCAGAAGCCGAAGGGCGGCTCCATCGAACTCAGGGACCTCGGTCCGGTCCCGAAACAGTCCGCCGTTTACATAGGGGTAGCGGCGGGCATAGGCGGGGACATCGTCTCGATCGTCGTTGGGGCGATCCATCGCGTCGAACAGCGCGGTCAGGATCGACTTCGCATTGGAGCCATCCCGGCTCATGAGCTCGGCGATCGTCCGCGAGAAGAGACCCTCTTCGAGAATGCCCGTGTCCTCTGCGAACAGGCAGAACAGGACCCGAGTCATGAAGAGGTTCATCGCATGCGTGCGATCCTGCTTCAGCCACTCACGGTTCGCTGCAACGATCGCGTCGTAGAAGCGGGCAAGCCTCGACGCCGCCTTGATGTCCGCGGGGTTCTCAGGAGCTGCTTCGTAACGCTCGACACCCCCGAGCGGCAGCAGGATGTCGAAGTGGTCGCCGAGCTTCGCGAGGTCGTCGTGTCGATACTCATCCGCCTTCATGTCGCGGATCGAGACCTTCGCGCCGTCGGTTGCGATCAGGATGCGGGGCCTATGCGCCTTGGCAGCGGCTGCCTCAGCCATCTCGTCAAGAGTCTCTGCGACCTTGTCCCTCGGACTGACCCGAAAGAACAGCTTCCCCTTCCAGAGAAGGTCGTTGGAAAGCTCTCCTTTGTTCAAGCTCCCAGCCTGAAGGCGAGCTACCGTCGCGCGCGGCGCGCCGTAGATTTCGAGGAGCCGAAGGGGAAGCCGAGCAGGATCGAAGGGCCGCTGCTCCCCAAGGGAGCTCAGATTGATTTCGATCTCGGCTATATTCACAGCAAGGCCACCTTCAACAGACGAAGCGGCAGCCTAGGCGAAGATGCCTTAACGGGGGAAGAAGCAGTGCGGGCTCACCCACCGAGAATCGGAGCAGAGTTAAGCGCTTTTCCGAGAACAGAGGCGTTTGGTGCCTTTGGAGATGCTCTCAACTCGATAATGGCTGCGGGTCGTTCAAAACCAACCCATTCCCGTCAACCATCCAATCGCGTCATATGCGGGGTCAGATCTTCAGGGCCTCCGCCGCGGCGCGTGCGGCGGAGGCCGGCGAGCCCGATCAGTAGGGGGCATCCGCTACCACGTCGCCGCAGAGCTCATCGGCGATTTGCGCGATAATGCCGTCCTGCGCTTTCGCCCGGTCGATTGCGTCGCCGCTCTCCACCAGGATGGTGATGCGCCGAGCAATGTCTTCCTTCGCTGTGCCGTTCGGATATCGCCTGGCAAGCCGCTTACGGGCCTCCACAGCGCCGAGGCGGGCATAGAGACGATTGCGAAGCGCCGCGTCTTCGGACGTCGTCGAAAAGGCCCAGATCTCGATCGGGCTGAGCGTGTTGAAGAGATGATGCTCCTGTGCACCATCCTTCATCTTCAGGATCGCCAGGAATGGCGCGCCGCCGGGCCCCGGTCCGTTGAGCTTGTCCCGAACGATAGCGGTCGCTGTCTCACTCAGATCGAACATGACGCGGCACTGGTCGGCTTCCGCCGGCGTCGAGCCGCCCATGATCCAGATCCCGGACGCCAGGTTGATCATCTCCTTGTCGAAGTCGGACAACAGCTGGCTCGCCAAAGCGATCTGCACGTTCCACTTCCGGCCTTCGCGCATGTCCACGATGACCTGGTTCCGGACGGACTGTGAGCCGCCGGTGCGGTGGAATTCGTCATAGACCAGCCGTTTCGGCACCTCCTGGATGCGTTGGATCCGCATGGAATGGTGTCGACGATAGCTCTCCGGAATGATCGGAATGCCGGCCGGCCCGTTCACCTTCAGAAGCGGCGCGTTGAGGTAGAAATCCTTCGCCAGCGTGAAGCGGGCAAGCATGTACATCAGCGCTGCCTGCTTCTCGGCCGCACCGGTGCCGCCGCGCGCCACCTCGTCGAGATCGAGCGCGACGACGCGCGCGTCGCCGATATCGAAGCGCGTCGGGCGCGAGAGGATCGGATACTCCTTCGCTGCACTGATCGCCGTGCGCTCCAGGATGGACAGGATGCGCTCGCCATCATCCTGAGCCGCCGCGAACAGGTCGGAGATGTCCGGGCGGCGGAGGATCTTCGCGATGTCCTGCAGCATCGGCACCGCATAGCGCTGCGCCATGGTTGCGTAGTGGATCGCGTTCTTCTCGAAGAAGGCGTCGACGACCTGCCACCAGATCGTCTCGTGGTCGGTCTTGATGCCGTAGCGGTCGATCGCATCGTCGACTTCGTTGTCGACGCCACGGATATAGAGCTTGGGCTCCGACTTCTTGTCCTCGTCCGAGCACATGTCATAGAGCGCATCGATACAAAAGCCGGCGAGCTCGGCCATCGCCTTCGGAGGCGCGGTCTCGCCGATCTGGGTGCCGATGGCACAAATGAAGTTGATCAGGAACTGGCGCTCATGCGGGAAGCAGCGCCGGCAGCCGAGCTGGGTGTCGAACGGATTGACCGCGAACGCCTCGGTGTTGCTGAGGCGCGTATAGAGCGCTTCGTGTCGCCGATCAGGAGGCAGGGCCTCCTTCAGCAACGAGATCAGACCTGACGAAGACGGCCCGATATCGATAATCGCGATGCGGGGAAGCTTCGCGCCGCCGACGCCCTGGGTCGAGACGGGGGAGAGACACGAAGCAAAGTTCGCGGTGTTCAGGTAGACCGACTTGCCCTTGCCCGGAGGAGCAAAGACGATGTCGATGAAGGCGTCCTGAAGTGCTGAGCCCGGCTGGAAGGGCCAGATGCGGCGATCCTCCGTCCGGAACATGATCGCCCCCGTATTCCAGGGGCTGGCATCACGATCCCACGGGATCAGCATCATGGTGTCGGCGAGTGGAATTGCCGTCGGAGGCGCCGTCGCAGACGCGTCGAGACCGAGCGCGCTCGACATGACGCAGGCGAGGGGATCGCCGGCGGTCGGCGCCGCGATGCAATAACCCCAGCTCTCGACGGCGTTCTGCAGGCGGCTCTCTCGCTCTTCGATCAGTGCCATGTTGTCGTTTGGCGCCCAGGTCGCGAAGGAGGCACGGAAACGGGTAATGATCTGTCCGTCGAGCCGCATCTCCTGCAGCTCCTTGATCGCGTCCTTGAGCGGCCGGTTCTCACTGCTCGACCAGCTGAAGATCGAAGCGAAAAACGCCTTGAGGCCGAGTCCAGCGAGACCGTCGCCCTCGACGAGGAAAGACGCGCGCCAAGGGAATTCATCCGCGTCGATCATGCGCCGAAGGAGCTTCGAGAACGGGAATAGCTCCTGTGGTCCGACGGCCATGTCGATGCCGGCGAAATTGCGTGAGCCGATCGTCACGATGCGGTGGTTCACGCGCGTCGCCTCGCGAACAAAAATCTGCTCGTCGATGCGCGGCCAGAGCAGATGCGAGACGTCGTTCTCGGAGATTTCCGGATACCGGATCGGCGTCTCGTCGCCGATGAGCGTCGGCTTCCAGTCGGAGCCGACAAAGTCGGGATAGACAGAAGAACGAATGGCGCGGACGCCTTCGTGGACGCCAACAGCACGCGAGCGGATATTCACGTCCTTCAGCTCCTGGACGAAGCTCGCGACGAAGGATTTGTGTCGATCCCGAAGCGGGCGGGCAGCCCGGAAGACATCCTGGGTGTCGGCCATATCGGGCCAGAAGCCCGGCGGACGCGAGGTGATCTTCGCCTTCTCACGTTCCTGCTTGGTCAGCGCAGTGAGGCGCGTCCAGAGCACGACGTAATAGGCCTCGTAGACGACATAGTCCTTCAAGAAGCGAACCCGCTCCTCGAAGAGGTCCTTCAGTTCGAGGTCCAGCGTGCGAGCGGTTGCGCGCGCGGCGCCGAGCTGACCCTGGATCATCTTCGGCGACCAGTCGGGATCGCGAACGAAACAGAACTGGAGCGCATGACCAGGCTGCCCAAGATATTTGGCCATGTTCGTGGTCATGCGATGGACGATGTTGTTCAGCTCGGGCTCGCCGATAACGCGCGTGATGCCGTCGATCTTCACGATCGACATCAGGGAGCCATCCTTGGCAACGAAGATCTGCTGACCGTCGGTGGTCTCCAGCATGGAGAAGCTGGAGACCGGCTTCTTCACGGTGGAGGAAAACGCCTCGATGGCGTTCGATACGATATTCGCGAGGGCCATGCCGTTCTCCGGAGGCGCAATTCAAGGAATCGCGTCAATCCAACAGGATTCGTTCCATCCTAAGAGAACCCGCGCTCCTTGGTCGGTCAAGGAGACCTATGGAGCCATAGAAGGAATCTGGTGGAGATCCTCTGGCTCCGGCTGCTGCACCGGCAGTGGCTTCGGCCGGCCCGGTGGCGGGGGCGGCGGCCGACGGACCGGTGACACTGGCACAGAGGTTACGCTGACCTGCGGTGCCGGCGCGCGAGCCTGACCGATCCCGGGGAGGGGGCGGGGAGCCATCCGAGGCGGGGGAGGCGGCACCGGGCGCGCCGCTCGCGGAGCCGCGAGAGGCGCCGCCGGGGGAGGACCAGGTGGGCGGCGAAGCGGGGCAGGCGCAACGGCTCGCGGCGTCGCCGGCGGGGCAATCGCGGCGAGCTCAGGCCTGCCGGAAAGGCCCATCTCCAGGCTGAAGTGCCTCAGGAATTCCTGGAGCCGCGTATCCCGCCTGGAGGCCTCGACATTCGCGACAGCCTTCTCGATCACGTCCCGCTCGCCCACGATAAAGAGCGAGGACTTCGCGCGGGTCCAGCCCGTGTACAACAGGCTGCGATCCAGCATGCGCTCATGGGCCGAGCAGACCGGCATGATGACAGCCGGGTACTGCGAGCCCTGGCTCTTATGGACGGTCATCGCATATGCCAGGATAAGCTTGCGCCACTGGGCAGCGGGATATTCGACCTCGTGACCGCAATCGAACTTGATCTTGATCATGTTGCGCGTCGCGCCCGACGGCGTCGGCTTCGCATAGGCATCAGTGATCGTCCCGACGTCGCCGTTCATGACGTCGTTCTCATCGTCGTTCTCGGTGAGCATCACCCGATCGCCGACGCGCGGAATCGGGATATCCGCATCGTCGGCGTTCGGCAGAATGCCCGGAATGTCCCGTCCGCGTGGGTTGAGCTCGCGAGACAGCATCCGGTTGATGCGTCGCGTTCCGACCTCACCCGGCGCCTGCGGCACAAGAACGGCAATCTGGTGCGGCTGAAGGCGCAGGCCTTCGGTGCAGGCCTTCGTGACGCACCAGCGCACCTGCTCAACGATATCGCTCTCGGCGCGCTCATAGAGGATGACGCCGCCCTCGTATCGATTGCTGAGGAAGGGGACGTCACCCTGACGTATCTCGGCCGCGCCGGTCGCGATCCTGGAGTCGCCGGTCTGGCGGTAGACGTTGACGAGCTCACCGCACGGCACAAGGCGAAGCCCGTCCGGACCAGTCGCCTGCATGAGGTCGTTGAGAACGGCACCAGCGTCGACGGACGGCAGCTGGTTCTTGTCACCGACGAGCACCAGGCGCCCGTCGGCCGGCATCGCTGCCAGAAGGGCCTGCATCGTCTGGATGTCGATCATCGAGGCTTCGTCGATCACGACGAAGCAACCGGCCGGCAGCGGGTTGGCAGCGTTCCGCCCGAACACCGTCCGCCCATTCGCCACATCCTCTCGGGCCTGCAACAGGTGATGAATAGTGGACGCCTTGCGACCGGTCGTCTCCTCAAGGCGCTTGGCGGCCTTGCCCGTCGGGGCGCACAGGAGGATCGGTCCGGGGTCCAGTTTCTCGGCCGCCATGACAACAACCTCGGAGACCGTCGACTTGCCGGTGCCGGGGCCGCCCGTCAGGACGGAAATTGGTTCGATCACAGAGGTGAGGACAGCCGCGCGCTGAAACGCATCGAAGCGCTTGTATTTCTCGGTGGAGAACAGACTGTCCAGGACGACCTGAGCGCGGTCAGCCTGGTTCTTGCGTCCGCGCACCAGCGAGGTCACCGCGGCCTTCGCGATGGCGTGTTCAGCCTCGTGGAACTCGCGGAGCATGACGACGCTCTCGCCCTCGCGCAGTGAGACACTTACGGGGGAGCTCGCGTCACCGAGCTTGCTGACCAGGAAAGCGCTCGTTGTTGCCAACGGGATGCCGAACTGGTCCTCCATCCGTTGGCCCAGGAGATTGGCGCGCGCGAATGAGTGCCCCTCCATGCGGCGGGCATCGAGGAGCTCAACAAGGGCGGCTCCGACGCGGCGCTCGTCCTCCTTCGTGATGCCGATATGCGTACCGATCTTGTCGGCGTTCCCGAAGCCGACGTTCCGAACGCGTGCCGCGCGATAGGGGTTGGCCTGGATGGTCTCCAGTGCACCATCACGGAAAGCCTCGAGGATGGAATCGATCGCGCGCGGATCAACACCCGAGCTTTCGAGAAGAACGACGGCGCGGCGGCCGGAGATGCGGCGTCCCCAGTCGCGAAGGATAGCCGTCCGAAACTGCCGAGGATCTCGGGAAAGACCGAGCACGAGCTCGGGATTCCGCTCGCAGAGATGCGCGACGCGATCGCCGTGCTTGTCAGCGAAGATCTTGGCGGTCGCCAGAGTCACGCCATGGACGTCGGCGGTGAAGATCGTGGAGAGCCAGCGCGCCGCGCCGTCCTTGGTGATCGGCAGATCGGGACGAATCGACTTCGCGTAGAAGATCTCTTCGTCGCGTCCATTGTAGCTGCGCTGACGCCAGTTGCCGTCGCTGATGACGAAGTCGCCAGCCTCGATTTCAGCCCCATTCCCGCTGATTTTGCCGTCGACAAGGCCTGTGGGGCTCTCATAGCGGATCGTCGCGAAAACGGATCCCGTCTTCGCGTCCTTGCGGAGAACCCGCACAACGATCGCCCTGATTTGCTCCATGGTCCCCGCACACTCGAATGCGCGGTCACTCTATCCCCGCACGATGCAAGAGACGCTCGAAAAAGCGTGAGCGCCGCAATGTGCCATTACTCGGCCAGCAGCTTTGTGGCTTTCTTCCATCACCCATAGCTTCGGGCAATCAATCCTTTCGGAAATGGCCTATGCGTAACGGAATCTATGAACGTCTGCTGTGGCAGTACCGCTCGACACCAGGAGCGCGCCAGCGGCCGGAACTCGATCCGAAGGATATGCGCGAACTCATTGCGTCGGCGTGGAGGAAGTTGCTCGAAGCCGACGACCTCGGCATCTATCGCGAGCATCAGATCGATGCGATGCGAGCAATCGCAGACCATATCAGCGACCAGGAGAATGACCCGAGTGCGCTGACCGTCATTCCGACTGCCGGCGGCAAAACCCGCATCTTTTTGGCGCAGACCAATGCTATCTGGCAGGCGGGCAAAGCAGCTGGCGTGATGCCGAACGCCCTGGTGCTTCTGCCGACCAGGCAGCTCATCACGCAGACCCTTGAGGGCTTTGCCGAGCATTTCCCGGACGTTGAAGTGGGCGCGATCGACGTCGGCCGGAAGTCGGCGGCACCGGTGACGCTCGTCACCTATGAGGGGTTCACACGGATGGTCCAGCAGGGCCACATCCGCCCGGAAATGGTTGATGCGATCGTGATGGATGAAGCCCATCGCGGGCTTTCCGACCTCAGGCAGTCGGTCCTCGATGGATTCCTCGGCCGCTCGGTGGTCACGGCGTTCAGCGCGACTCCGAATTTTGATGACGAGAAGGGCGTGACGGCTTTGATCGGCGCCCAGAACGAAGTCATCAATGTCCCCGCTCAGGTGCTACGCAACCGTCGGGTGATCTCTCCCGTCGTGAACTACGTCCTGCGCGTCGACATCAACGGGAATGTCCCGGCTTCGGGTATGGAGCGAACCAAGCTGAAACGAAAAGCAGTCGTCGATGCGACGCTCGATTTCATCCTTGGCGCCGAGGACGATTTCGATCTCGGAAAGGGCGAGGAACCAACGGTTCTCGCGGACAAGGTCACGGTCTTCTATGGCGCGGACTGCGCTCACGCTCGCGTTTATGCGGCCGAATACAACCGGCGCTTTGACGGCCGCAAAACGATGAAGGTGGTGACGGGGGAGGATCCGGTCGAGACGATTGATGACCTCGCTGTCGAAGTGGGTGAGGGCAAGCTCCACGGAATCGCGAACGCCAAGCTCTTGCAAGAGGGATGGGACCTCCCAGCTGTGGGTCTCGTCGTAAATACGCCGACGGAGTCCGACGTTGTCCAGCTGCAGCAATCCGGCCGCGCTCAGCGCATCGACCCCAGATTTTCGGCCGAGTCGCGGGACCAAATAGCATACGTCCTCGACGTTCAAATCTACATCAACGGTGTCCTTGAGGGGAACCCGGTTGCCTTCTATCAGGCTGCTGAAGGCGTCGATGTTCGGTTCGTCACTGCCAATCCCGTGGATTTCGCAGACATTCGAATTGAGGGCTACCGCGGGGCCGACTTCCAGCCGGAAGAGGCCATCGAGCCCGACGACGTCAGTGAGTTGGAGCCGATCCGCGGTCCCGAGGTCCTGCCGTCGCTTCGCGTTGAGGCTGACACTTTTCTGGTGAGCTCGGATGTTGGCGCGACCTTGCCGCCAACCCAATCCACGCCTGCGCTTACGGCGTGGCCTCAGCATGTGACGGCCGACGAGATCAAGCCGGCGAACGACGTTCCGATGGAGAAGGGAATCGTCTCGGAGGAAGCTGCAACCGTTCCAGTCGAGGACCGCGGCGAGAATGAGCCCGTTGCCGAACCGATCGCAGAGGCTGCCAAGGCCGAGACCCCTCAGGCCCCGGTGGAGGAGAGGGCTCCCGATCGCCTGGTTCTGACGGAGGAAGCAATTCAGGCTGCCTCAAACCCTGGCCATATTCCGGATGGGGCCGCGACTATCTCTCCCGTCGCTGCAAGGCTCGAAGGACGCTTGCCTCCTCCGGACATGACGGCCAGGGACATCACCATCGAAGGCAAACTCCATCACACGGAGCGGCTCCTCCCCCGTGAGGAGAAGCCCACTGTCGCCGCGGCGATCGAAGACGGCTGGCATGATATCAGAAGCGCTGCTGCCTGGCTCGAAGTCGATATCAACGATCCGGACTTCAACAGCACCTGGCGCCAGGTTGAGCTGAAGGCGCGGCGGGTCGAAGACGTCAGATTGAATTCGCTGAAGCTTGAAGCCGGAACCCGCTTGAGCAACAGCGGAACGGTGCTGATGATGTCCCCCAGAGACGTTGAGGTGCTCGGGCGTGCGATCGGTCGCGTCCATGGGATGCCCCATCTGGGCGAAGAGTGGCTGACGCGTGAAGACGTAATCGGCGCGATTTCCAATGACGCTGCAGACGAAGTCAATGCTCTGTTCCGGACCTTCGAAGGGCAATGGAAGCTGTCTCCGGCGAGCACCCGCGCCGGCGAGGCGGCGATCAGGTGCGGTCTGTTCAAGGATGGCGCTGACCGCTCCTTCGCCGTCCATCGCGACGATCTCGATACCGTCATCGCGTTTCTCGACTCAAAGCGGCCGCTCAGCCAGCAGAATGACGAGCTGAACTTCGATCAGGTCTGCGACCGGCTGAAGACCACCGGCTTCGCCATCAAGGATTTCTGGCGGAAGACTGCGTTGCAGGTTCGCGTCGGCACACCCGTGCGCGACAACGGGCGCCGCGTTCGAGCGCGCTCAATCAAGCAGCTCAGAGGCGTGCCTGAGCTGCTGATCCACGAGAGCGAACTCGCCTGGGTCGCAAAGAGCCTCAAGATCGCGCTCCCTGCGGCCGAAATGGCCATCGTGGAGGAGGCGTCCGCGGCGAAGGTTGCTCGTGACCAGGCGCGTAGCGAGAGGTCGGCTGTCGAGAAGGAACCTGTCGTCGAGGAAGGTCCTGGCAGCACCGAAAACAGCGAACCCACTGAGGAGACGGCTGCAAGTGGCGGCGAGCCCTCCGCACGCGAGGAGGCACCTGCCAACGTCGCGGAACGCTCCCCGGTTGAGAGGTCGCCTGCGAAGGATGTGGAGCGTTCCGCGACCGAGAAGTCGTCGGGCGGCGCCGTCGAGCGTTCTGCGGCCGACAGGCTGACGCGCGCGCCGGCAGAGGAGCGCGCCAACCGCAATCGCGAACTTCTCGATCAGCCCAATGGCTGGCTGCTGCAGCGTGATGTCGCTCGCGCGTTGGGAACGAAGATCCCGCAGGATCGGAAATTCATCCAGCAGTGGAACGCGCTGGTTCGCGCGATCGATGCCGGGAAGACCCCGATGGTGGGTGGGAACGAATGCGCTTTTGATCGCCTTCAGGACCAGGCGTCCACCGACCCGCGCCTTCATCACACGTCGCTTGTCGCCTTTGCCGAGAGCATCGGTCGGGTCGTGCGGGTCCGGGATCCTGAATGGGAGATGCCGGCGCGAGAAATGGCTCCGACCCCGATGATGTGACGCGCGTCAGACCAGGCGCACGCCACTCAGGACGGCGAAGACGAAGCCAACAGCCAGGGCGGGCCCCATTGGGGCCCACAGCACCCCGGATCGCCTCAGAGGTCCGGCGTAGGCGATGTAGGAGACAACCGATGCGAGGATCAGCGTGAAGCTGCCGCAGATCCCGACCCAAGCGCCGGCGGCGCCGAGAAACGCGACATCACCAAGAGAGACGCCGTCGACCTGCTTGGCGCTCGCCACCAGCTTGAATGCGCCGAGAACAGCGGCCCCGCAGAAAAGCGCTCCCCAAATCCGGTTGATCGCGTCGGGCTCGACTGGCGAAAAGAGCAGTCCGAGGAAAGCCAGCGGCACGGTGAGGCTGTCCGGGATCTCGTGGCAGACGAGATCGAGCCAGGCGCAGAAAAAAGCGAGCGAGAAGGCTGCCAGCAATACCCAGGTCGAGAGCGTCGGGCCAGTCCACGCAATCGCACCCGCCCAGACCAGAGCGAACGTCATCTCGACCGCCGGATACGCCCAACGACTGATGGCGCCACCAGAGCTATAGGGGAGCCAGCTGATGATCGGAACAACGACGCCGCCCGCGGCACGCGCCATGCGCAAATAAGGAGGCGGTTGCAACAACGCGCCGCCATCCTCAGCCTTCCAGCCATTCACTTTGGGCCAACGTTCGACCGCGCGCCCAATCGAATGGGCAATGCAAGCCCCGATGAGCCCAGCAAGCAGCGGAAAGAAGATCGGGGCCGCGCCGTGGAGGAACGCGAACGCGCGGGAGAGCTCGTCACCGACGCCTTGGGCGGAGTAGGCGAAGGCCGATACGATCTGGCAGGCGCCGCTGGCGCACGAACCACCCATTAGGGGCTCGGAGCGTTCTGCGTTTCGGTCGCCTTAAGCGCATCAAGCGACAGCTTTCCGATACGAGCTGCGGCAAAGCTCAAGGCGTCGGCGGCAGCACGGAACTCGGCGTCGATTGCATCGAGCGGACGCTCCCGCAGGAGCCAGCTCTGCCGATCAGCCTCGGGCTGGCCCGCCAGCGCCGCCACGGTGCGGCGTGAGACGCTTTCGTAAATCCCAGCGAGGATCTGGCCGTTCTCGCGCATGACGCTCTGGAATACGCTTCTGCGGTCCTCGGAGGACGCATCACCGGGCAGGATCGCCCGCACGTTCTCCGACGTCGTTTCGACCAGGAGCGCGCTCAAGCGGCTCAAAGCGTTGTCTCGCCCCAGACGGAAGTCATAGAGCATGACCGACCGGAGAAGCAGCGCCGAGCTCGCCGCGGCGGATAGGCTGATGCTGCCGGCCTCGCTGATGTCGCGCCAGCGCATTGCCTCACCGTCGAAAACGATGTGTGCCTGCCGAACGGCGTCGACGATCGTCTCGGCCGCAAACTCGACATCAAGATCTCTGCCGTCCGCCCAAGCCATGGCCACTGCCTCAGCGGCCTCCACGCGAAAATGACGCGCGGCCTCGGGAAGCGCGGCCTCTTCGAGATCGGGGAACAAAGAGCGAGCGATGATGCTCGCCAGCTCCCTGGCCCTAAGCGTCATGTCGGCGAATTCGCGCGAGGCTCCGATCTCCTCGGGCTTCCTTCCCTTGGCCAGCATCACGCGGAAGAGTGGCGCCTGATGCTTCAGGAACTGCTGGGCTGCGAGCCGATAGCGAAAGCGCTCCTCACGCTGCGCGCGCTCGCTCTCATAGGCGCTCTCGGACTTCTTGGCGGCGTCCTTGATGGCTGCGAGTGACATATGCCTTCCTCACTCAGCCGTTGCCAGCCGGTACTCGTATTCTTCGAGCACGGTCGCATCGAGGCCGTTCTTTTCGAGGTAGCGGGCAAACTGCCCGACGAGGTCATCGAGCGCGAACTCGCCGTCGAAATCGAAGCGACGGATCACTGCAGCGACCGGGCCGTGGATGAGATAGGGAGTTGCGGCTGTGACGCCATCGACGCGATAGCCGAGGAGCGAACCCGGATCGGGCGTGAGCTGCAGTTTGAAGCCCGGGAAAATGCCTTTGACACGTCCGGTCGACGAGCGAACGGTATCCCAGTCCTCCGATGCGCAGGCGAGAAGAGCGGGCAACAGGAAGCGAGGGTCCGCGAACTCGGTCGGGCCGAGGACAGTGCCGGCGATGACGGCCTCCTTGTCAGCGAAGATCCCCTCCAGGACCTTTTCGACCAACGCTGACACGCGACGAACAGGTTCGCTCGGCGGGCCTTTGGGTCCGGATGCACCGACAATGTAATTCGCATACCAGGGATTGAGCGGCGCATCCGTCCGGTTCGGCACTCGGGTGAGGGCGTCCTCAATCACTGCAGCGGCGTCTTCCGGCGCGGGACTCGTGCAGATCCCGGGCATTTCGAGGCGACTATACCCCTGTGGTAGCCAGGCAATGCCTGTTACCCGGTCGAGGGGGGCTTTTGCGGCCGCCGAGAGCTCCATCGTCGCTTCCGCAATTGCACGCTCCGGATCGACGCTCTCGGCGCCATACCAGCGGCGCTCGCCCTCTTCGAGGATCAGCGGGGACTCGTGAACGAACACCGCGCACAGCCCCATCTCGGGATGAGCGACGGCTGGGAAAGGGAAGCGAACAGTCGGAGGAACGACCGAGAAGCCTGGCGACAGATGCTGCGACAGCGACATGATCAGAGCGTTACGCTTGATCAGGTCCTCTGCGTTGGCGGGTTGGATCACGGCAACGGTCCTTCAAGGATCTGCGATCGAATCCTACGATTCTGCGAAAGACTTTACATCGAGAAGGGCTGGTCGCAACCTTCGAACAAGGATTGAAACGAATCGGACTGGGATAACGATATGGCGACGATGCGCCCGATCGAAGAGATCGCCGAAGCGCACCCGATGCTGGACCTGGTTCGGCGGGTGTCGCGCGTTGGCGCGCAGGTCGCCGAGCGTAAGTCGGGCTCCAAGGTTTTCTACGACCTGTTCCTGGGAACTCTCGGATCGAGCTCGTTTGCCTTCGCCTTCGAGTCGGATGGGACCCTCGCGCTCGGCGTGCCAGAGATCGACATTGCGGGCTTCGTATCCATCGACTGGGCGGGAGCCGCACTCATTCGGAACCTGGAAGGCCGCGATTATCTCGCGCTATCCTGCACGACAATCGACCCGCGCGCGCCGCTAGCCTGGCGCATCTTCTTGAACGTGGCGGTGCAAGTAGGCGAGCAGATCGCAAAGCGCGCTCCCGCAAAACTGCGGATGCGTCCGATGCGCGTCCTGAAAACCGGCCCAATGGCCGCCAAGGGGCTTCCGCTCGCCGAGATCGGTTTCACGCTTCTCTAGCGCAACCGATCAAGCAGTCTGCGCATCTCTTGCCGGCCACGGCCGCGGCCCGTTGCGGGTCTGTGCGATCTTGTGCGGGAATTCCATCCGCGCCAGGAGACCGTGCGGTTCCCGATCGTGCAGCGATAGCTTGCCTTCATGCTGTTCAGCGACGGCCTTCACGATCGACAGCCCGAGGCCAAAGCCGGTGTCGTCGTGAATGGTGCGAGCCTCGTCACCGCGCATGAACGGTTCGGTGACGCGGTCTTTCTCGCTGTCGGGAATCCCGGGGCCGTTATCGGCGACCTCGATCGTGATCAGGCCGCCCAAAGCGTTCAGAGAGATGACGACGGTATCTCCGAACTTGATGGCGTTGCCGACCAAGTTGGTGATGGCACGCTCGATACCCTGAGGGTCGACCTCCGCAGCAAGATGGCGGGGGCCGATGTAGTCGACCTCGTGCCCGAGATCGAGGAACTGGTCGCGCACCGTCGTCAGAAGGGTCGGCAGATCGACGGCCGCGCGTCGCTGCGTGCCGCGCCCCTCACGTAGGAACGACAGGGCCTGCTCAACCATCGCTCGCATCTGCTCGATGTCGCGAACCATATCCTGGCGGACCTTGTCGTCCTTCACGAAATCACAGCGCATCTGCAAGCGCGTCAACGGCGTCATCAGGTCGTGAGAGACGGCGGCAAGCATCCGGCTGCGTTCGGCAACCAGCTTCCTGACGCGAGACACGGCTCGATTGAGAGCGGTCGTCGCAGCGCGGATCTCCGTGGGGCCGGTAGCCGGTATCGGCGCCGTCTCGCGATCGAGCGCGAATGAATTTGCAGCTTCCTCAACTTGCTCAAGCGGACGGGCGAGCGTCCTGCGCGACCACCAGAGGAGGAAGGGCGTCGTCAGGAGGATGTAAAAGAAGCCGCGGATAAACGTGTCCCAGGCCCAGACCGCAGGCTGATTGCGGCAGTGGACGGTCGCGGCGATGAGCGTCTTATCCCTCAACCTGACAACGATGCGCCCGGTTGGAGCGTCAGCTTCGCGCGGAAAGAAGACCTGGCGATCCGGACCGAGAATGCGCTGTACGGATTTGATCTCGGGTGCGTCGTCCAACGGTGCCCGAACCGTCATTTCCGCCGGAAGAGCCGTCACTCCCATCCTGGGGAAGGTGCGCTTGATCGCCTGCAGCTGGAGATCCCGCTGCTGCTGATCCGTCATGTCGTCCATCAGCCGCAAGGCATAGGAGAAGCCGTTTCCCTCAGACGAGTCGCATCGGCCGGGTTGTCCGCCATCGATGATGTGAACGTCGATTGCCGTGATCGCCTGGAACGCGATCTCGCTTCCCAGAACGAGGAGAATGATCTGGGACGCTATCGTCGGAAGCTTGAGGAACCGCGGGATCACCGAACCACGACCTCAGGTGCGAAGATGTAGCCTTCGCCCCGAACAGTGCGGATGATTTGAGGATCGCGAGGATCAAGCTCGATCTTCTGTCGCAGGCGGCTGATGAGGATGTCTATGGACCTGTCGAGGGCGGTCGAGGTGTGTCCCTGTGTGTAGTCGAGCAGATTGTCCCGCGTGAGCACTCGCTTTGAGCGCTCGACAAGCACGCGGAGCAGATCGAATTCCGCACCGGTGAGATTGACGATGCTGCCGTCGCTGTTGCGCAGCTCACGCAAGCCCATGTCGAGATCGAAGCCAGCGAAGGAAAGCACCCGAGCTGGGTTTCCCGCCGGCGCGCGCGCGAGTTCTTCACGCCGGAGCATTGCCCGAACTCGGGCTAGGAGTTCCCGCAATGAGAACGGCTTCACCAGATAGTCGTCAGCTCCGACCTCGAGGCCGATGACGCGGTCATTATCCTCGCCGCGCGCGGACAAGAACATGATCGGGATCGCCGACGCGGAGCGGACTCGGCTGCAAATGCTGATGCCGTTCTCGCCGGGCAGCATCACGTCCAGGATGAGCATGTCGTACTGGCCGTCGGCAAAAACCCGATCGAACGATGGAGCGTCCCCTGCAACGGTCACGCGCATGCCGTTCTCAGACAGGTACTGGTCGATCATTTCGCTGATCTTGCGATCGTCCTCGACGACGAGAACGTGAGGTTTTGTGCTCATAGCCTCGAACTGAACCAACAATGGCGGGATCCGGGTCCACGCCAAAACACGACTTCGCCTGCATTGTTATTGCCGCATCCGGGGCATGATGGCCAGCATTTCCCCGACTGCTTCAATTCGCCAGCAACCTATCGGTCCTGTGTTAACGGGGCCTTTACCTTGGCGGCCCATCCACCGGGCGAAATCGGCCTAGACATGAACCAGAAACAAAAAAGGGGGTTCCAGACAAACTGGAGAAATATGCGGCCTGTAGAAGGCTGTCCGTGACCTTCTGAACTCTACCTGCTGACGGTCGCAGATCCCGGAGAGCCCTTTCGCGGGGGTATCTCCAGACCAGGGGTCAGCGAGCTGCAGCAGGACCAAGCCGATCAGCGACTTCGCCCATGTCGCGTGCTTTGGCTTTCATCTCATCCGCTGACATGGTGCCATCCACTGTCAGGATCGGTTTCCATTGCTTTTTTCGACGTTCCGCGTTTGGCGCGAACTTCGGAAGCATGACATAGCGCTTTCCGCGCTTGCTCTTCCCCTTGAGCGTTTCCGCGACGATTGCCGTCGGCTCGCTCACGTCGAGGCCCTGGATCTTCATCCATTGGAATAGTCCGTCGATGACCTCCCGCAGCTTAGCAGGGTCGTCCGTCGGCGATGCGGGCTCGCTGGCGCCGCCGGTAAGCGCAGATGCGCCAACGCGCTCCGCGGCCTCAGCGGCACGCAGAACGGCAAGTAGCTTTTCAGGCACCTGAGACTGGGGGATCCCGAACGCGATCGCTCGCGCTCCGGTTTCCCCGGTCGCCTTCATCTGGACGGCGTTTACTGCCTCCAGCAGGTCAATATAGGCCTTCCGCATGTCCGTTCCGCCCTAAGTCGAGCCGCGTTCGCGAGAAAAGGGTCTCGCGAACGAGTGCAAGGCTCAAGGGCGAACGCGGTCAAAACGGTGGATCAGCGCGCGTTCAGGCCGAAATGGCAACGTCGGCGCCGTTCGCCGTGGAAGCGGACGTCGAGCTCGCAACTTCAGCGATGCACGAATAGCGCACTGGGCCCAGACGCGGCTGATGACGACGGATTTCGAGGGACTGGAGCTTGCCCTTGGCGAGCTCAATGAGGTCGGGGGTCATGTCCTCTTCGGACAGGCCGCAATCAGCAGCCCCCTCGACATAGCTGCGCATCTCGGCTTCGAGAGGCGCCAGGAGCTCGGCCTCATAATCGCTGAGGCCCAACACGATAAGCTCGAACTTGATGGACTCGGTGAGATGGTCGACCGACGGATGCGTTGCGTACGACATGACCTTCGCCTGCTGGCTGAACTCTGAACAAAACTAACTGGAGAGGCGTTCGCGCGCCTCAGAGGGACCCATGGCTGAGCACCATGGAAATGTCTATAGATTTAGAGTTTTCCGATTCGTCCAAAACCCTCTTTCACGGGTGAGTCTCTGGATTGCAACAGCCTCCGGCGCTGCGCCGGAGCCACCTGCGGTCCACTCAAATTCTCCATACCCGCAAGGCCCCGAGCGGGGAACGGGTTCCTTGGGGCGAAACGGTGACGAGGTTAATCTGCTTCACTGGGCGCTTCAGAATCCCCGACTAAGTGATTAAGGTCTCGTTAGCGAACATAACAAGAACACCACGGCGAGCCGGCCAAGTCAAGCGGCGTTAGGATAATGATCCCAATCTGTGAATAACATCCCCAAACAAGAGAGGGGCGCCCGGCATTCCCGGGGCGCCCCTCTGCGATCCGCGATCCGCGTCCGCCGGCGTCAGGCGTCTTCCTCGGCCCGAGTGTCAGACATCAAGCTGGCCAGGAAATCAGACACGTAGACGGTATCCGAACCCGGCTGGGCGAGCGGCTCCTCGGGGGCTGTCTCGGCGAACAGGCGATCGCTGCCATGGGCGGCGGCATCGACCATGGGCCGCACAGTGGGATCGGCCGGCCGGTAGGAGCCACCGGTGGCGTCGACGAACTTCTTCTCGACCTCGGCTGCGGTGGTCGAGGCCGGATCGAAGTAGGCGTCCGACATGACGCGCAGGAAGGCGTCGTGGCTGAGCTCGTCGGATTCGGCGATCGATTTGCCGGCGACGTCGACGCCATGGCCGATCTCGCGGAGCGTGACCGGACGCGGCTCGATCTCGGGGAGCGGGCCGCGGCGCAGCGGGCGCTCGTCCGGGTCGGGCGCGAGCTGGGCGAGCTCGGCCTCGTCGTGGAAGCCATCCTCGTCGAGGAGCTCGGGCGGCAGGTCGGCGGGGGTGCGCCAGTCGCCTTCCGGCGCCTGCTGGCGGGCCATGGATTCGACCAGGGCGGAGAGACCACCGCCGCTGGTGCTGTCCTCGTTGAGGGAGACGTGCTTGACGCTCGGGCGCGGCGGCGGGGCGGCCGGCCGGGCCGGCGTGGCGATCGAGGCGCCTGTTGCGGCCGCGGCCGGCCTGGCGGAGGTTGCCGCGGCGACGGCACGGGTGACCTGGAACAGGCCGACGCAAGCCGCTTCCGCCACCGGCTGGCGTGGCCGGCGGTCGATATATTCGGCCATGCCCTGGGCGGCGACGGCGATCTCGTCGAGCGCCTCGGCCTTGGCGTAGATCTGGCTCTTGGCGGCCTCGGCCTCGCGCGCCATCGCGACGGCGAAGGCGGGATCGAGCAGCTTCTCCAGGACATCGGGGGTGCGGTCGACGAACTCGACCTCGTCGAGGCTCGGCTTCTCCACGATGATGAAGTGGTTGACCGCCAGCATCATCGTCTTCTTGTCGATCACCGAGGGCGGGTCGGCATAGAAGGAGCGCGCCCGGATCAGCTTGTCGCCATGGGTGACATGCATTTGCCCTTCCTTCTGGCCGGTCAGGTCGCGCAGATCGACGCGGTCGATCAGCTCGACCCCGGCCTCGGAATTGTCGCGATAGCTGACCGAGGTCAGTTCGCCGACATGGGCCTGGTAGCCCTTGAGCTGCGAGCGCTGGCCCTTGCCGCCGCGGTCGATCGCGAGCTTGGCGGTCTCGTTGGGCTCTTCAGTTCTCATGAAGATCTTGGTGTTGGTATTGGCGATGATCGAGTTCGCCTCTTTGTCGTTGTGACGCTTCATCGACTGAAGGTCCTGCGCGCCAAAGATCATCGCAAATCCAAGCGAGCGCGCCTGGGCCGCCATCACTGCCATGCCAGTAACGAGATAGTAGCCGCATTCGTCTAGGATCACAGGAAAAGGACTAGACGAGTTGGTAACACGGTTGTCTACAATACGCTGAACTGTTCCTTCAAGTTCAGAGCCGAGCGCATTACCCATCATTCCTTTGAGAGTAGCTACCACGATTTTGCCGAGGTTAGCAATCTCATCGTCTGCTTTTTCGAGCGCGGGCAACATAATGACGAGTCCGCGCCGATTAAGTACGACGTCCGCCATGTCTACTTCGCCAAATGGCGTCGAAAAGATGTAGCCGTAGACGTCAGCCAAGCTGCCCATGATCTTGGTGAACTGCATCTCCAGGTAGCCATGCTGGTCGAGCGTGGTCTGGGCCTGGTTGTAGCCCTTGTCGTCCTTGTAGCCCGGCAGCGACGTCAGATAGGACGAGATCGAGTGCC
This sequence comes from Bosea sp. ANAM02, assembly GCF_011764485.1. NCBI lineage: Bacteria > Pseudomonadati > Pseudomonadota > Alphaproteobacteria > Hyphomicrobiales > Alloboseaceae > Allobosea > Allobosea sp. ANAM02. The sequence continues at coordinate 300,991 of NZ_AP022849.1, read as the reverse complement.
GGATGTGCGGAGGCATGTCCGGGTACTTTGTGGGCTTCGCAAGGTCGATGATGCGCTTGAGGCTGAGGTAGTCACGAATGACGCCGACGTTGAGGTCGACGACGTTCTGCTCGCGCAGCCAGACGAGCGCGCGCATCACGCCGGTGAACATCGCGCTCGCGCGTCCCTTCCAGAGCGCGCCGTCGCCGCCTGTCTCGTCCATCAGCGAGATGACGAGCTGGGTCAGCGAGTCGGACGAGCCATTGGAGAAGGGGTTCAGGGTGTTCGAGGTGATGTTGAAGTCACCGCGAAAGCCGCTGGTGTCGCGGTTGCCGGTCATGAAGTTGATGACGAGCAGGTCATCCTCGCGGCCGAAATACCGCATCAGGGCGTACAGCTTGAAATAAAGCGACACGTCCGCCTTGCCGTCGCAGAAAAGGAAGCCAGAGTTCCAGCTCAGGGCGTTCGCAACGAAGCCGATGAGCGCCTCGGTTTTGCCGGCGCCGGTCGTGCCGAGCACCAGGAAGTGCTGGCGGCAGTCGTCGTTGCCGAGCCAGAGCTCGCTGCCGCGAACCATGTCGTTGCCGAGGAAGAAAATGCCCTTCGCGGGGCCGATCGCGCCGTTGGGCATGGGGTTGTTGGGATCGATGAGGCCCGATTGCGCGGGCAAGCGAAGATCCAGCCCCTCGCGCTTCGAAAGCGCCCAGGCCGTGATGGCGAGCGCGAGGATCATCATCACATCGCCGATCGCCGGAACCACGAAGCCGACAGCAGCCAGCATGACGACCGCCATCGACGCGTTGGCGGGCTTGTGCATCCAGTCTGCAAACTTGGTGAAGAGCGGGCGCGCATCGCGATGCAGCCACTCGACGTTGAGTTCCTGCGACTCCTTCAGGCCGCGCGTCATCTTTGCCATTGCAGCGGCCTCACCAGCGGTTCAAAGACAGCGAGAACGAACGCACGTGCGTGGGAGCGCGCGCCGACAGAGCGGCGTAGAATGGGCCGAGGTCAGAGACCTTCTTGGACTGGCAGGCGCGATTCATCATCATCCTCATGGATTGATGAATTAGAGCTCGGAAACCAAGGATTGGCAAACGCCTGCGGATCTGCAATCCATGGATCGCTGCAAGAATTTGATTGAAAGTCCTAGGAACCGATCCTACCCCTCGGTCGTCCGCGAAACGAATCGGACGATTCGGGAGTTACTCATGCAGAATGCAAAACCCGCCGAGCGCCAGGTTCGCTTCGGCTTCGGCGCCAACATCGCCCGCCCTCGTCGGAAGCTCCCGACGGACGGGCGATCGACCCAGGAGCTCGTTGCAGAGTTCCTGAAGACGAAGGAAGTCACGAAGTGCCCGACCCGCTACGCTGATGGCGCGATCAAGGCTTCCGGCTATTACGAGTGGTAGGCCCGAGAGGTCAGGTTGCCGCAACAGGGCCGCGCCATAGCGGCCCCGTACCTCGATGGACGGCGCCGTCTATCGCGCCTCAGAAACCATCCAGGAAACGTCCTCGGGCTTTGGATTGCCTCGGACCACACGAACGAGCCCGACGCTGTCGGTGAATACCGCCGTCGGCGTCGCGAAGGCTGAAAAGGTCGCTTCCCAGAGAAGGCGACCAATCTTCATCTCGATTTCCCGATCCTGCTCAATCACGGCGGATAGCTGTGAGGAAGAGGGTGATGCCGCCGTGACGGGCGCGGTATCACGTACCAACGCCGACAGCGAGCGGAAATCCCGTGCGTCACGCTGGCGAGCAACGTTTGCGCGAGCAGCGGAAACCGGTCCGGCGAAGGCGATGAACCGCCAGCGACAACGGTCGAGGAGTGTCTCCGCCGCACTCAGGAGATGACTCGACTCGACGCATCCAGGCGATACCAAAACCTGGACAAGCGCACCTTGTCCCATTTCGGTCGCCTCCTGGTTCAACAGCATGCGCACCAGCTCGGGCCGCGCGATGCGCCCGAACGACTGGGCGCGGCCGGCCGGCAACAGCAGCGCCGCGGCACCTGCGATGATGGAACGCCTTGAGGGATTCACCGAAAACATCTCTCGCCGAGTGGACGCACGATCATGAACAGCGCAAGCATGGTCTGGAACAATCGTTGGCGCAATCCTTTGATCAGAACCTTCCTTCTTTCCGTCGCGCTTCTCTCAAGCCTCACGCCCGCACTGCCGGCCGAGCCAGCGGCGCCATGGCCCGATAGCGCGCGATCGCGTTCCCTGTCTCGACCGTCGTGGGTGCTCTTGATCCCGGCTCGACGGCTGCCGAACGGAACGCTCGCAATCTGGGACCGCAACGATGACTGGTCCCGCATGTGGCGAGCACCTGCAACCATCGACGGCCTGCGGATCGTGCCGCTTTTCGGGGACGACGAGGACAAGCGCTCTGTGACGGCGGAATCCATCGACGGCATGATGGTGGATAGCCTTGAGCGCGTCATGAGGAAGTATGGCGCACCCGCCGTCGCGCTTGCGGTGACAGACGGGAAAGCCGTAGCCCTCGCCGGTTGGGTGCCCGGCTACGCCGCCTCTTGGGAGCCATCTGACGTGCACCAGGATCCTGCTCAGACGAAAGCGCAGGCTCTCACCATCCTCTCCGGCATGTTCCGGACAGGGGGAGCTTCACAAGCCTCGCGGTCGCAGCCTGAGAAGACGACCGAGGGCGCAGGTGCAGGCGACGTCCAGATCGAAGCTTATCGTTCTGGAACAGATGGTGCGACCGAGTATCGCCTCATCCTGCTACCCCCGCCGGCTGCAGTCGTGGATCAGGCTCTGGAGCGCCTGCAGGCCATACCGGGGCTCCAGGTCGTATCGAGCGAGCCCTACGCTGAGGGAATGCGCCTGGTGGTGAGCACCAGCTCGGGGAGGCAGCTCTCCGCCGAGTTGCGAGCCGCCGGGTTCAGCGTCCGGTAGGTCGGTACGAACCCAAACAACCACACACGAAAAAGGCCCAGGACAGCAGCCCCGGGCCTTCTCGCTTCCGCCTGTCACGCCGATCAGTTCATTCGGCGGCCGAGGCCCGGGTTCTGCAGTCGGTTTTCATACGCCTTCAGGGCGCCCGAGATGTCGAGGCCGCCTCCGATGCGTTCGAAATCGGTGCCGCCCTCGACCGCCGCGCGATCGCCGTTGTGCACCAGCTCGGCGCCGATCGAGATCGACATCGAGAAGCCCCAAACCTTGCCCGTGTTGTCGAGATCCGGAGCCATCTTGAAGACGCCCTCATCACGCGACGCATAGAGCGCGCCATCACCGATGGCTTGCCATTCAGGGTGCTCCAGCATGACGGGCAGCAGCGCAGCAGCACGCAGGTTACGGCTGCGGAGATCTGCATCGGTGAGACCTTGAGCTGCGCTCCGCGCCAGGAGCCCATACTGCGTTGCCAGAACGCCGACATAGGCTTCCGGGGTTTCGCCGGCGCCACGCGCGGCGTCCATGCGCACGAGCTTCGGATCAAGATCCTGGTGGATCTCGCTGAGGCGGACGCCGTAAAGGCGCTCCATGCTTACCGATGCGGCCTTCATGTAATCCGCCTTTCCCGGGCTGACAGAAACCATAACGATGTTCTCCGAAACGGCTGGCCTTTTGGGCCTTCGAGCTGAGTTTGGAATCGGGCCTTGAAAGTGGCAAAGCACTTTTTGGCTCCGCTGCCCATTTTATTCGGGCCCGAGATAGCGGACGGGATTCACGGATCCGCGCGGGCGTTTGGGCAGGCGGGTACGAAGGTAGAGCTGAGCCACTTCCTCGGGAGCAGGTTTGCCGACAAACCCCCAGCGGCCAGGCATGGCATTCGTCAATGCCGGAAAGAATTCGGGCGTCGCCGGGCGCCATGCATCTGCCTTGAAGACCCCGATCACGATGCCTTGGGACACTGCCAGAACATAATCGGCGGCGCGAGCTTTCACGGCGCTGAGCCGCCAAGCATACCTGACAGCTTCGTAGAGGCTGCTCCGTTCGATGGCAGACTGATTGACGGAGATCGCGATCAGAGTGCTGAGCGGCCGGATGGGGACAGCCTCATAGCGTTCGATGATCTCCTTGGCGTGCGCAACACCGCGTTCGTCCGAGCCGTGACCGCCCACCAGGTTGGTCGTGCCGGGGTAGGCATCAAGCAGCGCGGCCTCAACTTCGAACGCCGTCGGTTCATCGAGGCCATGCCGATGGACGACATGGCCCACCTCAAGGCCGGCTCGCTTGATTTCGCGGATCCGGATCAGCTTGTCGCCGACGACATCTCCATTTTCAGAGACGCCATCAGCGTGCTCGAAAACTCGGTTACCACGCCCCTTCCCGACATAGAACGTCGATCCGTCCCGCGGATCCAGCAGGCGATATACGTAATAGGCGAGCGCCTGAGTCACCGAATCTGAAAACACAGACCACCTCACGACAACGACCAGGACGGCGACGCAGCTCAGTCCTCGATCGGCGCCGGAGCGTGCGTGAGCGTCAATCCATCCATATCCGCCATGACCGATCGGTCGAAACCAAAATCGGAAATCGGATCGATCTTGGCTCGCGGGGCCTCCTTGGCAATCATGGCTTGAAGCGGCGCGCGCAGGGGCTCTGGCAGCGAGCGCACGATCTGCTCTGCGTTGATCTCCCACGGCTCGCGATCTGGATTTCCGAACGCGGAGGGCTGAGGACGCTCACAGGCATACTCGATCGCGGCTGAAATGCGCGGATCCAGAAGGCCGGCCGGCGACTTCGAGATCCAGGCACGCCCGCGATCGGTCAGCTGGAGATCCCCGTCGACCAGGTTGCGTTCCATGAAGCGCTCGATGTGCTTAGCCCAGGTCGACGGTCGACCGAGCTTCGCATTGATGGCAGCTTCGAGAAGAACGGCGTCAGCCCGACGCGTCTCCAGGCTAGAGCCATTGACCCAGGTGACTTGGCCGGGGAAGCGAGGGCCATTCTCGCGGCGCCAGTCCAAAGAGCCAACCTTCTCGGCAACAGCCTGGCTGAACCCGCTCTTGATCAGGAAGGGTACGAGTTCCGCACCAATCCCGGGCTGAGATGTGAAACGAAGACCCGTTTTGACGAGATCGCGGGCAATCTGCGCGCGGACCCCTTCGTCATGACCGAGCTGCTGAGGGTTGGTGGTAAGGTCGACCTTCCCTCCGATCGGGAAGGGTGCATCGTGCACGTCCTCCTCGGTCTTTGGCGCCATGGCATTGCGATCGACGTTGTAGCCGGCCTTCCGCAGAAGAGCTTCGATCTTGGCGGCGGTCGCCGGCGCGACACCCCGGGATCCAGCCCGTGGATAGGAGAGACGGCCCTGCTCGTAGAGCCGCTGCATGGAATCGTCGGTCTCGCGAGGAGACATGTCGAGCTTCTCAGCCGCGCGCACCATGATGTCGCCCATGTGCGGGGCGGGCGACGCAACAGTGGAGGTTGTGCCTGCCGAAATCATCGGAAGCGCCATACCCGTCAACCGGCGGGCAATCTCGGGATCGAAAGGCGCAACGCACGGCGCCTCAGCCATGAAAACGCGCCCACCGTCCTTGGCAGGCGCGACCAGGTTGAGGCGCAGCGTTGACGGCTTGTCTCGCTGAACGAGCCCGAGCAGGGCAGTTTGGACGCGGCCCACGCCGACGTCAGGACGGGAAAAGCTGGCGCCGATCAGCCGGTCGACAATTGCTCGCGTCCTGCCGGCGACCGCGTCCGCCTTACGAACCGGCGTTGCTGCGTCGATGGATGCGCGAACGGAATCGTCGTCGAGCCCCTTCATCCGGACGCGCAAGGGATTTGGGTGCATGTCACGGATCAGGGTCGCGACGTCCCAGGCGATTACGTCACCCTCAGCGTCGGCATCGGTGGCAATGATGACGTTCTCAGCCATCAACGCCTCCGACCGAAGCCTCTTCACGACCTCGACGTCTTTCGGGACGCGCCGGAACTCACGCATCCGGGAGTCGATTGCCGGGACGTCGAGACTCTCCGGCATGTCGAAGAGATGCCCCTTCGTGGCCTGCACCTTTGCCGAGAAGCCGAGACGCTTCAGGATGGTTTCAAGGGTGCGCGCCTTCAACGGCGCTTCGATCACGAAGAGGTCCATCTCAGGCCTTCGGGCCCATACCGGAAAGCGCCATCAGGCGGTCGATCAGCTTGCGGAAGGCATTGCTGATCGCCTCGGCGATGTTCTTGAGACGGTCTTCGAGCTTGCGTCGCTCTTCTTCGGTCACGGGCTTGGGCATGCGATCGTTGAGGCGGCTGAGGACGCCCTCCACGTTCTCGCGTGCATTTTCCGCGTCGAAGCGGTCCGGGAAGTTCTTGGACAGCGTCTCCGCGTCGCCGACGACGCGCTCAAGCATGCCACCGAGATCCTGCTGCGCATCCTCGATCTTGGTGCTGGCTGCGGCCACCTTCGGATCCTTGAGGATCGTTGGCTCGGCCGCGCGGAGCTTGGCGACGAGCTCCGCGGGGGCATCCCCGTTGGAGATCTTCTCCATGGCGCCGTCAACGGTCAGCTCCTTATCCTGCGCATACGCTTCGAGCGCAGAACGGAAGTCCTGGGCGCCATCGGCCTCGAGGACGGCTTGGTTATACGCAACCACCGAGCGACCGACGGCGTTCGCGGTGCCGGCCACTTCAAGAACGCGGCTGCGGTACTGCGCGGACTTGGCGGTGAACATGCGCTCACGCAGCGAGGCAAGGATGTCGTTATGAGCATCGTCGACCTTACCGCGATCGTTTGCGATGCCCTCCATCCGGCGCAGAGCACGACGGCGAGGATCACCCGCGATCAGGGAGGCCATGCCGGAAACGAGACCGCCGAGAATGCCGCTGCTGCCACCAACGCTTTGGGCCGCTTCCATCTCGGCATAGCGGCGCAGGAGCTCTTCTTCGTCACGCTGACGACGGTCGAGCTTCGCGGCCATGGGGCGGATCGTCTTGGCGACCTCCTCCATATAGGAGCGAGCGAGCTCGCTGGACACTTCCGGATCGAGTCCCGAGGAGCGCAGCAGCTGCTCGGCCATGCTGGTGTCTACGACAGAAGGCGGGGCGACGTGCGTCTCGGCCTGGGGCGACAGATCTGCGCCGTCCAGCGCTGATGCAGGGTCATGAGCCTCCTCACCCACAGGAGAAGCCTCGGCGGCCGCGGGCGCGGGGCTAACCCCGATGTCGGACGACATGCCCTTCTCAGCCATCGCACGCTTCAGATGGGCGTCCAGATCGTTCGCAGGAGCGCCACCGGGCGCCGCCGGGCGGACCGGCGGAGTGGAAGCCGCCGGCGTCTGCGGTGAGGCGTCTGCGATCGGCTTGAACTGGGAGAGATCGTGCTCGTCGACAGGACCAGCAGGCGCCGCCGCTACCGAAGCAGCGGCAGCTGGTGTCGAGGTCTCGAAGTCACCCGCATCCACGGCGCTCTCAGGAGCGCCGCTATCCTCATCGACCTGAGGAGCGGAAGCCTTTTTCTTGAGTGCAGCGAGTCCCATCACGATCTCCCGGGATCAACGAATCGTCGTCGCAGCCGGAGCGATATTGCGGCTGCTCTCAGTCTGGATGGACAGCATCGTTGCAAGCATCAAGTTCTGTCGCTCGATGAGCTTGTAGGTCTCCCAGGCGAGATACGCCTGGAAGGACTGGATCATCACGCCGTCCTTGATGGCCTGCTCGTAGCTGTTGTTCATCGCCACGCCCCAGTTGGCGTTGCGGTACCAGCCGCTTGCGCGCACATCCATCCAGTCATGCCAGGAGACGCCTTCCGAGTAGTTGGCGTTGTAGCCGGAAATCTGGCTGGCGAGGCTCTGCGCCCAGCCCTGGACTTCGGAGTTCGGCATCGCCGTACGCTTCGCCAGGATATCGGAAACCGTGTTCGAGGCGATCGAGAGACGAGCAGCCGAGGCCTGGCGCTGAGCCGCCTTTTCACGACCCGAAGCAGAGGTCGCCTCCTTCGGAAGCATGCCGCCCTGCGGGTTCGGAGCGATGGCGTTGATGAGGAAGGTCTTGGCAGCTTCCACGCGCTGCGAGCCGAGGCTCGTGGATTCGCTGCCGGCCTGGTTGTAGAACAGGCTCTTGCCCACATCGATCGATGCGTTCTGCATGTCGGATCCAGCGGCGGAAGAGCACAGCCCCGAGCGGACGTCGTCCTGGTTCGAGTAGAGCGCGCAATGCCGCGACAGCCGCTTCTGGATCGCGATGTCGCGCCCCTGGGACGACGGCATCTGGTCGTTGCTGCCGAGATCCCACGCGGTTGTGTCGGACGACAGGGCCGCACTCAGCGAGGCAGCGGACGCGCCGAGTGCCGAGCCGGCGCGGGCGCCGGTCATCACGTTACAGGACGAGGCGCCCGAGGCAGCGCCTTTGATCGCGTTGAAGCGCGCCATCTCGATGTTGCCGACGACGCGGCGATCGTCGTTCACGTTCGCCATGTTCGACTGAGCGCCGATCTGCTCCTTCGAATTGCCCGAGAGCTGACCGGTGCCGAGACGCATGGCCTCGATGATCGCCAGCTGCATCGCGTTGATGCGCTCACTCAGCTGGCTGATGATCTGGTTCGTGTTCTGCTTGGCGTCGTTGTAATCGTAGGCGACGCAGCAGGCTGCCTGGGCAGCGGAGCCGAAGCCAAGAGCGCCAAGAGTGACGCCGGCGGCGAGGGCGAAAGATTTCGCGTTCATCGAGAGACCCTCAGCGAGAGAACAAGGTGGCGATCCCGCCAGTCGAGGAGGTCGACGCGCGGGACACGTTGGAGGTGAGCCCGAAGGCATTCATGGTGCTGGTACCTTCTCCGCCGCCGAAGCCCAGGTGGGGGAAGAAGCCACCGTTGCCCTTGCCGGAGAAAATGCTGCTCGGCATCGAGGCCATGACCTGCTGAAGGATTGCCGGCGCATTGGCGCAGTTGCCCGAGCCACCGCTCGAACCGCTACCGCCAGAATTCCCGGAGCTCCCGGAGCCACCGGAGCTGCCGCCGGATCCACCACCACCGAACATATTCTGAAGCTGCGAAAGCAACTGGCTCAGCTGCGGCGGCCGGAAGAGCAGGTCCCGGTTGCCTTGCATCAGCGAGTCGAGGCACGACGAGCCGAAATAGCCGCTTTGCGAGCGCTGACCAGACGAGACCGCCGAGCCACCATTCTGCGAGAAACCGTAGTCGCCGCTGGTCGCGATCGTGACCATGTTGTTGATGTGCTGCTGCGCCGCGGCGACGGTTGCCGAAGCGATAGACTCGTCGCACGCGACATTCGAGGCGTTGCCTGCAGAGCCGAACTGTCCGTTCGTGTTCCCGGCAAGGACATTCGCCAGCTGGGTCAGCATCGACGAGCTGTTGTCGCCCGGTGAGGAGCCGTTCGTGTTCGATCCTGTGCCGTAAGGATCGTTGTTGTTGCCCGACTGGGACACGCCGGTGATGCCAGAGACATCGATACCGGTAATCCCGAGAGCGTTCAGGATGGCCTGAGCCGTCGCCGGGTCGGGTGCCTGTCCGGTCCGAAGATAGGTGTCCAGAACAACGGGTCCGGCGACGCGCGAAGCTGCCAGGAGAGATGAGGCGTCAATGGTCCCGCCATTGAAGGACGCGCCGACATACTGCGTCGTGCCAAGGGCAGTCAGCGTGGTCCAGTTAGACCGCGCTGCTGCTTCCTCGCCGAGCGGGTCGGAGCAGCCCCCGCCACAGGTCGCGGCGATGAACGTGGATGTTTGAGCCTGCGCCCCGGGAGCCAGCAAGATGCAGCTCGCGAGGAGGGTGGCCAGGGCGGTGCCGCGCATGAGATTCTTCATCGAGTGACTCCGGTGCCGATCCGCTCAGCGACTGCGTAACGCTGGCCGGACCATCCGTAGACGACGCGGCCCGGCGAGCGCGGAAGCTCCGCCACGACGTCACGCCATCCATCGCGATTGACTTGCATGACCGCCACCCGGCCATGAGTGAGACCATCGAGGAGGGTGGTGTACCCGCCGCCCTTCACCTGCAGGATCCGCGTCGGGCAACCGAGAAGCACGCCGCACACGCCAGAACCTTCGAGACGCGCGATAACGACACTCTGGCCCTTGCCGGTGAGATCCGCCGCACCGACCAGGACCTTGAAGCTCCCCGAGGGAAGGCGCCTGGCGGCGTCGCCGAACTGCGCGACGAGAAGTGGACGAGCCTGCGCGGGAGCTTCCTTGAAGTCGACGGCATCTCCGGACGAGGCGACATCCATCGCGTAGTGCGAACCACTCCACGACCAGGTCTCCCGGCCATCGACGCGCAGAGAGCGCACCCCACCGAAGCCGGCCTGACCAGTGTCGAGCGCTGTCAGGCGGCGATCGAAAACGGTCTTCCACCCCTCGCGCACATCTGGTCGAGCGATGATGACACGACAGCGCTTGCCACTGAGGTCGCAGGTCGTCTTCGAACGCAGACGCGCTACGATCTCAGGGCGGCCGTCACCATCGAGATCAGCTGTCGCGAGGTCGATCTTAACATCGGACGCGGCAGCCTCAGGGGCGAGCTGGACGACGACGGTGCGCTCCGGAGCGTTCTTGCCTGCTTCCGTGAACAGCACAGGTCCGGCATCAGCGGCCTCAGCTGGCTTCAACGAGGCGCGGGACTGCGCTGAGGCTGCGCCGCAGGCCAGCGAGGCGGTGATCGCGAGAAAGAGCGGGGCGAAGCGACGAACCGACATCAGCGGAACAAGCCCCCGATGCCGCCGGAGCTGCTCGTGCTTGCACCGGAAACTCGTCCGAGCACCGAGTTCAGATTGACGGTCTGGGAGCCACCGGAGCCGCCGGGCACATTGAGACCGCCAGCCAGCGAGCCAATAAGCTGACCGAGATTGGTTGAACCTCCCGAGCCGCCGCCACCTCCCAGCGCCTGCTTGGCCTGCTGACAAGCAAAGTTGAGGACCATGCCGAGCAGATCCGTCAGCTGAGGCGGCTTGAAGAACAGATCCATGTTCCCCTGCATGAACTTGTCCAGGCAGGCGATGTTGGAATAGGTGCCCGGGCGCGACGAGAAATTGTTGCTCGCCATGCCGTTCATGCCGTTGACGTAATTCATCCGCGACTGATCCATCGCGCTCTGAATGTCGGTCGAGCATTCCTGCGCGTGCGCGATGCTGGAGAAGCAGATCGCAGCAGCCATCAAGCCAGCCAGTGCTGCCTTCTTCATGTCAAACCTCCAGAGCCGATACCGTAGTCGTATTCGTATTGACCGACGCCCCGCAGAACGGCCTCGGCGGTCTCCTGCTGCGACACCGCATTGATCATGCGCTGCCGAACGATCTTCCGAACAGCATGGCAGTCCTCCATGAAAAGGGCGCCGATCCGGCCGGAAGCGCCTTCTTCGTCCGTGACGATTCCATCGTCCGTCAGGTCAGAAACGATCCGGGTGGCGTCATCCCAGCCACGGCTGATCGAATACGCAAGGATCAGGATTCGGCGGGCGGGTTCGAGTCGCCGGACAAGAGGACCGCGCGCACGCAACGTCTCGCCGAATCGCCGAGGCGAAGAGATGGACAGCGCCTGAGAAAGCTCATCGCATTCCTCGTCCAGAGCGGGATCGGCCTTCGGGGGGCAGATCTCCTTCAAATCCGGCGGGAGCAGCGATTGCCAGGCCAGAACATCCTCTGATCCGAGCTTGATCGGTTGCATGGTGGAATTCGAATCCTTGAACTAGTGATCGAATCGCATTGGAACGCGACAACGATCCTTTTGCAAAGTAGCATCAGCGTAGGAAATCCAGAAAGAGGTTGATAGTGAGCAATCCCGCATTCCTTCATAGCGCGCTACCCATGATGCCGATCTTTGGGTCGACGGTTGTGACCGACCGTGCCGACCCGCGTCACCCGGACGTCGTCGCGCTCTACAAATCCGCAGGCCCCATCGTTGATGCGCTTGCCCCTGAGAAGCCCTCTCTGGACGAGACGCTCGACTACACGCCCGAACCGACACCGGCTCCCGGCCCTCGCATCAAGTGATGCGATTCTTTTGGTGGATGAGCGATCCACGCTCGTTGACCATCAAGGATAGCTCATAGGATCAATGATCCATCGTTTTCCCGCTTAGTTAGGAGTTTCCAAATGGACGATCCGGTTCAGGGCGATCAGCTCAAGAGCATTGTCGAGCGCATCGAGCGTCTAGAAGAAGAAAAGAAGACGATCGCCGATGATATCAAGGAAGTATATGCTGAAGCAAAAGGCAGTGGCTACGACGTAAAAGTGCTACGCAAGGTAGTTGCTCTGCGCAAACGAGATCTCGACGAAAGAAAAGAAGAAGAAGCGATTCTCGATCTATACTTGCAGGCTGTCGGTGAGACTGCCTAAAAATAAGGCATGAATCCCAGAATAGCGAAACTTAGATCGCTGATTACTTGTTATACGCATAGAAAGGCCCGGCGCGCAAGCCCCGGGCCTTTCTCGTTAGCGCTTGAGAAAAATCTGGGGGATGAGGTCGGGGATCGAGGGATTCATTCCTTGATGAAGGCTCACTCTTGAAGGACCGTGTTTCCTCAATTTCTGGGAACGATCCAAGGATCGAGATGACAACCTCCTATCCGTCCGTGAACAAGCTTTTCCTCGTCGGCGCCATTCACGCCGCGCCGACCGTTGCCCTTCAAGGGCGCTCCCGCGTCACGACGATCGGCATTCGCACGCTCGACGACGAGTCGGAGCTCGTGCATCGGGTGGTGATCAACGAAGAAATGCTGATCCAGCCGATCTTCGACCAGCTCTCTGAGGGGCGCCTGATCCAGGTCGAGGGCCGTCTCGACTATGACGACAAGGGGGCGTTCGTCTCGGTTCCCGCTCGCCGAGGCTTCGACGTCCAGATCCTCGGCGGCGAAGCCCGGCCGGTGGTCAAGGCGTCGGACGCTGGTCGCGAGCCTGCAGCTACCCCTGCGAGCTCCAACAATGGCTCTCCTGCGGCTCAGCGACTATCGGAGCCGGCAAGTGCCGCTCCAACCGCCACGCAGGCGTCCCAGCCGGCTTCTCGGCCGGGCCCAGGTCCGTTGCCGCCAGGGCCGCGGACCGGTCTGGGTGGCCTCGCAGCCGCCGCGACGAAATCGAACCAAGCGGATGATGACACCGGTGCTCCCGACGATGGCGGAGATGCGGAGGCTGGGCACTCGACTACTGCAAACGCTGCGCCCCCCTCTGCGCAGCGTTCTGGTCCTCCTGGAGCTCGCCCGGCGCCTCCGGCGGGCGGGGCTCCGCGCCCGCAGCCTGCGCCTTCCTCGCTCGCGAATGGCGCTGCCCGGCCGACGCCGCCGGCTCGACCCGGATCCTCGCCCAGGCCGGCATCGAGTTATGGCTCTGGAAGCCAGACGCATGACCGCAGCCGCGTGACGCTTCCTTCGTCAAGTCTCGACGACGACATACCCTTCTAAGTCCCTAGAAACATTGACAAAAAGGGATTAGGAGAGAGAATATGGCGAAGGGCAAATCCAGCGGCTTGTCGACCCATGCGGTCATGGCGCAGAGACATGAGGCGATAGACAGCCTCGATTTCTTCCCAACACCTCCGTGGGCAACCAGGGCCTTCTTCGAGGACGTCCTATTCGCCCGGGAGAAGGACGAGGAGACGGGGCTGCCGCTGATCAAGTTCCGGCCTCTGTTCGGCGGAGGCGAGTTGCAGCGCGGCGCTGGCCCCGTCCAGTCGCTGTCCGTCTGGGACCCGGCGGCTGGCGAGGGTCATATGACCGAGGTGCAGAAGGAGTATGTCTCCCGCGTCTACGCATCCGACGTCCATGACTACGGCCGCGGCTACGATGTCGGAAGCTATGTCGGCGAGGGCGCGGACGTGGCCGGGCTCCAAGATGAGGTGGACATCGTCGCGACCAATCCGCCTTTCAACCTGGCGGTGGAGTTCGTCGAGCGCGCTCTGACGGAAGCTCGCAAGATCGTGGCTATGTTGCTGCGCACGGTCTGGGTAGAAGGCAAGGACCGCTATCAGCGCATCTTCCTGCCCTGCGCTCCGGATATCATCGCTCAGTACTCCGAGCGCGTGCCGATGACGAAGGGCTGCTGGGATCCCGACGCCAGCACCGCCACCGCCTACGCCTGGTTCATCTGGATCACCGATCCGAAGCTGCGTGCCATCCCGCGGATCCCTGGCGTCTCCAGCACGATCTGGATCCCATATGGCGCCGAGGCTCGCTACACCCGTCTCGATGACAGGGCCCGCTTCGGCAAGCCGAAGCCGCCGCGCCCGGAGCAGACCTATGCGGACATGTACGAGAGCGATCTGTTCGCCCCCGCGCCCATGCCCGTGATGTGAAAACGAGAAATCCGTGGACGGCGAGCCCCTGGCTCAATCCTTGGCAGCGCTATCCCTAGTGGGCATGTTGACCAATATGGCTAGTGTGCACAACATTTAGTAGTTCTGTCTTTCGAATCGGACATGCAAGGTCATTGTCCAGACCAACGATTCGGGCTCTGCTGCAAGGATTGAGGTTCCTGATCCTTGTGGCGCTCGATGCCACCCTGACGAGGTCACCATGAAGTTCCAGCGTTTCTTCACCAAGGCGACTGCGGGCGCCTACGGCGCGATCGCCTTCCGCAAGGCAAATTCCGAGATCAAGAACCCCGATGGGTCGGTCGTCTTCAGCGCCCGTGACATGGAGGTCCCCGAGAACTTCAGCCAGGTCGCGGTCGACATCATCGCGCAGAAGTACTTCCGCCGCGCCGGCGTCCCGGCTCGCCTGAAGAAGGTCGAGGAAGAGAGCGTTCCGTCCTGGCTGTGGCGTTCCGTCGCCGACGAGGCGGCCCTCGCGGAGCTGCCGGAGGGCGAGCGCTACGGCGGCGAGCAGAACGCGGTGCAGGTGTTCGATCGTCTGGTCGGCTGCTGGACCTACTGGGGCTGGAAGGGCGGCTACTTCTCCTCGGAGGAGGACGCCCACGTCTTCCACGACGAGCTGCGCTATATGCTCGCCAAGCAAATGGCAGCGCCGAACTCGCCGCAGTGGTTCAACACGGGCCTTCACTGGGCCTACGGCATCGATGGCCCGGGGCAGGGGCATTTCTACGTCGATCCCTTCACGAGCCAGCTCGTGGCGTCGGCATCGAGCTATGAGCATCCCCAGCCCCATGCCTGTTTCATCCAGTCGATCACCGACGACCTCGTGAACGCGGGCGGCATCATGGACCTCTGGGTCCGTGAGGCGCGTCTCTTCAAGTATGGCTCCGGCACCGGCACCAACTTCTCGAACTTGCGCGGCGAGAGCGAAAAGCTCTCGGGCGGCGGCAAGTCGTCGGGTGTCATGTCGTTCCTCAAGATCGGCGACCGCGCGGCCGGCGCCATCAAGTCGGGCGGAACCACTCGCCGCGCGGCCAAGATGGTCGTGCTCGACATCGATCATCCCGACATCGAGACCTACATCGACTGGAAGGTGAAGGAGGAGCAGAAGGTCGCGGCGCTCGTCACCGGCTCCAAGATCGTCAAGAAGCACCTGCTCGCGATCATGGCTGCAGCCCGGGACGGCGAAGGTCGCCTCGAGGTCGATCCGACCAAGAACCAGCCCTTGAAACGCGCGATCAAGCTCGCCCGCAAGGATGTCGTCCCGGACAACTACATCAAGCGCGTCCTGCAGTTCGCCAAGCAGGGCTACAACGAGCTGGATTTTGCCACCTACGACACCGACTGGGATTCGGAGGCCTACAACACGGTCGCCGGCCAGAACTCGAACAACTCCGTCTCGCTGAGCGACGAATTCCTGCGCGCCGTCGAGAAGGACGGCGACTGGAACCTCATCCGCCGGACCGATCGGAAGGTTCACAAGACGCTGAAGGCCCGCGATCTCTGGGAGAAGATCGGCTACGCCGCCTGGGCGTCGGCGGATCCCGGCCTGCACTTCAACACGACCATGAACGACTGGCACACCTGCCCGGCTGGCGGCCGCATCAACGGCTCGAACCCGTGCTCGGAGTACATGTTCCTGGACGATACGGCCTGCAACTTGGCCTCGCTCAACCTCCTCACCTACTACGATCCGGAGACCCGCACCTTCGACGTGAAGGGCTATCGCCACTCCAACCGCTTCTGGACCCTTGTCCTGGAGATCTCGGTCATGATGGCCCAGTTCCCGTCCTCGGAGATCGCGCTGCGTTCGTTCGACTACCGGACGCTCGGCCTCGGCTACGCCAATATCGGCGGCCTGCTGATGACGATGGGCATCCCCTACGACTCCAACGAGGGGCGCGTCATCAACGCTGCTCTGACCGCGGTCATGACGGGCGACGCCTACGCAACCTCGGCTGAGATCGCCGGCGAGCTCGGCACCTTCCGCCGCTATCCGGAGAACGCCGAGAACATGATGCGGGTCATCCGCAATCATCGGCTCGCCGCTCACGGCCGTTCGACCGGCTATGAAGGCCTGTCCGTCACACCGGTCCCGCTGGACCACGGCGTGCTGAAGAGCATGATCCAGAAGGACGGAGACATGTTCGACGCCCTCTCGCAGGCCGCGGGCAAGGCGTGGGACAATGCGCTGAAGCTCGGCGAGAAGCACGGCTACCGCAACGCCCAGACCACCTGTATCGCCCCGACCGGCACGATCGGGCTGCTGATGGACTGCGACACCACCGGCATCGAGCCCGACTTCGCTCTGGTGAAGTTCAAGAAGCTGGCCGGCGGCGGCTACTTCAAGATCATCAACCAGGCTGTGCCCGGCGCGCTGCGCGCCCTGGGCTACGGCGAAAGCCAGATCGCCGAGATCGAGGTCTATGCCGTCGGCCACGGCAACATCGACCAGGCGCCGGCGATCAACCCCACGACGCTGGCCGCGAAGGGATTTGGCGAATCCCAACTGGCGAAGTTGAAGGAGGCCCTGAAGAGCGCCTTCGACATCAAGTTCGCCTTCAACAAGTGGACGCTGGGCGAGGACTTCCTGCTCGACACCATCAAGGTGCCGGCCGAGAAGCTCGCGGATCCGACCTTCGAGCTCCTTCCGTTCCTTGGCTTTAGCAAGGCCGAGATCGAGGCTGCGAACATCCACGTCTGCGGCGCGATGACCGTCGAGGGCGCCCCGCACCTGAAGGACGCGGACCTGGCCGTGTTCGACTGCGCCAACCCGTGCGGCCGCACCGGCAAGCGCTATCTGTCGGTCGAGAGCCACATCCGCATGATGGCGGCAGCGCAGCCGTTCATCTCGGGTGCGATCTCGAAGACGATCAACATGCCGAATGACGCGACCGTCGAGGACTGCAAGAGCGCCTACATGCTCTCGTGGAAGCTGGCGCTTAAGGCCAACGCCCTTTACCGCGACGGCTCCAAGCTCTCCCAGCCGCTGAACTCTGCGCTGATCTCGGAGGATGATGAGGACGCCGACGACGCGATCGACGCCTTCCATGAGCAGCCGATGGCCGCTCGCGCCGCCCAGGTCACCGAGCGCATCGTCGAGAAGGTTGTCGAGCGCGTTGAGCGCAAGCGCGAACGCGAGAGGATGCCTGATCGCCGAACCGGCTACACCCAGAAGGCCGTGGTCGGAGGTCACAAGGTATTCCTCCGGACCGGCGAGTATAAGGACGGGCGCCTCGGGGAGATATTCCTGGACATGCACAAGGAGGGAGCGGCGTTCAGGGCGATGATGAACAACTTCGCCATCGCGGTCTCTCTCGGCCTGCAGTACGGCGTGCCGTTGGAAGAATATGTCGATGCTTTCACGAACACTCGTTTCGAGCCGGCCGGATTGGTTTCCGGCAACGAGACGATCAAGATGGCATCGTCGCTGCTCGATTACGTCTTCCGCGAGCTCGCGATCTCCTATCTCCAGCGATTTGAATTCGCGAACGTGAAGCCGGACGAGGATCCCTCGCCGACAACCGTCGGCCTTCCGGTCTCGACCGGTCTCGTGCGCGGTCGGGTGACCGAGCACCTGCGTGTCGTCGAAGGTTCCGTGGTGCGCCAGGAGGCTCCTTCTGAGCTCGGCCGCGGCGTTGTCGTCGCCTTGGACGGAAACGCCGCGCTCAAGGTCGAGCCAGTTCGCGCCGCGGAGACGGAGCGAACCGTCGAGGCTACCGTTCTCAAACTCTTCGAGAACGCGCCGAAGCCTGCGGAAGCGCAACAGCGGGAGGAAGCGAAGGCAATGGGTTTTACGGGCGAGATCTGCGAAAACCCGGCCTGTAACTCCCCGAGGATGCGGAAAACGGGCACTTGCAGTGTTTGTGCCGATTGCGGCACCTCTGGGTCGTGCGGATAACACACGGGCAAATACGCGGAATCGACAGGATCAAACCCTGGCGACAAAGCCCCGGTCGGAAATCCGGCCGGGGCTTTTGCGTGCGAGAACTCTTCTGTCTTTCGAAGATCGATCCCACTGTTGGCGCGAGTTACGATCCTTCATTGCAAGAGGTTTGATATGCCCGAGATGACGAAGGCCGCCGTCGAGGCGGCTGTGCTGGGTGACTATGAGGCGCTCAAAGGCCAAGTCGTCCTGGCTCGCACCATCGAGTGCTACGACGACGACGCAAACAACGTGACCGTCGAATGCGACCCACCGGCCGTCTGCCGCATCGAGCCTTACCCAGATGCCGAGGTCCGGGACAACCTCCTCCGGTGGACAGACGAAGAGAATTGCGACCCGATCCTCAACTTGGTCGTCTTGGAGAAACATCCTGCCTTCGCCGGCGTCCGGCCGTCGTGGATTTACGGCACCACGCGCAGCTTGGACGGAACAACCCAGGCCGCCGGATTCGAACTGGCGGATGCCACCATTCAGGCGCGCTATGTGGGTGCCAAAGCCTTGCCATATCAGACCGGCGCTTGTGCGCCGGAGGGAGCTGAGCCGAGCTTCCAGAGGACCTTCGGCTAACCTTGGCGGCCCCGAGCCCACGGCTCGGGGCCTGGGGGTGTCATGCTGATCAGGCCGGCAGATTGAAGCTGGACATCGGGGTGTAGGACTGGATCACTCGGTTGTGGACGACGCGGGTGAGGGCCCGCCCCTTGTCATTGGTCATGACGGTGCCGTCGATCGCTTCCCGAACCTTCGCCCCGATCTTGAGGTTGAGCTTCTTCTTCCTCGGATTGTCGTGCTTATAGGGGTCGCCTCCGACCACCTGGGCATAGGCAGCTGCGAACTTTTCTTCCTGCATCAGCTGGACGAGTACTTCGTCGGTGATGGCCTCGGAGAACTTGCCAGCCTTCACGAGGCCGACCGCCATTGCGGCGACGTCCTTGAGGATCTCAAGGGTCTTCACCTGGAGCGCCGCCTCTTCCTTGTCCAGGACCCCCAACTTGATGAGGTAGTCGAGCAGGGCCTCGTGAACCACCTCGCTCAACGGTCGATTGAGCTCCTGCACCTTCGTGTCGATCGCCGGGTCCAAGCGAACCGAGCGCTTCACCATCAAGTCTGCCATCTACAACCTCCCAAACGGTAATGTCCGACATCGACTGTGATAATGTCCGACATTACATATGACAGTGTCGGACGCTGTCAAGGGGTGCCTGAAGATTCTCGATCGCCGGCTCCGGTGTTCCAAATTATGGGTGGGAAGTGGCTCAAGTTATGGGTTCGAGTTCCGAGATATGGTTTCGCGTTCGGAAGAGTTCTGTGTTCTCAACAGCCGCAGTTTCACGATTTGGCTTCGTTGCGGCCGCGGTGCCTTTCGTCGGCCCGCGGTAGGATCCTCGAACGACAGACCCGTGAGGATTCCATGACCGAGTTCGTTTTCACCATTGCCGTGCCGACCGACCTGGACCCGTCCGGGGTTGCGGTGACCACCGTACCGGTCACGAAAGGTGTCCGTCTGCAGACGCAGGTCGCCGAGGCCATGCGGAGTGCGAACCGGGCGATATCGAGCCGCTATGTCGATTACGACGCCTTCCTCAAAAAGGGTGGCGACTCGGCGTACCTCGACCGAATGGATACGGTAGGCGAAAAGCTGCGCTTCCAAAAACTAGCCTTCGCCGGCGGCGGCGAGACCAAGATTTGGCCGATGGAGGGGCACTTCGACGAGGAGGAAATCAGCCACGAAGAGGTGATTGAGGCCGCCACCGAGGAAGAGGCCAAGGTGATCATGGCATTCAACACCGTGCTCCTCGCCGGCATGCCAGCCGCCTTCGAATACGAACGGACGACCACGTCCATTCCCATCCTCGAATACGCCGAATCCATGGAAGCGTGCGATTGCGCTCTCGCCGAGCAGCCGGACAGCGCACCTGCGGAAGAATTCGAGCAGCTCGTGGCGAACCTCGTCCGCAACGCACGTGCAGAAGGGATCGAGCTCGATGGCTTGCAGGAAGTGATCGAAGCGCTCGATGCCGCCGGCGTCGACACTGCTCCCTCGACGGCTCCTGGCCCGCGCTGACTAGCGCGAGCCTTCGGAGGCTCCAGCGGGGCCTGGGAGCCAAAGCTTGGTGCCCAGGCCGGCAAGGGCTGCCAATTGGTCGACCAGGCCGCTGCCGGCCGCCCTGACAGGCTCCTGCGGGATATCCATAGCCTCACCCTTCGTCGAGGACGAGAAGAGGTCGAGGACGCGCTCAGCGACCAACTTTTCGGAATAGGCTTTCAGGTGAGGATCGGCCGGCACCAGGACGGCGCCAGCCCCAACCCCGATCTGCGCCTCGAAAGGCACCGCGAACCCCTCCACCATGTAGCGAATGGTGTGGGCGGTACCGCCGCCGCCAGACAGCAGGCGCTGGCGGACCGCTGACGGAGCCATCCGAGGAGCCTCGCCCGGATGGCCGCGGGAATCCACGACCCACACCTTTTCGTCCACCGCAAACAGCGGCGGAAGAGCAATCTCCTCCGGCAGCCGGACAATCTCGACTGGATTATCGGTTGCCAGGATCCGCCGCGCGGCTCGTAGGCGCTGTGACGCAATCGACTCCGTTTGGATCAGCCCAACCTCCCTTCGGCGGAAGAAGTGCGAATTTCGAGCAAGCCAAAGGCGCGTTGGCACCAGGAACCCGCCCATCATTGCTTCCGCCGCGGCCACATCGCGCTCGGCCTGGGCGCGAGATTGCTCACGAACGAAGTCGATAGCTGCCTCTTCTGTGGAAAAGCTGCGCTGGCCCGCGGAGACCAACCGATCAGAGCCGAGCAACTCGACGATCGGCTCGCGCCAATCACCGCTGTGCACATAGGTTGCGCCAAGCGCACGGATTGCCTGTGTCCGGGAGAGCGAGGCCTCAAGGGTCGGCACGAGTGCTGTTCCTTCATGATATCGGTCGCCACGCATACACGCGACGAGATCAGATGATCGGGAAGGATAGCTCGATAGAAGCGGCCGGCCCGAACGCTGAATGCCGATGAGGACCAGAAATCCGGGGATGAGGTCACATGCGAAGCGCGGGCGCTTCGTCATCCAAGAATGAGAGCGGGCGGATGTCGTTGTCGTCGGACTCGATCGAGCCGAGTGCCGGACGCACGAGCTCTTCGAAAGCGTCCTCGAAGCCCATGGGGACGATCAGCGGCGCAAACTTGGCCATGCGGGCGAGCGCGTTCCCGTGGGATGCGAGCCGAGCAACGTTCTCCGCGACTTCCTGCTGGAAATGGCGCTCAAGCGCGGCCTTGGTATGGGGGCCTGCCGTCTCCAGGTCGATAAAGGTGTCCTTGTCGCTCGCATTGAGGGCACCGGCCAGTATTGCCTCGTTGCCGCGCGGCGCATGGATCAGCGCCACGGAGGCAGCATGCTTCAGCAGATCGTCTGTGGTCAGGAGATCGGGTGAACTAGCCGCTGACACCGCGGCGCGGATCGCCGACCAGGTCTGGGGCGGGCAGGAGCCTTCTTTATTCCAGCGCGCAGCGCCGGCCTCCCGAAACGCGGCGAAGCGGAGAGCTGCAGCCGGGTCGCCGCCCGAGCGAAGAAATGCCGTCGTGGCGGCCGCGTCGGCGAAGCACTCCTCGAGGTGCCGTGCCACCTCCGAGTTTCGAGAGACCGTTCCGAGATAGCGAGCCGCGAAGCTCAGCGAGATCTCGCGGAACGAGGAGAGCCTGCGTGCATCATCAGAGGAGATAGCCGGGAAGGCGTACTCGGAATGCCAGGCGCCACCGATGCGCGCGCAAAACGTCGCACCCGTCAGGAACGGTGAGTAGGGGATGACGAAGTCCACGGACGGCGTCTTCGCTCCGCGGCCGAGCCCCAGGAGCGTCCGCCGGCATGCCGGCTGGAAGGCGTCTGCCATGAGGGCCTTGAGATCCGAGAGCGCACCGCGCTCGCCGGATGCATCGGCTGGCAGAACAGCGTCGACCAGGTCGCGGTCCGTCCAGGCTGCCGCAGCGAGAGCGAGCGGATCCACGACGTTGAGGGCAAGGCCGAGCCGAGCCGCTTCCGGCTCAAGGATGCTCAGAGCCCATCGGAGGTCGGGATCCTTGATGATCGGAGTGCGTTCGATGATCCCGCCGACACCAGGTCGGATGAGAGCAGGGCCCGTCCCGTCAAGGAGGTAGGCGAGCATCCGTGCTGTGACGTCTGGCCGACCGAACGGAATGATCTTGGTGCGCTTGCCCTTGAGCATGCGCTTGGCAACGTCGGGGACGAGCTCGATGCGATTTTCGCCTGAGCTATCGTCGAGGATGCCAATGACGTCAGCGCCGATGCGCGGCATCACTTCACCCTCGAACTGGACGCGCAGCACGCTTCCATCGGTCAAGGCCACCGTATGCCTTTGACCGCCGATGCGTCCGCGAACCGTTCCGAGAATGAGGCGCTGCGCCATGCTCAGAAGCCCGGACTCGGCGCGAAATCCCCGATGAAGCTGACCGGATACTCGCGCGAGGTGAGCGTCTCGAAGCTCATCTCCTTGAGAACTACAGCGTCGGGAGAAAGCTCAATGGCGAGTTCCAGCATGTCCGCGTCGACCGCAGTCAGTCTCCGGATACCATCAGTGCCTTCGAGGTAGGCGCCTTCCTTGTCACGACCGACCTCAAGGTACACGCCCTCAGAATCGCGGCCGATGCCCGTGTAGAGCGGAGGGCCGTCCTGTTGGACCTCGTCGACGCATACAACGAGCACGGAGCCCTGAAGGTCGGGGTCAAGAATGAGGGCTGCTGCGTCGCGGATGGAGGTGTCGAGTTCGGTCGTCATTGGCTCGCCAATCGATGTCATCACGACAGGTTGCTGCGCGAGCTTGAAAGTCACCAGATCGCCTTCAAGCGATCGCATCGAAGAATGAGAGCTGCGCCGGCGCCGGCGCTTTTCTCTTCCTTGGCTTGGTCACCTCCGGTTCAGTCCGCCACGGCTTCAGAGGAGCGAAGGTCATCCGGTGCTGAGGGCTGGGACCGAGGCGGGATAGCGCCTCAAGATGCGCGTCCGTTCCGTAGCCGTCATGGGTTGCGAACCCATAGCCAGGCAGGGCCTGATCAAGCCGCTTCATCAGCCGGGAGCGAGACTCCTTTGCCACGATACTGGCTGCGGCGATTGTGAGGCTTCGCCGGTCTCCGCCGACATACGCAGAGGCGAGACACGGCAGTTCCTGCGGAATGATGTTTCCATCGATGCAAGCGTATCCCGGCCGCATCGGCAGCTCGTGAATAGCCAATCGCATGGCCTTCATCGTCGCGATCAGGATGTTCGTGCTATCGATCTCTGACGCTTCAACGAAGGCGACGCCCACCCCGAGAGCCTTCTCCATGATGAGATCGTAGAGCTCGCTTCGGCGCGCCGCCGAGAGCTTCTTCGAGTCATCCACACCATCGGGCAGGTCATTCGGATTCAGGATCACGGACGCAGCCGTGACTGCTCCAGCGAGACAGCCGCGCCCAGCCTCGTCAACTCCGCAAATTAACCGGTGGCCGGCCACGATGAGGCCGCTCTCGATCGAAAAATCCGGCATGGGTTCCCGATCCTTGAGACCTCAGGGCGTTGGAGCTGGAGCCAGAAATTCAGACGCCCGCAGCCCGTAGAACGCCTTCTCCTCGCGAGCTTCGAAAGTGGTGAAGGAAATATGCACACCGAGCTCGATCAGGCGCGCAGAAAATGCCTCGTCGCATGCGGCGGGGTAGGCGCGCTTCGGGGGTGGAAGAAGTTTGGCGGGAAGCTCGACGCCCGAGACCAGGATTGAATCCGTGCTGGAAGACAGCTCCGACCTCGTGATCTCGCTCGCGTCGACGATGCGGATTTCGCCGGCGGGTTTCGGGCCACCGTAGACGAAGAGATTGAGCTGGCCGTCTTCGCTATAGACGTGCCAGGTCCTGTTCTGACCCCAGTCGATCGCCGCGCTCCAGCCATAAAGCAGAGTGCGATCCGGACCGTCGTCGACGGAAATGCGTGGCTCAGCGTCCACCGGAGTCAGGTTCTTGATACGGGCGAAGGCTTCTTCGTTCATGTCGATTCTCGCTCAGGCCTGATGCGTCATCCTCGCACCGTCTCCTGAAATCGACGAAGACGAAGGTGCAGGTGCGATTTCAAGCGCGCCGAACAGGTAGCAGTTCCAGTTCTCCGTCGCCCGTATCCAGTCTGCGCGCGCCTGATCCTCATCGTCGTAGACGAGATCTCCGACATCGGCGTCTTCGAAACGCAGCAGGAACTGCCGCTGGCGCTGATCGCTGGGTTGGCACCATTGGGCGCCAACGACGACGGATGGCGCGGGCAGCGGAAGGCGTGGCTCGGGAGTGATCGGTTGAGCGAGCGAAATCGGATCGCTGGCTTCCCAGAGCGCGCGTTTGATTTCCGCTTTCGCGAGGACCATGCCTGCGTCGCCGCTCTCGAAAGAGGGGACCGCGTCACAGTTGACAGGAAGCCCCTCGAACAGATCGCTCCCCAAAGTGCGTCCGACGGCGCGGCTGTCCTCCAGCGTCTGTCCTGTGAGCTGCCCGCGCCATGCGAAGCCCAGATCGAAAGCCGAGACGATCCGGTTCCGGAGATCGGCGATGAAGTCGTCACGGCGCTCGATCACCTGAACGAGGATCTCGTCGACAGGCAGGTCCACCTGGCCGCGCGCTCGCAACACTGCAAGCGCGGCGGTAATCACCTGGAGGGCTTCTATCTCGGTCGGATCGCGGCGCAATTCCGAGCTGGCCTCGGCAGGTCTGTAGGAGAGACCGTCGACCGGATCGACATAGAAGAAACCTGTCAGCGCAGCGGGATCGGAAACAGCAGGCACAGGCTGCATCACGCTGCTACGCATTCCGAACCGGGGCGGGCGAAAAGCCCTTCGAGTGCGATCTGAACCGACGATACCCAGGCAGTAAACCTCCGTAATTGGAAGCGCTCCGTCGTGGGATCGAGGTTGGCTTCACGCCGAATTTCACCGAGGACGCCATCCTTGTTCCTGAGAAAATCGACGACCGTGTAGCCTCTCGCACGGGCATAGGCGAAGAGCATGCAGTCGCAGTAGGGGATACGGATCACCTTCACCCCCCAGCCGCGGGCATCGTCGAGGAGCGCGGGGAGATCGCGGCCGTTCTCGTAGGGCAGGTAACCCTGCTCGCCGCCCGCAGTGTCGTTGAGAACCAGGAAGAGCTCTCCACCCAAAGCATCGCGAGCGTCTCTCAACGCCGCGTGAGCGGAGCGGATCGCGAGGTCATCGGGCGTCGCCACGGCGACAAAGCGGAAGGCTATGCCGTCCTCGCGGGCGAACTCGCGAACCGTGTTGTGACGTGCCCAATCCATCAGGCTCGTTGTCGTGTTGGCGCCCAAATCGGTGATGGAATCGCCCGACGCCCAGACGGAATAGGCGCTGTTGTAGCGCGACTCATTGAGCCACCTGTTGGCCGAGCTCTCCGCGATGGAGGCCGACGCCGGCAGGGATACCGACATCCGGTCTTCCCCCAAAAGGCCGCTCAGCCGACGCTGGTGGTCGACTTCGACAACGTTGACGCGCGGAACGTCTGGGGCGTCGGCGCGAGCAATGTCGTGCGCCTGAACCAGGAGGTTCGCCAGCAAAGATTTGCCCACGCCCCCCTTGTCGCTACCGATGATTGTGCATGCACGAAGGTTCATAATCGTCCCCAGGCGGGAGGCTTATAGCAGGTCTGGACCGAAACAATCCTTTCTGCGACGCTCTCGTCAAGGACGGAGCAATCAATCCATACGATTCACGGTGGATGGGGCTTTGCGAGGTTAGAATGGCCAGCTTCCACGATCACGGCACGGTCCGCATTTACGAAACTGCCGACGGCTTCGAGGTCTTTTCGCCGCGCTTCGACCTGGCGACCCGTGAGGTCCTGCGTAGCCTGAAGGCCTATTTCGACGGGGCCAGGCGCTCCTGGCGGGTGGTGCCGCGGTACACCCGCTCGAAGCCCGAGGACGTGCTGGAAAAGCTGCAGAAGGGCCTGGAAGGCGCGGCGCCAGACGGCTGGCTCGCGAAGGTTGCGGCCATGTCCAAGATGCGCACGACGACGCGCCGGTTCTCCATGAGCATCGGTCTCGGCGGAATCCGCGTCGAGGTTCCTCCGGGTCACAAGCACGAATGGACGCTCAAGAACCTCGACAAGCAGAAAATGGCCGAACGAGACGGCGTCTCGTACCTCGTGCCGGCCGCCTATTGCACGAACGCCACCGTCGTCGAGGTCCTGAAGACCATTGCAGAGGATGATCGCTCAGCACTGGCCACCGCCGTCGATTATTTGGAGGAATTCACCCTCCGCGGAGAGCTCTCTCTCGCTCCCGAAGAAGTCGAAATGTTCGGACTTGACCAGCCCGCGAACAGTATCGTGTTCGCGGAACCGTCGTTCGTCAGGGCTGCGGACGGGTCAATCCCCTCGGAGCCAATCGACGCTTACCCATTGCGGTTGCTGATGTTCAAGCCCGCAGAAGGCGGCGGAGAGGCGAAGTTCGCATTCATCACTGGTATCGAAGCCTGGAAAATCATCCGGCAGCGCAACGCCGGCGACATGCCTGGAAAAGCTCTGGCATCGCGCCAGTGCAAAGGGCACTGGGCTCGGCGCCGCGGTTGAAACGGGGGCGCTATTCACGGATTTCTTCTCACTCTGGAAGAATCTGTTTTGTGGCTTTCAGGAACGACCTCAACAATCCTTAACAAGGATTAATTGTGAGGAACTCCCATGCAGCCGGCTCGTAGCCAGGATCGCCGCAAGCCCAATTCCAAGCAGCCACGCTCTCCGAGCGCTCGGCAGGCGTCACCCGCGCGCACCCGGCCGATCCAGGATTTCGAGACCGAGATCCTGCCGAACCTCGAAGCTGCCCGAGCCGAATGGCTCGCAAAGGCTCGACTCGTCGCCCTTGAGCTCGTCAAGGAACGCGGCCAGATCACCTCCGACGACGTTCGCGAGAAGTGCCCGATCCCTGCCGGCGTCGATCCACGCTGCATCGGCCCGCTGTTCCGTGATCCGATGTGGGAGCTCGTCGGCTATGTTCGTTCGAAGCGGAAGATCTGCCATCATCACCCGATCGGCCTTTGGCAGCTGAAGAACGACCAGCGCGCGAAGGCTGCCTAGGCGAAAGCGTTCCTGGCTTGCATCGGGCCGATCTAGGCTTCGTCGAACATCACCGAACCCCGGAATGACGATGCCCAAGATCGGCAACTACCACTACTCCGACGGCAACATTGCCAGGCTGACATTCGGCATCGATCGAGCCATCACCATCGTTCAGTACGATGCATTCGAGGCGATGGGCCTGATTGGATCAGAGGTCAACGGCATCGCCGTCCTTGACGACGACAACGTCTCCGTCGTCATCGATCGTCACATGATCGCTGCGCGAAAATCCGCGCAGATCGAGGAGTTCGAGCGAATCAAGGCGATGCCCTGGTCGCAGCTTTCGCTGTTTCTGAGGACCCACCCCCGTCTTTTCCCGGGCACGGCAGACGATCTGCTGACTGGCCGCGAGCCGGCTCGGGGAGATCTGATCAATCAGGCGCGAACCCACCGCGATGTCACCTTCGCGCCTGCTGCCGATATCCGAACGCAGGCGATGCTGGATGAGAACGCAAAGCCTGATCGAGCCTATGCCTGGCCCGCTAGCGGCCGATCTGAGGTGATCTCTTTCCTTTGCAAGCACGGCTCGCACAGCACAAACGGCGCCTTCGGCTACGCCCTCGGATGGGACATCAAGGCCACGGATTTCGACGGGACCGGCACGACGCACGAATTCACGCCCGATCCGGCGTTTTCCACGCTCTGGAAGGCGCTGATCGAGAAGGACGAACATCTCTTCTGGGATATCTGTGCCGAGGCGGTGTCGCCTTACGTCGACGGCCAGGCGCAATCATGGCCTGGTGATGACGAAGGCGATTGGTCCTTCAGGACCGAGGGTCGCAGCGGCGGGTGGCTTGTGCTGTCCAAGTGGCGCGACCACCGGATGGAGTTCAGCTCAGCCCAGGGCCTCCGCTCCTTCCTCGACGATCTTCCTGACGCCGAGCTCGTCGACCTCTACAAGGGCATCGTCTGCTTCGACAGCGACCTCGCGAACCCTGCCGATACCGTCGCATGGGGCTATTCACAGCGCCGTGCCAATCGGGAAGAGGCCTGGAAGGAGGATCCTGCCAGTGCGCTGACGCTCGCCGTGCAGTATGGCCTCCCCAAGGACGAACTCGCCGGTATCGCGAAAGCGACGAACATGACCGCGGACCAGATCGTCAGCGTGCTCGATGACGTTCAGATCGACGAGGACGCCGTGCTTGATATCGTCGAGGTCTTTGGCGGCGAGACCGAGCGCGAGCGGGTCAGCGAGCTCATCGCAGAGCGCGGCTACCGCTACGCGCCGGCATTCTGATGCGTTCTCCGGTCGCTGCAGACACGATCCCGTCCCGTGGACGGGTCTTCGAGGGGCCGTGCACGGACGGGCGGTCGGAATTCGCTCGCGACCGGCAGCGAATTATCCACTCCGCCGCTTTCCGCCGTCTGAGCCTGAAGACCCAGGTCTTCTCGCTCCCGAGCGATCATGTGAGGACGCGGCTGACGCATACGCTGGAGGTCGCGCAGATCGCCAGAGGCATCGCAGCGAGCCTCAATCTCGATCCAGAACTGTCGGAGAATGTAGCTCTTGGGCATGACTTAGGCCATCCGCCCCTCGGACATCGCGGGGAGCACTACCTGGACGAGGTTCTCGCTGCCCGAGGCGGGTTCGATCACAACGCCCAGGCGGTAGCCATCGTAGAGCGGCTGGAGCGGCGATACGCTGCATTTGATGGCTTGGACCTGACCTTCGAGGCTCTCGAAGGCATCATCGCTCACAACGGTCCTCTGGTCGGGGCTGACGGGCTTCAGATCGGGAAGCACGCCGGTAAGCCAGTCCCTGAGGACATTCGAAGGGCAGCCCGCCTCCGAGGCATTGACCTCTCGAAGCATGCCTCCGCCGAGGCACAAATTGCTGCCCTGGCCGACGACTGTGCCTACCTCGCGGCAGATCTCGAAGACGGAGTGCGCAGCGGCGTCATCGACCTGCGCCGGGTTCGCGAAGTTGAGCTGGTCGACCACGTTTGGCGCGCGTCCGGTCTGGATGCCGTCAGCGACCAGGAGCGAAAAGCTCATGAGATCTCCCGCGGCCTGATCGGAAGGATGGCCGCGGACATCGCTCAAACCTCCGCACAGCTATTGGAAGGCCTGACTCACCCGGACCAGGTTCGTGACCGCCGAGAGGCGTCAATCAGCCTGTCAGAGCCAATGGCGGCCCTGCAGAGCGAGCTGAAGTCCTGGCTGTACGCGAACCTCTATTGGAGCGACGCCGTGAAGGATGAGGCCGACGAAGCCGCCCGGAACGTCGGAGAGCTCGCAACCTGGTTCCTGGAAGAGCCGTCGTTGATGCCAGGCGAATGGAGCGAGGGGCTCGATGGAGCAGACCCTCAGGTGATCGCAGATCGTGTTCGAGATTATGTCTCGGGAATGACCGATCGATATGCAATGGCGCAGCACCGGGCGATCGCATCGGGACGATTGCTCACCCCGAGGATCTGATCAGGGCGCCGGCGCGCGCACGCCCAGATCGTCCTGCAGAGCCAAGAGCAAGTCCCCCGCATCGGAGTCAAGGCGCGGTGGGGTGACCTCCAGCCCCAGCCGCCGGGCCCGCTCATATGCCACGATCTGCCGCAATGACGACAGGCATGCCTCAAGATCTTCGTTGACCAGGAGGTAGTCGTAATCCGCTGCGTGGGAGACGTCTTCCGCCGCGGCGGCGAGCCGGCGCGCAATGACATCGTCGGAATCCTCGGCACGTCGAACCAAACGCGATCGAAGCGCGTCTGCTGAGGGAGGCAGGATGAAAACACGAACACTGTTGAGCTGATAGGCGTCCGCGATCTGTCCCGCGCCTTGCCAGTCGATATCGAAGAGGACGTCCCGGCCGCTGCGGAGTGCTGCCTCCACCGGAGCCTTCGGCGTGCCATACAGGTTTCCGTAGACCTCGGCCCATTCAATCAAGCCGCCGGCGGCCACCTCGCGCCCGAACTGAGCACGATCGACGAAGTGATAGTCGATCCCGTGTCCTTCGCTCCGGCGCCGGCCGCGCGTCGTCATCGAGACCGAAGGAACGAAGCGAGGGTCAACCTTCAGGAGAGCACGGGCAAGCGTCGACTTCCCCGCCCCGCTTGGGGAGGAAAGGGAGAGCAGCAGTCCTTGGTTCGGAAGCGACACGCGGAGAAACCCGATTGCAGTTCATCATCTCTCGGGTCGCAGGAGGAAAGGCACAATCCTTGTGAATAGCGTGAATCAGAGGACTGAATGTTTGATACTCACGTCCTCATGGATTATTCCTTAAGGCTCAGAATTCAACGGCTGACCGAGGTCGTCTCATGCGCGCGTTCTATCTCCTGATCGTCCTGGCTGCAGCGTCTCCGGCCCTCGCCGACGAAGCTTCGATCGCATCGCACCGTGCGACTTATTCGATGACCGACGAGTCGGGATCGCCGACGGGTCGCATGGAGGTGGAGTTGCTCGGCGACGCCTGCCGTGGCTACGCGATGCTCCGGCGCCTGGAGATCGACAATGATTTCGGCAAGGTCGTTCGCACGTCCGCGACCTGGGAATCCGCCGACGGCAAATCCTATTCCTTCAACGACACGCTCGAACAGGACGGGACCGAGATCAAAAGCTTCCGAGGCCAGGCCGAACGGGAGAACGACGCAACGGTCGTCCGCATCGTGGCTCCCGAGGAGCAGAGGGCGGAGCTTCCAGCCAATGTGCTTTTCCCGATCAGCCGCACGAAGGCACTGCGTTCCGCGATCGACATCAGCGGGCCCGGCGCGATCATGAAGAGCATGCCTGCCTACCTGGGCGCCCCCGGTTTCGGAACGAAGGCGGCACAGGTGTCCACCATCGTTCAGCCGAGGCGGCCGGATCCCGGCGATCTCGGCGCGCTCCAGGGACTGAAATCCTGGCATACCCGCGAGGCCTTCTTCGTCGGCGAGGCGTTCCAGGACGCCGGCCCTTCGTTCGAGATGAAGGCGACTGAGTTCGAGAACGGCGTCGTTGCTGGCTTCGAGGTCATCGAGGGCGAGCGTATTAGCCGCGGCCGCATCGAGAAGCTCGAACTCATCCCTGCCCAGCCCTGCCGCTGACCAGTAGCCTGTGAACGACGGCCGGGATCCACTTCAATCGGACTCGGCACAGTCCTAGAATCTGACGGCCGCTTCGAGGAATTTTGATGCTCGACTATGTCTTTGGTCTCGCTGGGGCCCTCATCCCGTTCTTGATCGCATTCTCGATCCTCGTGTTCTCCCACGAGTATGGGCACTATTTCGCAGCGAAATCACTCGGAATCGAGCCAACGACTTTCTCGGTGGGACTTGGCAAAGTGCTGTGGTCACGCCGGGATAGAGACGGCTGCGAATGGCAGCTGCGGGCCATCCCGATCGGCGGTTTCGTTCGCTTCCTAGGAGACCGTGACGGCATTGGGATGGTCTCCACAAGCGACCTCGATGGCAACGGAAAGCCTGATCCGAAATCCCCCTATCTCCTCCGGCGTCCGCCTCTGCATCGCGCCATCGTTTTGGCGGCAGGACCGGGCGCGAACCTGCTTCTCGGCTTTCTCGTCATCGCATCGCTGTATGTCGGATTCGGCCGACCGGTCGTTCCACCGGTCGTGCGCGAGGTTGTCGTTGGCGGCGCCGCAGAACAGGCTGGCATCCGGCCAGGTGACCGCTTTCTGAGCGTGAACGGGGTTCGCACCCACAGCTTTGGCGATATTTTCTCCGAGATCTCGCTCCGACTGAACGAGCCCGCGGTTGCACGCATAGCTCGGGGGACCGAAGAGCTCACGATCAAGGTTCAGCCCCGGGTCGAGCGCATCACGGGCATTGGGGGAACCCAGTCGATCGGCCGGATTGGCATCGTGTCGGGTGATCCCGTCCACGAGACGGTTGGTCCGATGGACGCTCTCGTCTATGGCGCCGGCGACGTCTGGAAGCAGACGCGGGCCTTCGTGATTGCGGTGAAGCAGCTCTTCATCGGCACAAGGCCGATCTCGGAGGTCGGCGGGCCGATCAAGATGGCGGAGGTGACGTCCCAGGCGATCAGCGATGGCATTGCCAACTTCGTCTTCATCCTCGCCGCCTTCTCCATCAACTTGGCGGTCGTGAATCTTGTGCCGCTGCCGGTGCTCGACGGTGGGCAGCTTCTGATCTGCGCGATCGAGGGTATCGTCAGGCGTCCTCTGAATGCCAGGTTGCTGGTCGGCATTCAGGCTGTCGGGGTTGTCCTGCTGCTTGCGCTGATGACGACCCTGACGATCAATGACCTTTGGGCTTTGTTCAGCAAGGCTTAGTGCCCCAATCCTGGCCAAAAGGCGATATCTATGGACGACGCTCTCGCTACGCAGATCCTCGACCTCGCGCGACGTGGTAGGGAAGGCCTGCGCGTGAATCCGCGAGGCTGGGATGCATCCTGGAATGTGACGGTCTTTGTGGATCGGATCGAGGAAGATACGGAATTCGCGATTTGGGCGATCAATGCCGAAATCGACCCCTACAAGCATTACATCGTAGCGGAGCGATTAAGCTTGGCCGATTGCGTCGACCCATTTATGCGTCAAATGACCGGACTGGGGGGCGTCGGCGTGGGTTTCGATATCCCAGCTGCCGAATCCGAATTGTTGGAGTTCTTCGCGTCCGCCCATCAGACCGCTCTTTACGCGGAAGCGGTCGCCGTCACATGCAGACAGATCGAAGAGCATTTGGCGGCATAACGCCAGGAAACTCGCCCCTGGACCGAAACGTCCAGAGATAACCAATCAGCCAGGGAAGTTGAGCGAGACCTCCAGGGGAGTGTCTCGCTATAAATCAAGCAGGATTGAGCCTGCTCAGCGGCGCCAGGCAGCCCGCGAGCGATCGTAGCGAGCGTTGCCCTTGAGATCACGGCTGCTGCGATAGCGGCGGCCGCTCTCCACGGATGCCTCACCGGTGCGATAGTGCTTCACGTTGGCGAAGCTGTTCTCCACCGGCGGAATGTAAGCCCCGACCGGGATACGCTCCTTCGGCGGCGCGCTCAGCGGATAGCGACCATCGATCATCCGAGGAAAGCCGGCCTCGAACTGCTCGGTGGTGGTCGCGTAGCGACCGTATTCTCCGGCCTGTGCCATTGACGGAATGGCGCTCAGCGTCGCGAGGGCCAGGAGGGTGATGATGCGCTTCATGAATCGCTCCGCGGAAAACTTCAGAAAGTGTCCGCGAGAAACCGTGGACGGTCAAGAAACGCGGTAACGGTTCTTGGTTGACGGGGCCAAGAAGCTCTTCCTACCTTCGCTGTGAGGCGATCAAAGGAAGAATCCTTATCGCTCCGGAGTTTTGCCATGACTGAAGAAAGCGACATCTCCCTCGCGATCGAGCGCGATGAATTGATGAGAGCTCGCCAGATCCGCAACATCCAGGCCTCTCTTGCGGTTGAGCCCGGACTGGGCGAGCAGCGCGATTGCGCGATCTGCGGCGACGAGATCCCAGCCGCCCGTATCAAGGCCCTACCGAGCGCAACCCGTTGCGTGAATTGCCAGCAGCTGGCCGAACGTCGGTGACGGTCACGCTTCAGAGCAAAACCGCGAGCAACGCCCGCGGCCTGCGCGGCGCCGCGGAGCACCTGCATTTCGCCGAGCTCGTCGACCATGCACAGGCCTTCGTGCTCGATGACGCCACCGTCGTGGAGCTGCAGGCCTGCGTCGATTCCCAGACAGCTTCGATTGAGCGGAACATCGACCTCATCTCAATTCCGGAAAGCGGTTACTGGATCGAGTTTCGGGACGCGCCGCGTCGGGAGGACGGGAGCGAAGCGCTCTATGGCGCCGCCCACCCAGAGCGCGTCGGGGTTCTCGTTTGCCCCGACCCCTCGGAGGCCGACAAGCTCGTCATGATGACAGCCTGGGAGTTTGCTGACGGATCATGCCGCCACTCATATGCAGCCGTCGCCCTTAAACCGAGCCAGCTGCGAGTCCATGCTCTTTTGGCGCGGAAGGTCTACGGACGCGGCTGGACTGAATGCCTCGCGCGGATCACCAACCTGGCAACCGTCTACTTCCCCCCGCAGCTGCTTGACGAGCTAAAGGCAATGGCCGAGCTGGAAGACGCGAGTGAAGCGGACATCGCGGCGGCAATGCAGACAGCCCAGCGTGACGTGGTGATGGAGCTGCCGTTTACCCTTGCCGCCCTCTTGATGCTCACCGTTGCCGAAGCGCCAGCCGCTCACGACCGTGGGGGCGCCCCAGGCTGGCGAACGAGGTTGGCCTCCCTCTTTCGAGGGAAGGGCTTTATCCGATCTGGCGTGGAGCGTCCGCGGCTTGTCTATCGTCCTGCAGCTGTCAGACGCGCAGAGCCGGCGAATAGCTCGGAGCCAACGCCTGAACGATATCAGCCATCTCAGGCAGCTTCCTGAACTCCTCGAGGCTGAGTTTACGCAGTCGTTTACCCATCAAGGGCTCCCAGGCACGCAGAGCGCTTTCGACGATCTCCAGGTCCTTTCGGTCGTAGCCGCAACGGATCTCGATTTCGTCGGTGGGACGGGTGCGGTTGGACAGGTAGCTCATGATGCCGCCATGGTTGAGCGGAATGCGTCCGGCCTCGACCTCGCCCTTGAACCACGCGAATGCGGCGACGGCTTTCTTCGGCGGCGTGCCGTTGCCCTGACCCTGGTGCTGACGCACGGAAAGTTCGGTGACGCCCTCGTTGACGCGCCCGATCTCGACGGTTGAGAGCGAGACAGGGTCAAAGCCATCTCCTTGCTCACGCATAGACAGGATGTGGCAGTCGCCGGCCTTCGCGCGCGTGTCGTAACCGCCGACGCAGTGCCCCAGTCGGCTACCTTCCTGGCGAAGCTCACGCTTGTCCGTGAGAGGGACGATCTGGACCCCGTTCGGCGCGATCCAGACGTCGCAGAGCGGTGCCCAGCCATCAGCCGCGACGGCCTTGATCTCGCCACGCGCGATTTCCGGCTCTTCATCGGTTCCGATGGCCGCGAGAATCGTCGTTACCCGCGAATGCCAGTCCCGCTGCAGCTCGAACGCGGCCGGCAGCGCCTTTTTGGCGAGAAGAAGACGAATGGCTGCGTCAGTCGCGAGCCTGAGGCTCTCCGGGCCGAGATACGCTTCATCCTCCGTAGAGCGGGACATCGCGATCGGAAGGACAACCTGGTCACGGAAGGAGCGGACCATGTCGATGACGCCGTTCGCTGCGCGCTGAAGCCCTTCCTGGCTCTCGTCGGGCACCGGCTGCCAGGATGCCTTCTGGTCTTCCGTGAGGTCCAGGGGCGGCTGCGTCGGAGCAGCCGATTTCGCGGCGCGAGCGCGCAGATCAGCCCACTGCCCCTTGGCTCCTTCCAGCAGCGATGAGATGCCGTCGGGCATTTCGACGTAAAGTGGCCGAAGAGCGCCCTCGACGATATCGAGCAGGGCGTCGAATTCCTCGCGCTTAGTCGGGAACCAGTCGGGCGGCGCGGCCGAGAGCATCTCGACCAGGACCTTCGGCGCGGTGCCGCGATCATTCCAGTCGAGCTTGTCGAGTCGGCGCAGGAGACTACGCGAGAGCTTCGGCACGCCGATATCTGTCTCGCCATAGGCCCGCATCAGCGCGTCATTCAGCGACTTCTTCATGTCTATGGCGAGCTTCAGCGTCGGCTTGATCGCGAGATCCTGCGCCAGGAGTGGGTAGGCCTCTGCCGCCTGCAGGCGAACCTCCGCGCGCGCCGGGTTGGCGTAGAACGCGTAAGTCGGCTGGTGGAACACCGTCACAGCACGCAAGGCGTGGAGGACACGGGAATCGAGTTTGGTCGCGACGGTCTCGATATGCGCAGCATTGAGTTGGGCAGCTCCAACCGCAAGGATCGTGTCTTCCGGAATATTCGCCTCGGGGAAGCGCACCGTGAAGCTTGCGAGAAGCTGCTTGGCGTAGCCGGAGACGCCACCGCGAAGGCCAAACCAGTCAAGGGCCTCCGATAGTGGGATCTCCCGCTCGGGAGAGGCGGACGCACCCTCAAAGGAGGAAAAGGGGTCGGGGCTGAGAACGCGCACGGTGCGGCGAACTGCGAGCAGTTCACCGGCGCCGGTCACACGGAGATAGTTGACAGCTCCGGGAACGCCTGTCGCGTCCAACGATGCAGCCTCGACCCCACCGTCGGCGGTGGGGCGTGTCGCGATAGGCATCTGACCGAGCAGATTGATGAGTTCCTGGCGCATTGCCTTGCTCTGGCTCGTCATCTCGACCTCACCGCATCATCGCCGGAGCAGGAGCAGCCTTCTTGCTCTTGCTCATTCTCTGCATGCGCTCCTGCGCCCATTTGCGGTTCGTTCCGTTGGCGAAGAGCGACGCGCCAGCGCGATAGAGCGCGTCGACCACCTCAGCGACCTCATCGGCCTGGATCAGGACGTTGGCCGATCCGTTCTTTTCCAGGCTCGGATCGCGACGCGCGAAGTCGTTGATCGTGGGCACGTCATAGACGAAACCGTATTTCCGCGAGTTGCGCGGCGGCAGACGGAGCCTGACGCCCGTTCCCTCAGGCGTCAGCGCGATCAGCTTGTCCGAGAGGGACGGTGACCCGACGAGCTCGATGCCATCCGCGACAGCCTCCTGGGCCATCTTGCTGTCGGTCATGCCCACCGGGAAGTTCAGGTCGCGGTGGTTCTTGTTCGTCACCAGGATGCCGCGGTGAAACGAGCCAGAGGAGTCCTTGTACGTGACCAGTCGACCCAGGTTGTGCTCGGTGTTGTAGCGCATGCCGCGGTACAGGTTGTTGGTCAGGAGCGTCACAGGATGGAGGTTGAGCGCCTCGGCATCCTCGAACGCCTTCAGCAGCTTCTCATAATCGTTCGACTCCAGACCTGGCTTCACCGCGAACCTGGGATCGTTGAGAAGTGTGCCGAGACGCATCGAGCGCGGGCGCTGATCGCCCGGCACAACGAATTCGACGCCGTAGGTGCTCGCGACGTGCTCGTAGCCGCGCGGCGGATACTCGATCCGGGTGACGACGCCCGTGACGGCGATCTCGTCGACGCTGTAGGTGACCTGAACGCCGGGCTTGATCTTCTCCAGACCGGTAATCAGGCGATCGATGGCATCCTTGCGGCGCGAGACCTCCTTGTGGCCACGAGCCAGCGCATCGGCGACTGTCATGTTTGCCGGCAGGTAGGGACGCAAGATCTCTTCGAGGTCGTTCTGAAGGCGCTCGATGCAGGCGAAAGCCCGGCCAGATGCCATTTCGCCGATCTGGATGCGCTCCAGGAGGCCGTCGGTCTTGATCGGCGTACCGATCCGTTCCAGCGCGCCGGTCACCGCGTAGAGGGGCTCATGGAAGAGCGAGTCGACGTCCTCCGACTCGACGCCGTCGAAGCTCTTCGTCTCCTTGACGTGGACGATGCCAGGAAGCTCGTGGGTCTTCAGCGGCGTCTGCCCGCGAGCCTCAAGCTCCTCGATCGCAGCATGGAACTCTGCGGTCAGTTCGTTGCAGACGCGCTCCTGCAGCGAGACCGGGAGCATGATCAGGCGGGCCAGGATCTCGTTTGCCGTGCGCTTGTTGTCGGAGACCTCCGTCTCCTCGCCACGAACCGACTTCTCGACCTTGAGGCGAGTGCGCTGCTTGAGGCTGGAGCGAAGCTTGTCGGAAGACTGCGTCTCGATCGCCAGGTTGCCCTGCGCGCCGAGCTGGATCTCGTCGACCTTGAAGCCGAGGCGGCGCATGAGCTCCGGACGGGCTTCCGCATAGCGCGAGCAGACGATATCGCCGACCGGGTTGATGAGGTCAGGGATATCGCGAACGAGGATCGCGGCGTCACGATTAGAGGTGGTGTTCGCCGACAGGCGGCGGAGCTTGGCGTTCTCCATGGCGGCGAGCCGCATTTCGATCGGCAGGCCGGACAGGTACGAGGTTATCTCCGGATCCTCGACCTGGTCGTACCGATTGACGCGACCATGGCCCTGGATCTTCCGCAGGATGTCGGCCGGCGCCTGCAGTTCGAGCAGCACGCGCTGACGCTGGTCCTCGAAGCGAGAGCCTGCATGGAGGTCGATGCCGGTCGCGCCGGCGCTGTTGATGATCACCGCATCGAGATCACCCGAATTGAACGAGTTCTTGACCACCGTCGGATTGGACGCGGGGCGACGCATAACGCGCCCGCCGCGGATTTCCAGCGTGCGGCCGGTGATCTCGTCACAGGTGAAGCCGGTCTCGTTGATGCGGCGCTTGACCTCGTCGACGGCGCTGGCCGGGATATCCGGCAGCTGCTCGATCAGGCGACGAATGCGATCGCTGATAGCCTTGAGCTCGGGATAGTCGGCCGTGAGGTCGCGCACCGCGCCGTTCTGCGTGTTGAGCGTCCGCTGGCCCATCTTCCGCAGGATGCGGTGGAACAGAGCACGGAAGTCGGCGACGACGGCGCCATCGACCTCGATGTCCTGTTCGGCCAGCTCTTCGAGTAGGCTCTGGACCGTGTTCTCGACGACGATGACCGGCTTGCGGTTGTTCTGCAGCGCGTGGATCGCATCTTCCACGACGACGTCGATCTTCAGGGCTGCCACGAAGAGCCGCGAGATCGTGTAGAGCGGGCTGCCGTAACCAGAACGGAACGCTTGGTGAACCGGGCCGGCTTCGCCGTCCGGGGCATTCGCACGAGCATTGCGCTCGTCCTGAACCGTCTGGTCGCAGGAGGCGGCAAACTTGACGAATTCGGCCAGGATGGGCGCCACCGCGTCCATGTAAGCGCGGTTCCGATCGAAGCGCTGGGTGTCGACGACGGTGCGATACGTGACGCGCGAGAGGTCGAACTCCCGGCGGATCATGACGCCATCCTGAACCAGCATTGCCGACAGGATTTCCTGGAACGTCTCGCCACCGCGTTGCATCATCAGCGCCATCTCGCCATCGAGAAGCCCCTCCGGGAGGAGCTTCCAATAGAGGTCCATGTGCTCGGCCGTCTTCGCGAAGGTCGCGGATGAGAACACGACACCGCCGCACTTATCGACGGCAGCCTTGATGTTCTTGCCGACATTCGACGTCGAGGCAGCTGCGTTGTGGCACTCGTCGAGAACGAGCTTGGTGTCAGTGTCGATCACCCCGCGAAGCCAGGCGGACTTGCGCTTCGTGAGGTCGCCCTCGGTGGTGCTCTGACCCGCGACGACTTCGCGGTTGAACTGGCTGTAGGTTCCGAGGATCAAGTTGACGCCGGCCGGCCAGGCGCCGGAATCGAGCATCGCGTCGACATCCTCGCGCGCCGCGCCGCGCATGACGACCTTCTTGGTCGCCTCGTCGATGATCGAGACGGAGTCGTTCAGCACCATCGGCAGGAAGTGAGCGGCCGACTCGGTGTGAACGATATCGCGCCAGATGTCGGAGAGGTTCTGCTGGCGCTCGGTCAGGAACATCACCCGCTCGTTACGCATCGCCGCCCGACGCAGGATCGCAGCAAGGGTACGGCCCTTGCCGACGCCGGTCTGGTCAGCGATCAGGAACCCGCGCTCGCGTTCGTCCGCGTGGAGGTAAAGCGCCAGGGCGTCGATCTGCTCCGGCGAAAAGATCCGGGCCAGATCCTCCTTCGAGTAGCCGAACTCGCTGGCCACAAAGGAGTCGACGTCGCCGTGCTGGCGAACGACACGGGCGAGCGCCTCGCGGGTCGCCGCTTCCAGGTTGCGAGGAACCATCGTCGACGGATTTCCGACGCGCGACGCGCTCGCATACGGAACCTGGAACGAGTTGATCGACTTGGGATCCGCGTCACCCTTCAGCTCGACATTTGCCGAAGCCGCGAGGCGCGAGCGATCCGCTTCACGGGCGCGGTTCGAGACGATCTCGGCTGTCCAGGTCCAGAGCGAGGTCCAGTCATGGATCGGGCGCGGGGAGGGCGGCAGAGCGTCTTCTGACGGCTCAGAGCGGCGACCTGCAATGGCGAGCATGATCCGACCCGAAAGGTCGGGATGACCGCCCCAGAGGCCGCCGTCGATGGTGGATTCGGCTTCGAAGCGCCATTCGCGAGCGATCTGATCGCGGATGGCAGCGAGCTTTGCTTCTTCCTGATCGTTCTTCGGAGCGTCGAGGACGATCACGCCGACGCCGTCGGTCGCGATCTTGCCGAGCTGGGGGATGATCGCGGAGTGGTTGCTACCGACATCGGCAAAGAGGCCGCGCGCATCGGAGGACTGGAGCCCGCCTTTACGGAACTCGATATCCTTCAGGCCACGGACAGCGGCCACGGCCCGCAGCGCCGCGGCATGCTTTTCGGAGTCAGCTCGGATTTCGAACTTGGCGCCCTTCGGCATATGCGACAGCAGATAGCCCGGACCGGCGTCGTCGATTGCAATCGTCCGGTCGGTCAGCGCGGGGTCGAGACCCAGGATGCGCTGGGAAGCCACGGCCATCGGGCCCGCGACAAAGGCCCCGTTCGTGTCGTGGAGGCAGGGCAGGGCCTCATGCATCTTCGACGCGGCGATGAAGGCGTCTCCGAGCGTGCTGCCGCCCCGCTTGGCGAGGTGCCGGCCGAGCGCCGCGGTCACCGCGTCGGTAAATTCAGCCACCGGCCCCTGGTGCCCGATCGTGGAAATGAAGCGTTGCAGATCTGCGGCGTGCTGGACCCGCCCACGAGCAGCCTGCTCAACGAAAGCCTCCGCGCAGATGGCGAGGGACTCGGCATCCGGCGCGCGCAGAAAGAGACCCGGCGTCGTCCCGTCTCGCTCGGAGACGGCCATGCCGCGAGTGTCCTTGATATAGCGCTCACCATTGAGCTCGTAGACTTCCTGAACGAAGCGATTGAAGCCCAGCGGATGACCGCCGGACAGAACGCGCGCCGAAACGCCCTTCGTGGCCGCTGCATCTTGTGGGCGATCGACGGGCTTGTCTGCAGCATGGCTCGCTGCGAGGTCGACATAGTGCCGTTCGAGCTCGTAGGTATCCGCCTTCGCCTTCGGGAAGAAGGGACGGAACGCATCCACCGAAATCTTCTCGGTCAGGGCGCCATTGTCGTCGAACTTGGCTACCTTGAAGAGCAGCTTCTTGTTCGTCTGGTGGGGCTTGAAACCGAGCTTGTTCGCCGGAGTGTGCAGATCGCGAACGATATTGGATTCCCCGAGCAACACGAGGTTCGAGACGCCGCTGAACGAGCGGACCAGCTTGAGCTGGAGGCCGTACTCAGAGAGATCTACCCAGGGCTGATTGGTCATGGATTCAGGCTCGAAGATTCGTGTCGCACCAAGGAATTGACACCGTCATTCTCGGAATGATCCTCGAAACCCACAAACCCGAAAGCGTCATGACTCACGCAAATTTTGCTCCTGAGGCGAAAGTCCGCAAGCTCCACCCGGATGCAAAACTTCCCGCCTATAAAACCGAAGGCGCCATCGGGGCGGACATATACCTGTTCGATCCAGAGGGCTCGATCTCCGAGATCGGGCACACTGTGGTCCGTCTGCCTACCGGAATCGCTCTGACGCCACCTGCAGGGTTCTACGCCCATGTAGCCCCTCGCTCCGGCCTGGGCAACGAAGGGCTTCATCTCGTCGCCGAGATCGTCGATCCGGACTATACCGGAGAGGTGATGGTTGCTGCGATCGTTGCGCCAGGGCACCCGCCGATCAAGATCAAATCCGGCGACCGAATTGCGCAGTTGGTTTTCCTGCGCTCGAACCAGGTGGCCTTCGCCGAAGTCGCGAACCTGGATGAAACCGACCGCGGGGCCGGCGGATTTGGATCCACCGGCCGATCAGCCTGATTTCAGGGCGCAGGCGCAGCCGCCGGCTCGGCCGCTGCGAGGGCCCCCGGCCAGTCCAGTTTTAGGAGAGCCGCGACGGCAGCCACGTCCTCCACGCCCAAAGACTTCCGCATCTCGACAAGCTGCTCGCGCTCCGACTCGTCGGGCGCCTGGCCGATCGCGGCGAGCTGCTTGGACTTCACCGCAAGCTCTTCGATGCGCAGGTCCAGCACCTTCAGTGCACGGCTGTAGTCCTCGAAGGCCTGATCGGTGAGGGCTGACTCGGGATCGACCGCGTAGATCCGGTTGCGATGCTCGTCCTCGTAGCTCGCGTCGAAGCCCTCGATGCCGAAAAGCACGAAGGTTGCTTCCTCATCGCAGCGATCGTCGAACGTCCAGTCGGCGTTCGCCATGACACGGACCTCATGGCCCGTCTCACGGGCAATCGCAGCTGCGATGCGCTGGTAATCCGGGAACGCCCCGTAGTCGCCGATGCGGGTGAATGCGACGACGCCGGGCACAGTCGACTCCAGGATGTCGGCGCTGTGGCCATAGCGTTCGAGGATGGATGAAATGGTATCCTCGACGCCAAGGCGATCGAAATTCGCTTTGGCTTCGATGACGTCGAAGGTCTGGATATCGGTCATAGCGCGGCTCTCATGGTTGGTTAGAAGCGGGGACCCGGGACGCCGGGAGCGGAAGGCTCGGTTGGGTGCTGAGACGGCATCTTCTTGGTGAGCGCGGCCTCAAGCGCCTGAAGGACGACCTTCATTTCCGGCTGGCGCATCAGCCAGGCGTGCGCTGACGGCGCTCCTTCGCGATCGGCACGGTCACGGATACGAAGATAAAGGCCGTTTGCACGTCCCGTCGTGCGCGCAAGCGGCACGGCGCGCCAGTTGACGACAATCTCGTCGCCTTCACGTTCAACCCGGCCGGATGGACCAACGAGCAATCGTGTTGGATCCGAACGGGCGACGCGAGAGAGCTGCTCGAACCACTCACTGATCTCTCGATCGAGGGCCGCGTGCTCCTTCTCGAAGTGGCGTTCCCGCGAAGCCGCCGCGTCCTCGATGATTTTTGCCGAAGCATCCAGCCATTTGATGACGGTCTCCAGCAGCCGCGGGTTGCCATATCGTCCGACTTGAAGCTCGGAGTTCGATGATTGGAGTTCGGCCGGCGCGAGAGCCGTGAAATAGATCTCGGCTGGTTCATTGAGACGTCCAGACGCCCGGACGAGCGTTGCTGGGTCGAGCTCGATATGACGCTTGTCGATGCCGAGAGCGTAGAAAAACGGTGTCAGAATCCGGTTGTCGACTCGATTGAGCA
Source organism: Bosea sp. ANAM02 (assembly GCF_011764485.1). Classification (NCBI taxonomy): domain Bacteria; kingdom Pseudomonadati; phylum Pseudomonadota; class Alphaproteobacteria; order Hyphomicrobiales; family Alloboseaceae; genus Allobosea; species Allobosea sp. ANAM02. The sequence continues at coordinate 257,787 of NZ_AP022849.1, read as the reverse complement.
ACCGAATGCTTCGCGGTGAGAGCTCGCGGATGTCCACGGGCATCGTGATACCGTTCACCTTCAAAACGACGATGGGCGCGCTTCGCGACTGCATCGATTCCTCGCTTTCCGAGGGTATGAAGGGATCCTTTCAGGAAAGCCACAAGCCGCGGTGGATGAGCAAAAACTTCGCGATGCGAATGTCGTCGTCGGCGGGCATAATCTCGCCGATCAAGAATTGAGGATTCTCTCCTTTGCGAATTTGGGGCGCAGCCGCTCTGCTTGCGATTGCCATGCTATCTGCGCCGGACGTCCGGGCGGAAGGCTGGACCTTGCTTTGCACCGACAAGGGGCGCACCGTTCACCTGGAACGCTACCCTGGGGATGTTCCTGCAGGCGCATCTGAGACAGCTCTTCATCGCAATCCAGGCGCAACGTGCATCACCCTTGCTCCCACCGATGCGAATGCGCCGAACGCCCTGATCCCGCCCGATCCGGGCTTGGCCGTCAGCACAGGCGTCTCGACCGATCCGCAAATTGGGCTCGGCGCGGCGCTGCGCGTTCTTCGTGGGGAAGCGATCGGGACGGCCGAGAGCGTCACCGAAGCGCGTCCGACGTCCTCAGACCCGAAATCGATGCGACCGAAATCGGCGAATTGGGTTCGACTCGCAATCTACCGTTCGAAGGATCCGATGGATGCGTTGGCGGACTGGCAGCGCATCCTGATCGCCGAGCCGCATCTGGCCTATCTCGTCCCCTCGGTGACCCAAACCAACGACGGATGGCTGATGCTGAGTGCCGGCCCGATCACCGACACAATAGAACGGGATGGGCTATGCCTCGCGGCCGGGCACCTTGATCTCGACTGCATCCGCGGTGAAGACGAGGCGGTGAGTGTCCCGCATGAGGCGAAGGCGGCCGCGATCGCCCTGGCGAAGACCTGGCCTGCTCTGGTGAAGAGCTGGACCCCGCCGGCTGAGTGTCAGCTCGTCCCCGGGATCGAGCGCGAGGCGGAGATCTATCAGCCGGGGCGCAGGCAAGGGCTAAGCTGCTGGCGCACGCCATTCGACCCACCGGAGGCGGTGGTCGACATCGCTGCTCTCGGCCCCGCGACGCCGGCCGCTCCAGCGGTGAAGCCATCCGTCGCGAAGGCACAAATCGCAAAGTCGGCGACGCCTAAGCGCAGGCCCAAGGTCGTGACGTCACCTGCGCAACCCCTGCAGATCCAGCCGCCCAAATCCGCCGCGGCAGCGCCAGTTCGGGTAGCGAACTAGGCCGATCGCTTCTTGCGCTTCTTCTTTCTGGGTCCACCTAGGACCCAGCTCAGCGGGTCAACCTTCGCCTTCAACCGAGGCAGCTCTCGCTCCGCCCAGGCCTGAAGTCCTCCTGCTGATGCGACCTCGGCCTGCAGAATGGTTGGGATCTCCAGGGCGGGAAGCTCGGGCTCGGAGGCACGGCTGATGAGCACCTTTAGGAACGATCGCCGCTGACGGGAATAGGCCGAGGTCGCGGAAGGCCTGTTGGCGCCTGCAAACGTCGCTGGCTTGGTCGGCTTGGCCGTCGACCATCCGGTCAGCGGAGCCCCGTTGAGGTGACCGGACGCCTTCTTGAACATACCGTAGATTGCCTTGCGTCGCTGGCGGCGTCAAAAGCGAATGCCGTTCGATGGATGAGGGGTGTTCGACTCGACATCGAGCCTACCCAAGTCCAGCCTGGCCCGGAAACCGCTGGAGCCCATAATGCCTTTCAACATTGACCCAACCCCACGTAACCGGAAGGAAACGGGATTGGCGGTCCTCCAAATTCAGGTCGAGCACGCCGGCGGAATCCTGGAGTTCAATCCGACGAGCTCGCTGATGACGGGGATCCAAACTCCCGAGGCCATCCTCGATCTGAAGCCTATCCCCGGCCTCAAAAGTCTCATCACCGGCGCCCCAGCGATCATCTATCGGAGCGACGACCTGGAGATCCCGCTGACCCAGGAAGAAGCGCTTCGTCTGATGCTCACCGCGCTGCGTCAGAAGGAGTACGAGGCCGTAGCAACCCACTTTGGCGACGCCTACGAGTGGCACGACGACTTTTACGACCCTGCTACAGGAGAGGCGCTCCAGTCCCGAGAAATCTACATGCAGCAGACGAAACTCCAACGGGAGCTCGGCGACAGCGCAGACGTCCAGATCGTCGAGCGTGATGACTTCACTCACGAGCTCATTGTGATCAGAAAGTCCGATTCGGACGATCAGCGGGGCCCGAAGTTGTAATGCGGGACGTCGGAGAGCTCGCGATCCACGAGGTCGAGGTCGTGGGTTAGGGATAGCAGCTTGCTGATCGTCTCCGGCTTCATACGAACGAAGGTGCCGGTAGGCGTGTAGCCCTGGCCAATCTCTTCGAGCACCGCGGCGAACCCACCGATCACAGCCTTCAGTCGAGGGCTGTCCTCGGGATCTACCCGGGACAAGATTGCTCGCAACCGCTCCTGAATGACCCCGAGGCCGGCAGCCTTCATCAATTCCAGGTGTCGAGGCTTCGAACCAGGCTTCGGGCCTGGCCGCGGAGAAGAGGACGTGGAGCTCGGCCCATCTGGAACTTCCTCGTCGGGCGCCTCTCCCTTCAGCTTACGCTCCAGCTCCGGATCTACATACTTCCGGGCGAAATCGTTCGGGACGTTGTCGACCCCGTGGAAGTAGCCGTCAGGGCTAGAAGGGTCGGCATCAGGCGGCCCGAGCTCGCCGGGTTGAGGGACAAGGTTCAAAACTGCTTCGGCCCGGACACCTGGTCCGCCGGCTCGAAGCTCATCCACCAGGCGCGAGATGTCGATCTCGGAGCCTGGTGCTCGGATGAGCGCGAGGAGCGCCCCTGTCGGATCCTTGGACTGCCCCGTTAGGCGGTCAAATTCCGAAAGCGACTCGCCGATGGCCCTGAGGATCGCCTTGTGATGACGCGGTTCGGCGCCGAGCCGCCAGAGGCCGGCCTCGGAGAGGTAGAGCTTCAGACCGCGAGCGGCTTGAACAACTACGAGCGCGGGTGCGAGCAAGGCAGGTCTCCGAAAGCTTGCTTGGATTAAGAATCATAGGCGATAATCCTTCGATACTCACAAGGATTGAATCGTTTTGCTCCGGCTCGCCCTCCCAGCAATCATCGGTGCCTCGATGATCGGCGTCGCCGCCCTGGCACAGGACCAGGGCCCGGCCCGGACGGGATCGCAATGGAGTGCCGAGGAGTACGACAAGGCCTGTGCGCCGCTACTGAAGACCAGCGCGGGAGACACCCGGCTGAACCTGCTCCAGTTCAAAACCGTTTTCGGCAAGCCGGCCATTCGCTGGGCCGAGAAAGACTACCAGCAGGTGATCGACCTCGCGCGGGCCTGCCATGGCTACTCCAAACAGGGTGCTATGGTGGACGGCAACAACTGGCGCGCGATGATCGAAGGTGCCCGCGACAAGGTCCTCCCAGTGGCTGAGCGCTCGATCCAAGTTGACGAGTTCGCATCCGGCCTTGCGAAGGACGCGATCAAATTCCCGCAGTGCTCGCAGCTGCTGGAATTCGAAATTGACCCCGTCAGCATGAAGGACTCGTCCGCGGAGATGTTCGGTCAGAGCTTCATGCTTATGAGCGACAAGGACCTGAATGCGGCCATCCAGTACGTGAACGAATGTCTCCTTTTCGTCCCGGATTACGCGCAGGCCGTCAAAGGCTGGCGAGAGGCGCAGGGCAAGGAGCATCTCAACAAGATCATGGACAAGCCGCTGATCATCCTGAAGCGCCGGCTGGAGTGGCGCGATTGGGAGAAGCGGCCGTCAGATCTCATCGTTCAGGACGAGTCCGGCGCTGTGATCCCCCCGACGATGACGTCGCGTACGACTCGCGAGATGATCCTGCGCTTCAACAAGGCGGCAGCGCTCATCCGACGCTTCACTCCTGAGACCATTTCGATCCTCGTGAAGCTCGCGGACGATGTCACGATGGAATCGAAGAACGCTTACGACATTGCCTACGCGGAAGCTGTCAGGCGCCGTGTTCAGGACGAAATCTTCCGCCGTCCCTGAGAATCGTACGAGCAATCCTTGTGGGAGTCGCATGGTCCCACTACCGTTTTGGCGCTCGTCTTTCCGGAGTGCCCGATGAATCGCTTTCTCGTAGCCCTTTTTGCCTTTCTTCTTCCGGGACTGGCCTTCGCGCAGGACCTGACGGGCATGGCTCAGCGCGCTGTCGAATCTCTTGAGAAGATGTCCGGCCTGCCGATCGTCTTCCTGGAGCGCACCGGCGATGACCCGGGTCAGTTCTGGTACCGGGCGATGCAGAAGCTCTGCACAAAGACCGGGGACAACTGGTGTGACGACGACCTGACGTCGCTACGTGACACCACGAACCCGATCGGCTGGTCGCGGGTGCTGACCTATCGAACGCCACAGGGTGTCGAGAAGAAGGTCTGCGTGATCCTGCCTCCCAACACCGGCGTCTCGGCCGGCTACGTTGCCACGGGGCTCTCGGGTGGGAATATCTATTCCTGGCAGGAGCTCCCCACGAGCGCCGAGGCGGAGACATTCCTCACCCTGATGCATGGCGCCAACTGCCTCAACACCTCTGAGGATCAGCAGCAGGCAAAACGCGCAGACGCTTTCGCTGCCATGGCGCTTGCCCTGATCCAGGGCGACGGCGCCTTCGTTTCCGCGCGGGACGTCACACCGGCGCGAAAGTTCGCCCTCTACCGCTTCGGCGAGTCCACACGCTGGGCCGTCAACGTCGCCGAGCGCATTCTTCTCGACCAATGGAAAGGCGAGGCGGTCGCGGCCCTATCAGCCCGCAATCGATGCGACGCCCGGGCCGTCGCCTCTCAGAACCTCGCGATCGACTCGCTCCAGCGAGATATGACGCTGCCGCAAGGCGAAGACTGCGTCAGCACCATGGGTGGCGCCGCAAAGGGGACGGTGACGGACGGAAATCTGTGGCTCTGGACCAATGGACAGCCTGGCTCTAATGCCCCGGTCCTCGGGATGCCGCCAGAGCCCTATTCAGCCTTCAAGGGCTTCCAGAGCTTCGATGCCGGTATAAACTACGCCTTCAAAACCGCGGAAACGATCGCGTCGCAGCGGTGAGCATTCACTGGCGCGCTCGCGAGAACTCGCCGGTGAATGAGTCAAAGGCTCGGACGCGCCTCAGCCAGCGATAGGTTGCTGTCGACGTCATCCAGGAGCGCTTTGGCTTGGTCACGGACTGTCGTCGTCGCAGCCAGGACACGCTCGGCATTTTCGATCTCGCCATCGCGAATAGCAACGAGCTCGACCAGCATCGCCTTGCGAATGCGGAGCGCGAACGTCGGATCTTCGGAGAACGCGCTTTCGATCGTGTCCTTGACGAACTCGCGGACCCGCCGGTCGAGCTTCTCGTCGTGCAATCGAGTGCTCTTGAAGTCCGTACCGGTCGCGAAGTCGTAGAGGGTCACCGACTTCGGGGATGCGGTCTCAGAGCTGGATGCATCCGGGATAACGGCGTGAACGAGCCAGCCGACAGATCGCCCGTCCGGGAGCTCCAAAGCGGGTCGATCGTCGCCGATCGGGGTGAGCTTTCCGACGGCGAAAACGCAACGGAGCCCGGAAGGGATCGCGCTCTTTTCCGAAACGTCGAGATGGAAGCTGAGGTGGACCTCGCCCAGCTCGGTCTTCAGAGGAACATCCTCCGTCCGGAACGAGTAGGGATCCTGCATGATCCACGGACTCTGTCCGAGCTGCAGAGACCCGAACGGCGTGTCGATCGACGGAAGCGGGTTGGATTCGGTCATGCTTGGCTCCTGGATTGCAGAAGCGTCGGATCCTTTGACGAAAGGATCAACCGGCGCTTAGCGATAAGCAGTCCGGACCCGCTTCAGGGTGGCCCGTTCCGGCCAGTCCGTGATCAGCTGATGGAAGACGGCCTCGTCGTAGTTGCTGTACGCGTAGAGGAAGGCCGTTGTGATTGCCCGGAAATCCTCGAACTGGGTCTTCTCGGCCAGGCTGCCGCCGGCGCTTGGCCCAATCGGGAGATTTCGCCGAGCCTGCGGGAACCAGGCAAGATGCTTGTTGCCTGGCGCCGATCGATTGAAGGCATCGAGGCGCTGCTCGGCTGTCTGGCCGGTGAAATCGGCATCGAGGCCCGCTTGGGCGACCATGAACGGCTTGGAGACGCCGCCCCAGCTGTCTTCGGTCAAACCCATCACGCCGACGCCCTGCGGCGAAAACATCATGCCCGCGTACCAGCGCGGATCAATGAACTTGAGGGGCTTGCCCATATCGGCAACCACCTTCGCGCCGAGGAGAAGTTGAACGACATAGGCACCGAACTCGTGGCCGATAATGATCGGCCGCTCGGTGTTGACCGAGTAGCCGATGACCTTCTGGATCCGGTCAACGTGCTCCAGTGGCAGCCGACAGGCTTCGCAGCGCCCGTCCCAGGCCAAGGCGTCGTTCAGAACGCGGTCGACATCCCAGGACGATCCGCCCTTGGCTTCCGCGCGCCTCGCGAGCAGACCACGCATAAAGATGCTGTCGTCATGCACCGGCGCCGCGACAACGAAACCGTGCGAGGCCCAATGCTGCAGAAGAGGCCGGTAGACAAGCGGATCGGTCAGCGCGCCATGAGAGAAAACCACCAGGCGCCCTGTCTTCACCCCACGAGGGGCGTGGACGACCACGCGAGCGGCTTCATATGGAACGATGAACGGCTCGCTATGAGGGTTCCATGGACCATTCTGACCGAAGGCATACCAATGAGGGTCCTCCCCGGGGATCGGGGAGCGGCGCATGACGAGGTTCTCCTCAGCACGCAAGCCGCCCGGGAGCACCGAGGCAGCAAGCGCTGCAAGGACAGTCCTTCGATCGGTACCGTTGGTCATGAATCGCCGAGCCAATTGTTGTGCAGAGAAAGGTCGGCCGGATATCGAGGGCCGTCAACCGAACTTGAAGCGGGACATGCTCCTGCGGGTCCAGACATTTTGTGGGATGGGGTTCACCCGAAAGCGATATCTCACTTGTATAACAGGCCCTTCCGGAACAGGATGGTCGCTGTTTCGCGAGGTCGGAATGCTCGTTGGTCGTGAAGATCTCTATCAGCTGCTCGGGTTGAATTCGCTTGTCGATATCGCGGCAGGCGAGCCAGGCGGCTTCGAGCTCATTCTGGAAGACGGGCACCGCCGCGCGACGCTCACTCTCAACGGCGCAAACATCCAGGCTGATTTGGTCGAGCTGAGCGACGATGACGCCTCCACGATCGTCATCACGCTGTCCGGCGAGTACGACGAGAATGCCGACAGCTTCGCGCTGTCCGGTGAAGACGCGTCAGGACAAAGCAGCGATCCGACGGATCCAAGGGGTGTCGCCTCGGCGTGGCGCCGGATGACCTACGGAATGCAGTCGCCCGCGCGCTCGAACTGAAGCTGGGCCTTAACTGGCACACCTACTCGGACTGCAGAGTAGAGGAACAACATATGAGCGAAGAAAGAATAGGTGCTTCCGTGCAGATCCTTATAAGGATCCTGGGGCATGGGGATACCGTTCGGGCTGTCGATGGGAACAACAAGCCGATAACAATCATGGGCGGTGTTCCTAGCAAACAAATCAGCCAGTACCGCCTCACGTTAAGGGATAAACCAGTAGGAAAGAGCCTTATCAATGCAGCGATAGCTAAGGGCGTTCTAGAATTGAATAAGTATGGGGAGATTGCCCTAAGCGAGCGAGGGCGAGACATTCACAGCAGACGGGACAAAGGGTTCGTCAGGTGGGTCGTAGCTGTGTCGGATAATTTCGACGAGATCCGCGACGCGTATCCCGATGGAGAGCGCCTGCATCACTTGGAATGGGCAGCCAATGCGGTTGCGATGGGGCGAATGGGCCCCGTTCCGCTCGCGTCCCTGAATGTCGGCCGTGCCCACTTCGGGCAATCGATCTCACTGGGACGGCTTATCGACAAGGTCGTGAAGGTCCTAACGAGGGCTGGTTTCACCGAAAGACAGATTGAGTTCAAACCGCTCGACGCGGAGATGCAGAGCCGCCACCGTCAACAGCAAGAGCGCTTTGCAATGCTGGCGAGACAGCGAGCCGCAGCGTGGATCGAAGTTGAAGAGGCAATAAGGGAGCAATGGATCAAAGGGAGGGGCCGCGAACTGTGCTTACCTGTCTCGAACTTGGAATTATCTGAGCGATCAATGCGGACGCTAGCTGGCTCTGGCATCGAAGTTATCGGCGATCTGGTGAAGTCATCAGAGAAAGAGATTCTCCAACTAAAGGGCGTCGGGATAGGCGCTCTAAGGGAGATAAAAATGGCGCTGGCCGACAAGCGGCTGCATCTAGGGATGGCTCTAGAAGAATGGCAGGTTCGTGAAATCGATCTGTCGAAGCGCGCCATTTCAACCCCGGCGCTGCACCTCTGAAGCGAAGCGCATAAGGTCTTCCGTTTGTTTGTTGCTGTTCCCAGTGTGAGTTAGGCGCCACGCGTGTGGAGATCGCCATGAAAGCCTGCCTTGTTGACTTTACGGCCAAGAAAAATCTGGTCGTTCCCTGGATGCTCTTCGATTCAATCGAGGAAGCGGTGACACAGCGCGTGAACGCCCATCCCTCCTGGCCACAAAACATCTGCGAGATCGACGAAACCAATCCGGTTGCCCACGTTCTGTCACGCCGAGCAGCGGCCAGCAGCCGCAACAGCCCCTATCGCAGTGAGACTGTGTCCGCGTTCAAGGCGCAGGGACCTATCCGTCCCTTTTACGAGATTGCTGAAGAACTGGCGGCCGCGGTGCCCAAGCCGTGACCGGGCCATTGAAACCAGGCGTCGCCGTCATGCTGAGCGAGTTCGACGCCGTGATCGAGCTCAACGATGAGCTCCGCGACGGGGGAGGGGTGATCCTGGCGCCCGCACAGCGGCACTTCGGCGTGATGGCCGAGAATTCGGGTGATATCGACCTCGACAGTATGGAGGCAGACAACCCGGGCGACGGTTGGGGATCCAAGGTGCTGCAGCTCGCGTGCGACCTGGCCGACAAGCACCAGCTATCGATCTATGTGCGCGCGCACGCGTCCTCGGAAGACGATCACGACCTTCCCGACATGCAGGGTCGCCTCGAGGGCTTCTACGCGAAGCATGGGTTCACGATGACCGGCAGCTGGGGTGCGTCGGACATGCTTCGCAAACCGAAACCCTTCGATCATGAGGCCGAGGCAAGGCTTACCGCCTGGACGGCGCCCGCGGGTCCTTCGCCTATCTGACGCCGAAAGCCGCGACCTCCGCGACAGGCTCGGCATCGAGCTCACGCTTCAGCATCGCCGGAACAGCCTGACACCGAGCCGTGACATCGGCGACGACAATGTCGAGCCGCGGCGAATCCGCTGCTGTTCCCCTCATCGTCTCACGCAAGGCTGCCGCCTTCGCGGGCATTAGCGCCGCCATCGAAGACAGGAGCTTGCGAACCGCCGCCGGCTGGAAGCCGCACTCCGCGGCGAACCGATCCCAGTGCTCGCCTGTGAGCTTGGTGGGGTCATGCTCGCCGCCGACGCTCATCGTGAGATAGGGCGACAGCCGCTTGTAATCGGCCACGAAGGCGCGCTGGCAGGACACGTCGTAGAGCGGAGCGAGGCTCGTCTTCCCGGCTCTATGGAGCAGAGACAGGTTCTTGGCGTGCCCATCGCTGTTCGCGACCAGGTAGGTGTAGAAGGCCCGGCTCAAGAGCTCCAGCCGCGCGCCGGCACGATCATCGACATGGTCGAGCAGCTGGAAAGCATCCTTCCATCCAGGTCCGCCGCGGGCTTCGAATTTGGCGGCCGGCATGAGTGAAAGTGCCTGGCAGAAGTCCTCCTGATGGATCCGACGCAGCCGCTTTCGATCGCCGGTCTGGGTGACCACGCGATCGTAGCGTGAGACGAGCATGAACGGGATCCCCTCGGCCGTCATGATCCTTGAGCGCGGAACCTTCATCCCGAGCTCCCCGGCAAGGCGGACCGCGAAGTGCTCGACCTTGATGGAGTCCTTGAGGATCGAGATATCCGTCTTCAAGATGTGACTCGACGGGTAGCCGTTTTTGGGGAGGCCGATGACGCCGTCGACGACGATCACCGCAGCCTTGTCATTCACACCGGCCAGCGAGATCAGGTGGTTGTCGCCGTCCTCATCAATGAAGAGCGGGCGAACGGGAAGATCCCGGATCAGCTCAGCCAGGCGCTCTTCGTCGAGTGGGTCGAACTCCTCCGGGACGTCTTCCTCACGAATGACAGGGGCATCGATCGGAACCACGGAGACGGCTCCGGCGCAGTCTCGCCCGATGGCAGAAATCAAAGCGAAGTCGTCCGAGCCCGACAGATGGAGGATTTCGCCCAGCCTCTGCCTATGGCTCGTGGATTCCGGAAGGAGCCCAGCGAAGAAGGGGTGCGCCACGTCGTCGCCGAATGGCTCGGCTTGAACAGGCAAGGCGACGGACAAAGCCTGGCGAGCGATGCCGGTCTGCGCAACCCAATCCGGAAGATACTGAAGCTCCAACTGACCATCGCGGCGGCTTCGCAGCTCAGCACACGGTTGCCCGTTGATACGGACCGAGAGACGACCGATCACTTCGTCACGGGCTTTCATCGCATACCCCTCGGAGCGTAGGCATCGCCATCATCATCGAAGCCGTACCCGTCATCGACATCGAGCTCGATTTCCTTTGCCGCCGGCGGCGGATCATCAGGAAGCTGGGCAAGAGCGCCGCGCCGCTTGGCTGCAATACGGCGGGCCAGGGCGAGTTCGGACGCGTCCGGCGCGAGATCGACATCAGTTGGAACGAGATCGAACCCAAGATCCCCGGCGTCGCGAGCAAGATCGGCGAGCGAACGCCCAGAGCCGGTGCGCGGCTCAAGGCGCAAGCCGAGCGCGTCCGCCTCGGCCATCAGATTTTTGACGTTCGGCTGGTCCGCTCGCGCGGGCTGCAGAACGAGCTCAAGGCCGAGCTGGTGCATGATGCGCATGAGGTTGGAGAGGCCAGGGTCGCGATCGCTCACGCCACCCTCCACCGTCATCAGCGTCTTTCGGTTGATCCCAGCCGCTAAAGCGAGATCATCCTGGCGAAGCCCCCGCTCGACACGGGCCGCCTTTATAGCGGCTGCCAGGCTCGAAATGTCATTCACCCGCACAGGTCGCATTTATGTCCCTCATTGAGGACATTCGGATTGGAAGCGCCGAAATGTCAGCTCATGTCCCGAGTAAGGGACATAACATCCCCAAACCCCAACTTCAATGCGGAATGTCCTCGATAAGGGACATTTCCGCGTCTTTGCCGTCGGAAGCATCAAATGTCCACGATCAGGGACATTACATCCGAGGAGCTGGCGGGGCGAACCGCGGAGGGTTGTCGCCGACCGATGTCAGGAGCTCGTTGTAGACGTCCTCACCGAAAGCGGTCTGGAAGCTCGCGAGCGATCTCTGGATCGTCGCGAAAATGTCCTCGCCCTTCCGGACGTCCTTGATCGAACCGTCGTAACCCATCTCCGAGAGGAACGAGTCACGATCCATGCCGTCGACGCTGGAGAACTCGCTCTGAAGAGACTCCAGGATGTCGGCGATGACCGGCTTCTGATTGCGACCCATGAAAAACGGGGTGACGAAAGACCCACCGGCGTTCCGGAAGGTGCAGTCGAAGTGATAGTGCCAATGTGCGCCCTCTTTCGCGCTACCCCGTGAAACGACCTCCAATTCGATACCATGGGTCGCACAGAAGCCGTCGAACGTCTTCGGATCCACGCTCGGGTCCGGGCGCGATTCCACCCGATAGGAAGGCTTGGCCAAAGCGGCGAGAGCCGCTTCAGCTCGCGCCGCCCAGACCGGCGCGCACTTTTCGAGGGCGTACTGACGCACCGCGTCGTCGAAGACCTTGTACGTCATGACCTTGGTGAGGCGATCCTTCACATAGTTCCTCAGTTGGTGAGGCTCCGCCTTCAGAAGCGCGGCATTGGTCTTCTCGAACGCAGCGATCGCCTTTTTCTGCTCGTGCAGCGAAGTCTGCTGCGCGGGTGCGGGATCGTTGCCTGCGAGCAAATCTTCCAGGCGCTTGATCGCCCTGAATAGACGGCCTGGCGCTTCGAAGATGCGCTCACGAAGGCGCTCATCCCGTTGGTACTCCGTCTTGGCCTGCTGAACGACCTGAAGCTGCGCGATCACCTGCTTGGTGCGGCTCTCGATCACGCTGGACGGACCCATCAAGGTCATGATCGAAGCCGCATGAAGCTCGTAGATCTCGCGAATGTCGCTGCCGACATTGAGCAAGTCAGCAGCCTCCCGGAATCGATGCTCGCGAAGATGGTAGGCCGCGTTCGCGATAGCCTGCATCGGCGTGCCGTTGCGATCGGCGAGATGAACGGCCGCGAGCGCCTCAAGGTCCTCGCGCACCTCGTCGGTCGCAGACGCCAGGATGCGTTCGTGGTCGCGGCCACTGTTGCAGGTCAGGCTGAAATAGCCGTTCGCACCAGGACCCAGCGTGGCAACCACGTCGACGTTGCGGCCTTCGCCGTCGACCAGCAGGAACTCTCGCTTCATGACACCCAATCCAAGAAATGATCCATGGAGTGAGCGTCGCTGACGTGAAAGCCACAACCGATCCTTCGTGCTTTCGTCACCGCGTGGCATGTTCTTAGAAACGGAGAATCTATCCATGTCCGAATCGATCACTGGCGTCGCCGTTCTCGGCAGCGATGGCGAGACAATCGTCTTCATTCCTCCGAGCTCGCGAACTCCCACGAAAATCAACCGGGTGGGCGACCGTCTCGTGGTCGCGGACAAGGACGGCGCAATCTCCGACGAGACCTACGGCCCCTTGGCACTGGAAAAATGCCAGGACGGAGCAACTGTGTTTGTCGTCGAGATGAACAAGGCCGGAGAACACGGCCGCGGCTTCCAGCTTGTTGTGGGGGCCTGATCATGGATATGCCTCCCGTCGACGTCGTCGCCCTTCTCAACAAGGTCGCGGCTGCTCCCTATATCATCGAAGCGCCCGACGCCCCGACGGATGTTCGGGAAGGTGTCATTCGTTCGCTCGCCGCACGCGCGCCCGGTCGCACCGCGGAGATGACTGCCAAGAACTCGGCCGAGATCGAGGCCTATCGCGGCACGATCGGGGCGATCAAGGATCGGCTGAAGGCCGAGTTGCCCGAAAATCCGAACTACACAATCGAGTTCGTCGACCTGGCCGGCAATGCCAAGGCCGAGGCCGATCGTTTGGCCAAGCTGACCTCTCAGGACAAAATGGCTCGCCGCTATGTCAAGGACGGTTTCGAACAGGGCGGCATCGCGCTGGGACTGGACCGCAAGAAGGGAGGCCGCATCTGCATGGTCAGCCCCTTCGCGCCCCGTGTGAACATCGATGATGTCCTCAACAAGCTGACGGGGGTCGATCCGAACCGAGAAAACGTCTCCGATCAGGATTTTCACCGGCAAGTAGCCTGGCATGAGATTGGCCACTGCCTGGTCGGCGGGAGCGAAATGAAGGCCGACATCTTCGCGGCCCTGATGACCATTCGGGATACCCCGAAGCCCGGCATGCTGCTGCGGTGGGCTATGTGGCGCGAGAGCGCTGAGCTTCAAGCGCGAGAGATCGACGACAATCACGACGTCTCTAAGGGCATCTGGCAGATCGTCAGGATGGAGGACAAACTCCGCGCCGATCCGGAGTTCATGTCGATGAGCGTCGATGGAATCGCCGCTCTCGCCAACCAGGTCGCCCAGAAGGCAGACTTCACTGTCGACGAGAAGCTGGCGATCCGGGATATCCGGGTGATGATCGCTGTCGCTATCTCGAAGAAGGCACACTTCATCGCGGAACCTGGTGGTGGCTTAAAGCCCACCGACTTGGCTGGCTGGCTGCACGCCAGTGGCCTTGCGCCGGTCGAGCGGCTGACAAAGCTGACACGCGCGATCATGGATGGCTCTGATCCGGGCGACCCGCCAAAGCTGGATCGCAAGGCCCTCCGGGAAGCGATCGCTACCTTGGCAAAAAGAGGCGACCCGACCGCGATCGCCATAGGCCGGGCGATAGATATCGAAGCCCCCGTGAGCGCGCGATCGCTCAAGCGTGAATATGTCGCGCAGATGAAGGACGACGCGAAGATCCCGCTGCAGTTCTCCGCGAGCAGGGTCGTCTCCGATCGGGTGCTTCGGTGGGCGATGGATACTCAGCAGATCAGCTTCTCCGCTGACCAGTCCAGCTTCTTGATCAAGGACCAGCAGACCGGGCGCGTTGTCCAGGCCGGTAAGGTCGAGCTGTCAGGTGGTCAGGCTGACGTCTCCCTGGAGGGGCGCTGGAAGCGAGACCAGGCGCCTGGGGCGCCTCGCGTCAGCGCAGAACTTGAGCATCGCTGACAGCTCATCCACCGAATCCTGACTTCACCCCCAAGGATTCGAGCATGGAAAGATGTAAGGCTCCTTGGAAACAAGGAGCCTTCTTCATGCGCGCATTCCTCGCCGCAGCGGTTCTCGTCACCGCGACCAGCTATACAGCGATTGCTGAAACCGATCCGTTGATCGCCGTGGTCGACGGACGCGCCATCACCCAGAGCTCGGTTGAAAGCGTTCTGATCGAGAACGGAATGATGGAAGACGACGAGCGTGACGAAGCTCGACAGGACGGCCGGCTTCGTCAGACCGGGATTGTCCAGGCTGTCGAGCGTGCCGCGCTTGCCGCCGCCGCTGAGCGCGACGGACTCGACAAGAACCCGGTTACGATGGAGCAGATCAAGGAGGCTCCCACCTCGCGGGACGGACTACTGCGCGAGGTATGGATGACCAAGGTGGAATCCGATCTGCGTTCGCAGACAGACACGGCTCGCGTGAAGGCATTCTACGAAAAAGCGAGCACCGGTCCGCGCTACGCGCTTCGCTTCCTCACCTATACCACCCGGCAGGCAGCGACTGAGGCGCTGAAAACCGTGACGGACCGCGCCAGCTTCGATGCGGAGGCTGCCCGGATGTTCGGCTCCAAGCAGGAGACAGCGACGTCGCAGATCCAGGACGTTATGGAGGCGACGAGTGCCTGGGCTTGGCGGCTGCAGGGTCTCTCGATCGACACCCCTACTGCGGGTGCCGTTGGTGGACCGTTTTGTGAGTGGCCGCTGTGCTCGATTTGGATCGTCGAAAAAGTCGAGACGGCGCCGACGCCAGCCTTCGATCAGCTCGACGAAAAGCAGATAGCCTCCCTGCGGGGGATGAGCGTCTTCCTCAAGATGCGCTCGGCCTATTCGACGGCCCTGGCCGCGGCGAAGATCGAGTGGAAGGAGCCCGCTCCGGAGAGCTGGACCGATCTCGCTCGGCGCATTTCAATTCCCACGAACGAGTTCTGAGGGCCCACCATGAAGCGTATCCTCTTCGCTGCGCTCGCTCTGACCGCGTCCCTCTCTTGTGCCGCCGCCGAAGATCTCGCCGTGGTTGATGGGGTGGTGATAGAACGCAAGCATGTCGATGAGTTCGTATCTCGCCAGCTGGAAGCACTGTCGCGCGAGCGCGGCAGCAGCGTGTCGATCCCCGATCGCCTGAAGCAGGACGTGGCAACGGCCTCGCTGGGAGATCTCGTGTCGAGCGTGGCGTTCGCTCGTGCCGCGCGCCGGGCTGGCTATGCTGACGATCCGAGGCTCAAGCAGAGCCTGGAGGAGGCAAGGAAGGGAAAGCTCGGCGAGATCGACGAGGACTTGTTGCTCGCCTTCCTCTGGAACGAGAAGCTCGGTCAGGACGCCATCCTGCGATCGACCGAGGCCGATCTCAGGGAGTTCTGGGGGCGTTTGACCGAAGGCGCCGACTACAAGGTCAAGGTTCTGTCGTTCGCGACCGAAGACGAGGCAAAGGCGGCCAAAGCCGAGGCAAAGGACGCCTTTGGGTTTGCCGTCATCGAGAACAGACCGGAGGGCGAGGGCGCGCCCTTCGCGCTCGAAGCGCGGGTCGATTCCGGCTTCCTCTGGAAGTGGCGACAGGGCATCGATCTCGGATCACCAAGAATGGGCGATATCGGCGGTCCGGTCCGGGCAAAGAGCGGGACTTGGTCGATCTGGATCGTCGAAGGCGTCATCAATCGGCCGCGGCGAAAATTCGAAAGCCTCGCAGAGCCTGCGATTGAGGTTCTCAAGGCTGAGTACGCAGCCTGGAAGCAGGAGAGTGTGCTGACCGAGGTGCTTCGCACCGCCAAGATCGAGTGGAAGGTCGACCGCCCCTCGCTGTTCGCCGGCGCGATCCGCTAGGTAGCGCGGTTACGGCGCGGGCCCCGCCGGACCGGCGCCGTCGATCGCTGAAAGATGCGGCGCCACGAAGTCCTCTGCGTCCCCTCGTAGGTAGGCCAGGAAATCTTCAGGCACCGCGCGCTCGGGAATGCGTGGATATTCGTCCGCGGTGAAGATGCGCCCAGTGACATCCGCCGTGAAAAAATGTCCCCAGTCTCGCTGGAGTGCTGCGGCAACGTCGTCGAAGCGTGTCTCAACGACCCATTTGTACGGCTCGCCAGGGACTGATGAGCGCCCGGCGATCGAACCGACGGCCGGGTTCGCTCCAAGCCAACCACTGGGATCGTCGCGCCAGGAGGTGTTGGTGAGATCCGCCTCATAGACGCGGCCCCCGTCGGTCTCCCGAACGATCATCTTATCGCCCCAGCGCGCGACAAACTCGGCCTCGAGGCCCGGGTGATCGAAGGCAACGCGCATTCCGCGCCGGCCGATATCCTCCGCTGGCAGCCACCGAAAGCCGGCGTGCTGCGTTCCCCACTTCGAGAACGACTCCAGCGCCGTCAGGGGCGGAAGCACGCCACGGTTCACAGCGAGGCATCCGATATCCCATGAGCTGGGTTCGGTGAATCCGAAGGTCTCCCCAAACGCAGCGAGGAAGCGATCCTGGTCGGGCTTACGCTCAATGTAGACAGCCAGGTCGAGCGAATGTCCATGATTGGCCCAATGCTCGCTCCAGAGCCAGGGTCCGGTCATATTCTCGGACAGCCACTTGTGAACTTCATCCGGAAGGTCGGCGCGGGAGCGCAGATCGATCGAGCGTCCGTAGGTCGAGAATTGGGGCGTGAAGCCCGTCACCGGGCTGTTGAATGCCTCGCTCAGAGCGATAAGCTCTTCGGAGCGTATCTCCCGCTCTCCGTAGACCGGCTCAGGTAGCCGGTTCTCGGACCACTCGGTCTGGTTCCCGTGACTGAAATCGATGACGCGAGGCATGGCGGGCTCCAGAGCGGGGGCTTGTCCGAGCGAAGGCTATGGTCCCCGCCTGAAACCCTCAAGCGCCGTCAGAGGAACGAGTCAGCCCAGCGGGCCTGGGCACCGCGGGAATCCATATGGACGAAGTTCATGTCCTCGTAATAGCCGACGCCGCCGAGCTTGAGAGCCCAGGTGGCGCGAGCGACATTGCGCATGCTCACGCCGGGAAGGGTGAAATCGACGGCCTTGGCTCGTAGATGCAAGCTGTTCACCGCCGGACCATAGCCTGCCTCGCGCAGCGCCTCCTGGGTCTTCTGAGTGCGGAAACCGGAGTTGATGGTGATCCGGCCGTTCTCCGAGAAGTAGCGCTGCAGGACGTACAGGGCGGCATAGAGCCGCCGATCGCATTCGACAGCGGTCTGCTGGCGCCAGTCGCGCATCAGCCAATGGCACCATTGCAGGGCAACCGGATTCCACTGGTCGCCGATGAACAGCTCCAGATCGTAGGCCTCGCGCGTGTTCGGGTTGAGCAGGCGAAGAGGAATCGACTTCTGAGCCGCCTCAACAGCCGGCTGGGCAAGGCACTTGGGCAGCCCCGCGAAAATCGCGGATGCGCCGAGGCCTAGTCCCATCAGGAATTGTCGCCGGGAGGTCGAAACGGACATGCAAAAGGAACCCAGAATCGATTCAACACAAAGGACCGATAGCGCAATCCTTCCAGATTCCCGAAAGTCGGTCTACCATTTCGTCGCCGACCGAAGGACGGCGTGGGGGATTGTGGCTTTCACCGCCTCCTCTGAAGTTCATCCCAGGGCGTAATCCATGATCGATATCGCGTTCAACCAGGCAGGGATCACGATCGTCCATGACGATCCGGCCCTCGATTCGGCTACGGGCTTCTTTGTGAAGCGCACCGGCGGACAGTGCCTGTTTGCGCTCGCGCGCGGAGCCATCAGGGAGATCGAAGAGATCATCCCGGAGGATCTACGGGCGGAGGTCATCGATCAGTCGGAAGCCATGATCGTTCGTATGGACGGTCTGCGCCCTGTGAAGACGGGCACGATCGTCGTGCACCTGATGAACTGAGGGCGCGTCATGAGCGACAGCGATATCATCGGCACGATTGCGCAGGTTCGATCCAATCGGAGCTTCTTCGTCGCGGAGCGCGACAGGGCCTACGAGGACTGGACCGCAAGCCTCCATCGCGAACTCATCCAGAACGCCGTCGATGGCGGTGCCAGGAACATCGACATCTCGATTACGAGCGAATTCGGACGCGGCGTTCTGGGGCGCGAAGCGGAGTGCCCGATCGTAACGAGGGTGGCCTACCAGGACGACGGCGTCGGCATGACGCCGGAAGTCCTGGAAGACGTCTATTTCTCGCTGCATGGATCCACGAAGAGCTCGGGAGAGTCGGTCGGTGGCTTCGGCCGCGCTCGCCTGATGACGACGTTCTCCCAGCCCCGCTACTCGATCCGGACTGGTGATCGCTGGGCGCAAGGTGTGGGGTCGGAATACGTGCTGCGGTCCCGTGACCAGGCTCTCCGGGAGATCGACCACTGGGTTGGGCTTGCTCGCGAACGGAATGCGGCCGCGGTGTCTGCCGGGGACACGGATGCAGTGCGCCTGCATCAGCGCGAGATCTATCAGCTGGAGCAGGAGTACGAGACGCTCGCCAAGGGGCCTCGCAAGGCCAAGGGGTGCCGCGTCGAGCTCGACCTCAATCCGGAGGATGCGAAGTCGCCAGAGCGCCGCCCGACGGTCGAGCGCTTGAAGGAAACGCTGGTCGCCTATCTCAACCGAAGCGCGATCAAGGCGAAGGTCACCCTGAACGGCGAATTGATCGAGACGAAGAAGGTCGCGGTGAAGCCTGCTGCCAAGATCCTGGCGCGGGTCGACAATGATCGCATTCCCGAGACCTGGCGCGAGAACACCAAGATCGAGATCCTGCCGGCCGGCGACGGTGCATCCGACATTGCGTTCGGCGAGATGAAGCTGGTCGACCCCAAGTCGGACCATGGGTTGCCGGCAGGAAAAATCCTCGTGCGCTCATCCGGCGCTCTCATGTTCGAAACGAGCTCAGGCAACACCGAGCACACGCTCATCCTGGAACTCAGTCCCTCACTGGCTCGCGAGGTCATGACCTCCAACCGGGATGCACTGCGGGACGAGTATAAGACCGCGCTGGAGGAATTCTCCCAGCGCATGGCTACCGACACCGATGCGGCCCTGCGCGGCAAGCCGAAGACCGAATTCACCGTCCTTCAGGGCGGCAAGGGCCTGCTCAGCTCTCGTCCTGAAAAGGTAGAGGTCGATTTCGCCGCGCCGACGGCCGTCACCGGTTTCAGGACCAGCCGCAGCAAGCGCCTCGCCGAGCGGGTCGAAGCGAGCCAGCATATCTGGTACAGCGATTGGCAGTATGACAGCTTCACCAAGGACGGGCTCGAAAACGTGCCCGCGGCGGAGTTCAACAAGCTCTTCGAGGGCCTCAAAGGCCGTGGAACGGTCGACGGCACAATCCTTGAACGCTTCCCCGGCCGGCAGCAGAGCGAGGCGTTTCTCACTGCGCTCGATCGCTATGGACCGCGGAAGGCAATGGAGGTCGCTTCCGGCTCCCTGCTCGGACACCTCGTCAACTCGATCAAGCTCCACCAGGCGCTGGCGGACGAGGCGGAATCTGCGGCCAACAGGGATAAGCTTTCGGATCTGCACGATGTCCCGATTTATAAGGAGAACCTGCAGCCTGACGAGAGGCTCGACCCCGTCGCTGCAAAGAAGCTGACGCGCGCGTTCCATGCTCAGGGCAGGCGCCACGATCCTCGCAATTGGAATCTGCCGCAGGGCGAGGGGCTCCAGGCGAGAAAGCTTCTTGCGGTGTGGCAGGTCGCGGTCCAGCAGTGCCTTGCCATCTGCTCCGAAAGGCTGCCGAAGACGCCATCATTCCCGTATTCGGTGGGCTGGGTCCTCGCTATGCCGCGGCACCAGTGGCTGTCCCTCTCTGGCGACTACGGTTACAGCATTCCTGAGGCAGTCTTCCATCGCCCGGACGCCCGAGAAGAGCTGCGCTATTTCCTGCTCAACCCGCTCGATCAGGAGTGCCAGCTCCGGTACAGCGCCAGCAACGCTGACGACCGGCATTCGATCATCGCGCTCGCGGCCCACGAATGTGCCCATGTGTACGCTCCTCAGGACCACAACTCCGCTTTCGCATCGGCGCTTACCGAGATCCAAATGGGCCTCACGCCGAAAAGGCTGCGCGAGATCAACCGTGAGATCGATGCCTCGATTCAGCTGATCGACCGTCTCTACGGCCGAGGCCGCACCAGGATCGTGGCGCTCGACAAGGGAAACGGTTCTCGCCCAGCCGAGCGTCTGCTCGACTCGCTCAGTGATGACGCTCGAAGCGAGGCGGTCGAGCTACGTGCCGACGGCGTGCGCGAGGTGAACGGCGAGCGCATCGACGAGCTGGAAAGAACCTTCGGCGCTTGGTTGGACCAAGAGGGGGTGCGGCCTGCAATGGGCTGATGCGCTTCAAAAGGCCGTTCGCGGCTGGTAGCAGATCGGCCCGCGCGCTCAATCCAGCAAGCGTGCAGCCTTGTTACGAAGGCCGCGACCCGCCTGATGGTAGCGAGCAGCCACACGAACATCGCGATGGGTCGACAGCTCCATCGCCTCCATCAAGCTGATGCCCTGCAGGCCAGTCTCGGTCATGAAGCCTGACCGCAGGGAGTGCGCGCCGAATGCCGACGGATCGAAGCCAGCCGCCTTCGCGCGCGCCTTCACGATCCGGTTGATCTGGCGATCGCTGATCGCGCGATCGAGGATCACACCATTCTGACCAACGCCGCGGAAGATTGGCCCCTTGCTGATACCGGATGCATCGAGCCAGGCTCGAAGAGCAATCGCGGCGCGGCCAGCAACGGGGACGGAACCAGCATCGCCGTCCTGATGAGTTTTGGTGACGCCGAGCAGGTAGACGTATTCCTCTCCGTGACCGGTAAGGCGCTCGCACACCGCCGAGGCGACTTCTGAGCGCCGGCGTCCCCCGCTTCCAAAAGCGAACAGCAGGATTGCGCGATCCCGCAAGCCGCGGATATCTCCCTGGCACGTGGCCAGCAGGGGCTCCAATTGCTCCAGCACCAGCGCCGTCTTCCGATTGGTCGCGTAGCCAGTCCGCTTGAGAGCGACGCGCCCGGCCTTGCTCATCAGCATTCGAAACCGTGGATCCTCGAAAGGGTTCGCATAGCCGCGCGCGCGATGGACTGCGGACATCGCAGCAATCTTCCGGCGGAGAGACGACAGCGCGGGTAGGCCCGAGCCCTTCTTCACCCCGAGCGCGACCAGGCCGGCATCGATATGTGACGGCATCTCGTCGACATGGTGCACGATGAACATCATGGCGTGCTCGACCGAGCACGGGAGCACGGAGATCGCGTTGAGATCTGCCCACCCCAGCCAGTAGCGGAGGTCGGACGCGTAGGCGCGCCGAGTGCTGGCAGCACTTCCTTCTTCGAGAATGCGCCGAACGGCATCGCCCAGGTCCGCGGGAAGCCCGGCGGCCGGGACGGGGGCCAGTGCGCTCCCAGGGATATCCAAAGCAGCAATTCTCCAAGGATTAACCGAAAGGATCGGGGAAATCCTTGCACGGAGCAAGAAGGATCTTGCCTGAAGCGCCCTGGAGAGGCCTCGGCGGGCACGAGAACTCCTTATCAAGGCATATGCGAACGATCCGGCGCCAAATTGGTTCAAATTTGACGATTGCAAGCTAACTCGCCTTAGCTTGCTCTTGCTATCAACGAAAACAGCGGTCTCGGAGGCCGAAAATGGACCTTGCAGAGGCCATTGTGAGGGGCTACGGATTGGAGACCGAGAAGAGGGGATTATCGGACATAGCAAGGATATCAGCTCGCTCAATCCATGGCGGATTCACCGAGTTTTGAGGATTGTTTTGTTACGAGGAAGAGCAAGTTAATGAGGATTAACTTGCGTTGAGGATTGCCGGCAGGAATTTCCGCACCATTTCTAGGTGTGAGCCGGTTCGAGGAGCCTAAAATGCCGCGTGAGAATAACGCCGAGGGGCCAGCAGGCCGGGACCCAAGCTTCTGGACGGGGAGCCAATCAGAGCAGGATCGATTGCCTGCTGTCACAGTCGACCACGAACTGAACCGCGCTGAAGCCGCCGTCGGCGACGGTCACGACATCGCCGCTCACGCCTCAGAGGTGGCCAAGCAGTATCGGGAGGCCGCAGAGCGATTGCTCGCGGGGACCTCGCACTCTCTCCGCTTCTATTACGATCCGCAGGTCGGGGCCGAGGAAGGCCGCTCGCCACGGCAGCTGACGATCTCCGGCTTCGAGCCCGAATTGGCGCAGGCGCTTGCCGATCAGATCGGCTGGGAACTCAGTCCCATGGACCTGATCGTCGGCCTGGGCCCATCCATGGTGGCATGGGATGGCTCGCCTGCGGAGTTCGACGAGGTCGTCGCCTCAGACCTTGCCTACTATGTCGCGAGCCTGTTCCCGATCCAATGCACCGGCAACCTCGCGGATATGATGCCGTGGTTGATGCAGCTCGCTGCGTCGATCGCAATTCACCGAACGGGCGACCACGAATTTGTCGAGCGCTGTGCTGCCCGCAGCTTCGCTGGCCTGGCCTCGATCCATGCTGGCAGCTGGAACGCGACCGGGCAGACCGCGACGCAGTACCCGGCATGGTTCCCGCTTGCCGACCTCGTCTCGAAGGAAACTCAGACGAGAGCGAAACTGGCGCCTGAAACGCTAGATCTCGTCGAGTTGGCGAACCTCGTCCGTGACGCGATCGCTCACACACTGGTCAACATCGGAATTCCGGTGGAGACTCGTTCCCAGGAAGCGACGGACTCGATTCCGCCGACGCTGAACTAGGAGCAATCCTTGACCGAGGCCCATGCATTGGCCGCGGCCTTCGCGGCCATGGCCCGGCTTGACGAATACACTAGGCACTTCCGCAATCCTGAGATCGCGCGAGCGTGGTTTGCGCGGTCAGAAACCCTTGCGGTAATGCAGGCCTCCGAAGGCGAGCTCCTGCAGGAAGCCACGCTGTGTCATCTACTGATCGATGACCTCTACGAGCTCTCGACGCTGAAGCAGCGGCTGGCTCCATGCATTCACAGCGCTATTCTCCGCTCGATCGCCGGCCCTGCCAGCGACGAAGATCCTCTGGATTGGATCGCTGCTATCTGGGGAGAGTCCGAGAGGTCGAACCGACACCGCGACGTCGGCGCCGCGCAGTGGCGGCATGAAGCATCCATCAACGAGATCCTCGCGCCGATCCGAAGCGCCTTGACCACTCCAACGCCAGAAGTGGTCGCCGAATGTGTTCGGCAGATCTGGGTTGGTCGCGCATTCGACGGCCGGGGCAAACGAATGGCCCTGCTCCTCGCGCCATTCTTGATCCAGCGAGCTTTCAAGGCGCCGTTGGTCCAATGCGGCCTTGCCCGCGCGTTGGCACGCGACGCAGATCGAACCAACGAGGCAGTCGTGGACGCGGAGTCCTGGCTCCTTCACTTCTACGCCGCGGTTGAGGAAAGCGCATCGCGTTCATATGAAGCGCTCAACACGCTCGCTCGGGTCAAGGCCGACCTGGCAGCGCTTCTCCCGCGTGAACGCGAAACGTCGCGCAGCGGCCCAACAATCGAGCTCTTCCTGCAGCGGCCAATTCAGACAGCCCAGGATATCGCCGGCGCGATTGGGTCAAGCGATTTTGGCGCGCGCCTCATCATCGACAAGCTGATCAAGGCTGGCGTCATCACTCCGCTCGATGGGTCTCGACAGAACCGTAGCTACATCTGCCGAAAGGCTATGGCCGCCTAACCGCTCAACCGGCGGGCCTCCTCTTGGGCCCGACGCATAGCCGCTGCGATTGCCGTTTCTGGCGATTCCATCATTGCCATGGGTCTCGACAATCGGGGTTCGAACTCTCCCTGGTTCGCCTGTCGAACGCCCCGTATCTCGCATTCCGGAAATGCGAGCGCGGCCCGCTTGCGGACATCCTCGATATCGGAACCTCGTACTCGGGCGGTTCCGGCAAATTTGCCGCCACGAGCCAGACGAACGACCCAGTCTGATTGCCCGACCATTCGGTACGCCTCCATAGCTTGAGGCTAAAGACCTTCCAAGGGGTGCGCAACCAATCCGAAGGACGAAAGCCAAACCTTGGTGAGAGGTGAAGTTGTCGCTCGATCTACCATCGCGGACAATGGGATGACGAAACCGCTCATCGAATCGAAATGACCGACATCAACATCGAAAGCCCCGCCTCGAAGGCACTGCGCCCTGCGATGCTCGCGGTCCCACTCGAAAGGCTAGCGCTTCCAACCCGACCGTCGAATCGGCTTGAGGACGCCGGGATCTCGGTGGTGGGCGAGATCCCTTGGGGCCCGAACGGAATCCTTCCCTTCGAAAAGATTGAGCAAGATGTCCTCGATGAAATTCAATCAGCGGTCATTGCCTTCGAGCGCCGAAACCTCCCGTTTCTGCTTGGATTCGACCCGTTCGAGGTGAAGTGGTCCGATCAACTAGGTCCCGTTCCAACGCTGTTGGGGTTGGTTGAATCCACTTTTGCGATCATGGACGAACGCGAACAGAGATGGGTACGGGATCGGATGAGCCCCGACGGCTCTGATTCGATTGCGGCCATCGCAGCGCGCGCCGGCGTGAGCGTCGAGCGGGTCAGGCAGATTCTGAGGGGTGCTGGCGCGAGGACGCGTTCAGCATGCCTGTGGCCGGCCCTGTTCTCCGAGCACCTAAACCACGCCGCGGCCGAAGGATTGGTCTCGGCGAACGATCTCCTTCAGCGCGAATGGGCAGCAGGTTTGACGCCCTATTCGCTGGACGGGATCATCGACGTCTTTGCTGAAGCGCCCATCTGCCTACGCCGCCAGGGCGGCGTTCATTATCTCAGGACTGCTGGTTCGGCGGATCCGCGAATTCCCAAAAACCTGCGCCGTCGGTTCATCAGCTGCGACCCGCAGCTATCGAAGGATGAGGCGTTCGCTCATGTCCTCGGCTACGAGCGACATCCATCTGCGCGCGCGCTTGCTCAAGATCTGGTTTCGGATTGGGACGACACGGACAGGATGTCCCTGAAGAAACTCAAAATGGGATCGGCGCGCGACTGGCTCGACGCTGTGACGACGAGAGCGAAAGGACCCATCGACCGCGCCGAGGTATACAATCGCTTCCGAGCCACTGGTGTCGGCGATGTGCACGACTTGAGAAAATTCTTCGGCACGACAACCGTGGTCATGCCTGGTCAGATGGTCTTAGGTCGGCGCCTCCTGCCGAATTCAGAGGACACCTCGGTGGCTGACGCCTGTCACGCTGCTCTCATTCCGAGGCCAGTGACGTCGGCAAAATGGTTGGCGACCCACCTGGAATCTCAGGGATTCCCGAAAATGGAACCCGCCGTCCTCAGCCATATCTTGGATGGTGACAGCCGTTTCCGGAGGTGTGGCCGAATGGATTGGGCCCTCAAGGGGGATGCGGTCTCGCGCTTGTCGCTCCAGACAATGATTATCGAACGCTACCTTGAGGATATAGGGCGACCAGCTACGGCAGCTGAGATCACGATTCATCTAAAGGCCACGCTTCCGGATCTGGAACGAGGACAAATCTTGGTCCGGGGTCGGGTCATCAAGACAGACGGCAAAAAATGGGGACTCCTTGGCCGGGATACTGCGGTGAAAGCGTTTAGAGCCCCTGATCCGACCTGGAGACCACTGTCCGTCAAGGCGGGCGCGCACGTCTTCCAGCTCCTCTCAGAGCGTGGTGCGGCGGGAGTAACGGCGAGAGAAGTTCAGAAGCTGTTGAATGATCTTGGCGCTCCAACCACCCGTTCAGGCGCGAAGAAGCTGATGGACAGGATCGCAGTGCGGTCACAAAGCATGCCGAACATCCGATGGATTGCGCGTGAAGGGGGTTAGGTCGCCGGTGTCTGCTTGAGGGTTGAAAAATGTGGCTTAGCCTCGTCCCTCAGGAGTTTCCCGCCAGATACTTCTCGCCCACCTGGTGGATAGCTCCCATTGCGATCGCCTTTGAAATGGCAGCGTCCCCCATATGGGGGAATTCGATATCGAGCGCGTCGCGAGTCCGCGGAATCCAGCAAAAGTCGCGAACTGCGCCGACGAGGATCGGCCGGCGAAGGGCTCTGTCGACCTGGATGAGGAGCCCGAGGCCTGTCAGCCGGCCAACCGCGAATGGCAGAAGCTGAGCGCGATCGCCGAACTGGGCGCTCAGTTCGGCTTGAAGAACCGCGCCGGCGGCCGTGCTTTCATAGACTGCGTCGGCAAGCGAGAGCACCTCGGGCGAGGCGAGCTTCTGTTTGACCTGTGGCCCTGCGCTGAACTTCTCGTCCCGTCCGCCAGGGGTCCCGGTCGCGAGGATCGTGCGGCCGATCGCACTGTCGAGGACTTTGCGCACTTCACGGGGAGGCATCCGCACCTCGACTGAGAGCGCGATCAAGTCCCGCGGGAACCAAAGCGCGGCCTCGATCCTCTTCAGCGCCTTCCCAGGAGGTGCTGAGTTATCGTCATCTATGGCGCGATCCGCCATAAGGGCATCAACCGTGGTCAGTGCCTCGGGGTCATCGCTCGGGACGCTTGGCCCAAGCAAATAACGATGGGGCATCCCCTGGCTCGCAAGGCTGAGCTCCCCGTTGGCGGCGAGCGCCTCGAGGGAGGACATCACTTCGGAGCGGCGCTTCCCTGACCTTATAACGAGCTCTTCGATCGTGAGAGGCTCCTTCAGGAGAACGGGAAGAGCGACATCTGTCGGAAGCCGTGGCTTCAGCGCAGGGCCCGACGATCCATCGACGACTTCTGTGCGCGACGCGTCGGACCTAGCCGCCTTGGATACAGATCGTCGCTCTTGGGGCGACGAAGTGATGGTGGCCTGCGACGGCCGGGAGTCTCCCGGCTGAAGCAAGTTCGTTAGCTCCCGCAAAAACGGCGATATTGGCGCGTTTGATCGGCGCTCAATCACACGATCTCTGTCTGCTGGCGATAATGGGGCCGGCCACCCCGACCGGACTTGAGGGACCGGGTTGTCGACCACACGAGGCGTGGGCGCCTTCGGCTCGTCGGATGTCTTCGAAGGTGGCCGGAAGTCGCCTGGACGGATAATCGTCTCCGACCCCACCTCGCTCGCCCAAAGGGGCCTGAAATCGTCCGCAAAGCAGGTCGCCAGAGCAGGAACCGACTGGTACGCGAGAATACGGGCGGCGCTTACGACCTTGTCATCGCTGCAGCGCCGAACGCGGGCGATATCGCTGACCCTGAACCCGACGTCGCCAATCAGGCTTCCACGAAGGTCTGCCGCAATAAGGAACGGAATGTGTCGGCTCTTGCTGAGGCTGACCACGTCAGTCGGTCGCGGTGGGGAGCTCGCGCCCAGCAGGATGCGCTCGCCCCTGACCGCGAAACACAGAAACTCGTGCGCAGTCTCGATCGATGCACCAAGCTTCTCGGGCAGATCACGGATGGCCACTGTTTCGTCCCTGAGAGTCCTGATGAACTCCAGGAAGGCGAATGTGACCTCTCCAGACCGCTCGGAGGGAGCAGAGACGAAGACGGTCGGCTCAAGGCCCGACACACCTATCCGGGCGTCCCGACTAGGCGTTGTCGGCCGCCCGAGCAGGTCGATGCACTGGAAGGAACCGCTCGCGATCCCCCGCTGCATTCGCTCAACGACCTCAGCACCTGACAGGCCATAGTAGCGACCAACATCAGCCAGAGAATGCCACTCATCGAGCGACAATGGCTTCCTGCTCGATGAGGCGCTCGCCGAACCAGGCATGGAACCGGCGCTCGCCCGCGGCTCAGACATGCGTTCGGGCGAAGGGATAGAAGGGCGCCCGAGAACCGGCTCGGGATCCGCGCTTTCGCCTCTAAGGATCGCCTGCGTTTGGACAGACTGGTACTCGGGCGGAGCCATGTTCACATCGATGTCGTGTCCGAGGGCCGCGCCGGCTTTCAAGGCAGCGGTGAAGGTTTGCGGCTCGGAGGTGATGTACAGGAACGGGCTTCCACCGCTCGGGAAGGCCCGGCCATTATAGGTCACGATTGCAACCACGCCTCTGGACTTAAGGCGATTGAGTATTGTCCTGAATTTGGTTCTGTCGGCTACGCTTGTCAGACCGTTACGACGGCAAATCTCGGCGAACGACTCGGGCTTTCTACGAATTTCATCAAGCAAGAGGTGCTCAGAAATCATAGATTTTCCCGGCGCATGCTCACCACAAGAAGCGCGGGAAACCGCCCGCGATTCCTACCTATGACAGGTAGAAATCGGAGTCGAGGAAGCTGGCGGTGAAGCGGAGCTTATATCCACATACATACAGACTAGAGCAAAGAGCACATTGTGCGCTTTTACTGCCCAATATCGAGCAAAACCGAGCACTCAGCGCGCGCTGGCCGTGACCGAAGAGGTCCCCGTGCTGAGGTATGCCACGTAGTTCGCGACCACCTTCTTCACGTAGCCGCGGGTTTCTCTGAACGGGATCAGCTCAATCCAGTCGACGATGTCGACGGTGTTCGTCCGGGGGTCTCCGAACCGCGTGATCCAGTCGTCAGAAGCGCCAGAGCCGGCATTGTAAGCCGCTGCGGCGAGAGTGACGTTGCCCGCATATTTCGCCAGGAGATCCGCGAAGTGGTGGGAGCCGACGGCGACGTTGTAGTTTCGGTTGCTCGCGACCATCCTCGGATCGAGCGGAACGCCGGTCTTCCGGGAGATCGCTTTGACGGTGCCAGGCATCAGCTGCATGTCACCGAGAGCGCCGGCCGAGCTGACCGCCGTCGTTCGGAAGTTGCTCTCCGTCTTGATGATGGCCAGCACCAGTTCGGTGTTCATCCGGGGGTCGTGCCAGAAAAGCTGCGGCCGTGGATAGGCGGGGGCGGCTGGCGCGATCGCGGCTCGGGTGTCGGACAGTCCAGCCTGCGAAGCTGCGAGCAAACCGTAGAAGGTGTTCCGATACATGGCCGCCGTCGTATACAGCGTCTTCGCTTCGTCGGCCTGGCCCATGACCTGAAGCGTGCGGCCAAGCCAGTAGCCGGCCATAGCACGATGCCCAGCGGGATCCTCGCTGGGGCGCAACCTGGCCGTCATGACCGCCATGTTCTTGAAGTGGGCGAGTGCGAGGTCCTGCCGCCCGAGCACGCGCAGCGCCAGGAAACCCGAGATGAAGCTACGATCGACCTCGTGGGCGACCGTCCCAACGCCCGCCTGGGCAACGAGCGCATAGGCTTCCTGAGACCGGCCCCGTTCGCGCAGCGTCATAGCTGCGTCCCGGACCTTCAGCCAGTTGGCGAGGGCGGGGGAGACGTCGGCGGCCGCAATCGTGAGAACCGCGACGCAGGCCAAAATCCAACGGGAGGCGAATCGATTCATCAACACCAATCCAAGTCGTCAGAAAGACCTTCGGTTCAATCCATCATGCGATCAAGGATTGATGGGATCAGAAGCGCTTGATCTTCGGGACGTAGGGCTCTGGAGCAGCGGGGGCTGGCGCAGCCGTGGGAGCTGGTTCCGCAACAGAGGCAGCTTTCGCTCGTGGTGCCTCGGGCCGGGAGCGGGCATTGGGGCCCGTGATGTCTATCATCTGGGGCGCGAGCGGTGCCGGGATCATCGAGGTCGTCAGGCCTGCAGGCAGCGCCGGCGCGATAGCGGCCGTCGGCACGCCTCCGGGAACGGGCACAGGCAAAACGCCGGTACCCGAGGCGAGAAGCGGCGCCCCGACAACTGGCAGCGCAGGGTGGGCCTGCACCGGAGCTCCCTGAGTGACCTCGATCTGAGGCAGTGGAGCATCGACACGACCACGCTTGCGAGCGCCCTTGCCTCTGGCACCATGTCCTGCAGAGGCAATGGCGGCTGCGATCGGCGTGGCTGCTGGCGTCACGCCAGCCTGCGCCGGCGTGACGTTCAGCGGCTGACCGGGGGCAGTCAGCGGGTTCGCCTGGGGAGGCTGCTGAGCCGCGTATGCCGCCGCGGCCGCACTTCCAGGGGGCGGTGCCACCGGAACCAGGCCGGGCGCAATCCCAGCCGTCTTCGCAACGGGAGCTGCGCCAGCAACGGCCGCCGGCGCGCTGGGGTCGAGTCCACCGCCAGCCAGAATGCGCTTGATGTCGGGATCGACAGTAGCGGCCGCAGTCTGCGCCGAGCCCGTTTCAGGCGGCTTGGCCGTGGTCTGGCACCCGGCCAGCGCCAAGGTCATCAGGACAAGCCCGGCCGGCAGGGAATGGGATCGACGCAGCACGCGGACGCTCCTGGATTACGAGTGGGCGAGGAAGGGCGGGACGAACTCGTCCCGCGGCACCTGAGCGACCGGGGCGACTGGCGCCGGAACGGCGACGACCGGTTCCGCCGACATGAGGAAGGCTGGCATCTCGGGATCGCTTACCGGAGCAGCCGGCGCATCGGCCGCAATCGCATCCGGAACGGTGATCGGCTCCAGCTCCCGTGCCGCCAACACGGCGACCGCATCATCGTTGGCGGGCTCGGCCTCCGGGAAGCTCACAACTTCCTCGCCGTCGACGATCGCGTCCGAGCCTTCGGCAGCAGGGGCCTCAGAAGCAGCCTCCTCTGCAGCCGGCGCCCGCTCGCCGTTGAAGGCATCCGGATTCAGCGAGATCTTCTCCGGGGCGATGGCCCCGTGATGCGTAGCCGCATCGGCGACCTTTTCCTCCGCGCGCGCCTGCGAGTTGGCCGTCGGCGCCGTCGTCTCGGCCGCGGACGCGTCCGCCTTCGCCGTTTCCGGCACCTGCGGGCTCGGGTCGGCTGTCACCACAGGGTTCGGGCGAGTCCGGCGCTGGCGGGCCGGATGCTGCTTATCCTCCTCCTGCGCCTGAGAACCCGCTTCCGGGGCCGCGGGGGCAGGGGAGGCGGCCGCCGTGGGCGAAGGAGCCGGCGCCGAAGCTGTGGGAACGACGACGATGCCTGCGCCCGCCAGGAGCTGCATGCGGGTCTCCACGAGCTGCTCCAGGGTGTCACGGTCGACACCGTGGTTTTCGATCTTGCGACCGACGGCTTCGAACTCCTCGTCCAGCGAGTGCCGGCCCTTGAGCTTGGTCGAGATCTCGGCCTCGACGGTCGCGAGCTGCGCCTTCAGCGCGTCGGCCTGAATCCGAAGCGGGGCCACCAGAGGCTCGAACTCCAAACGAGCAAGGGCGATGCGGTCGGCTTCGGCCAACAGTTCGTGGAGAGTGGTCACTGTTCGGTTCCCTGATTGGAGGTCGTGATCGGCCCGGCCTCATCCTCACCCGTGTCATCAGAGATCCGGGCGACGCCCGTAACCTTGTGACCTTCGGGGAGCGAGAAGACGCGCATGCCGCGGGTATCGCGTCCGTAGACGGAGACGTCGTTGACATTGGTCCGGATTGCCTGGCCACCGTCGGTGACGAGCACGAGGCCATCAGCCTCGTCGACAGGGAAGCAGGCAACGAGGTCGCCGGTCGTATCGTTGAAGACGCCCGCGGAGATGCCGCTGCCGCCTCGCCCGGTGACTCGGTACTCGTGGCTGGAGACGCGCTTACCGAAGCCGTTGGCGGTGACCGTCAGCAGGAAGCGCTCCTCGTTGGCGAGCTCCACCATTCGGTCGACATTGAGGCTGACCTTCACACGATCGGGGCGCTCAGGATCGTTGACCGGCGTGACCGTCACCGAGGCCGGCGCTGTCGACTGACCGGCCTCGTCCTTGAGCTCGCCTTCCTTCATGAAGATCGAGCCCTTGGCGAGGTAGGCGTTGCGCTCGATGACCGAGGCCTCGCTGTGCGGCAGCACAGTCGCGCTGACCACGCGGTCGGCGCCTGCCTTGTCCTTGAAAGCGATGCCTCGGACGCCGGTCGAGGAATTGCTCTGCATGACCCTCATGTCGGAGACCGGGAAGCGGATCGCCTGCCCCAGGGCCGTCGCCAGGAGGACGTCGTCCTTCTCGCCGGCCGGGAGGACAGCAACGAGGCGACCATTGGTCGACCCGTCCTCGTTCTCCAGCTTCATGGCGCCCTTGCCCCGACGGTTGAGGTCGGAGAAGTCGGTCGCCTTGTTGCGTCGGATGTCACCGAAATCGGTGACGAAGAGCAGGCTCATGTCTTCGAGTGAAGCGCGATCTTCGGGCAGGGCGACGAGCGACTGGACCGTGTCGCCGTCCTTCAGCTCGATGACGTTGACGATCGGGCGCCCCTTGGCGTTCGCATTCGCTTCCGGCAGGCGGTGAGCCTTGATCTTGTAGGCATGCCCGCGAGCGGTGAAGGCAAGCAGCGGCGTGCGCGTGGTGCAAACGATCGTGGACGTGACGAAATCATCGTCCTTCGTGTCCATGCCGGTCTTCCCCTTGCCGCCTCGGCGCTGGGCCCGGTAGGCCGAGAGCTCGGTGCGCTTGACGTAGCCGGAGTTGGTCAGCGTCACGACGATGTCGCGGCGCTCGATCAGGGACTCGTCATCGATCTCGTCCGCTTCGACGCTCTCGATACGGGTCACGCGCTTGTTGCCGAACTTCTCGCGGATCTCGATGAACTCGTTCCTCACGACGTTGTCGCGAACGACGCGGTCGTTGATAATCGGCAGCAGCTCACGGATCTTGCCGGCGAGAACCCGGAGCTCATCCGAGATCTTGTCTCGACCCATGCGGCTCAGCTGTTTCAGGCTGACATCGAGGATCGCCTTCGCCTGGGCGAGCGTCAGCCGCATCTTCCCGGTGAGAGTGGCATCGGGATCAGCCTCCAGCAGCAGCTGAGACAGCTCATCGTCGATGCTGAATTCGAGCGCCATCAGCTTGGCGGCCGCATCCTCGTCGTTGTTGGAAGCGCGGATCAGGGCAATGACCTGATCGACGCGGTCCAGAGCCAGATAGAGCGCGATCTGCCGCATCTGACGGCCGCGAGCGACGTCGAGCTCGTGGATCGAGCGCTTGAGAACGCAGTCACGCCGGAACGCGAGGAACTCCGTCAGGATCGTCATCAGCCCCATCTCGGCGGGCTTGCCGCGAGAATTCAGGCAGGTCGCGTTGTAGGGGAACGTCGTCTGGAAGTCGGTGAAGCGCTTGAGGGCATTCAGAACGACTGCCGGCTCGGCATCCGCCTTGAGATCGATGACGACGCGAACGGATTCCTGGTTCGACTCGTCGCGAATATCGGAGATGCCACCGAACACGGCGTACTGAGCGACCTTCTGGTCGCCCGGCTTGGCCTTCGAGACCGTGGTCACATAGTCCGCGATCTTCTCGATGAGCTGGGCCTTGTTCACATCATACGGAAGCTCCGTGATGATGATGTGGTTCTTGCCGCGCTTGCCGGTCTCGATCTCGGCAACGCCCGACATCATGATCGAGCCGCGCCCGGTGACGTAGGCCTTGCGAATGCCGCTGCGACCGAGGATCACCCCCTGCGTCGGGAAATCGGGGCCCGGCAGGACCTCCATGATGTCGTCCAGCGAAGCGTCCGGACGATCGAGCAGGATGAGGCACGCATCGATCACCTCGGTGAGGTTGTGCGGCGGCATGTTCGTCGCCATGCCCACAGCGATGCCGGCGCTGCCGTTGACGAGGATGTTCGGAAACCGGGACGGGAGCACGACGGGCTCGCGTTCCTTGCCGTCGTAATTGGGCTTGAAGTCGACGGTCGACTTGTCGATGTCCTCGATCAGGAAATGCGCAAGCTTCGTCATCCTGGCTTCGGTGTAACGGTCAGCGGCTGGCGCATCCCCGTCCGGCGAGCCGAAGTTGCCCTGACCATCGATCAGGGGGTGACGCATCTTGAAGTCCTGGGCGAGACGGACCAGCGCGTCGTAAATGGCCAGGTTGCCGTGCGGGTGATATTTACCCATCACGTCGCCGATGATGCGCGCGGACTTCATGTACGGCTTGTCGGAATGATAGCCGCCGTTATCCATGCCGTAGATGATGCGGCGGTGGACGGGCTTTAGGCCGTCACGAACGTCCGGAAGCGCGCGAGAGACGATCACGCTCATCGCGTAGTTCAGGAAGTCCTGCTTGAAGACCTCCGACAGGTCGGAAACCTCGATGCCTTCACCGTCACTCGGAGGCGGGCTCTGATCGGTCATTGGTTAGTCTTCTCTCAGTCAATCAGGGGAAAAGGCGGGGCCTGAACGCGTGCACCGTTGCCGTTTCGGGCCGCGGCTGATCGGGCGCCGCCGAAGCGACGGCCGCCAGCGACACGCGTCGGATGTCCAGAAGCGATGGCTTCACTGCGGCGCTCTGCGCTCCGGCCACCGGAGAAGGCTGCTCCTCGGTTGAAGCCGTCGGCGGGGCATCTGAATGAGGCGCGGGCGCGGTAGAGTCGGGGTGATCGGAAAGGATGAATGGATCACTCGGCGTCGCCCACACATCGGTCGGAGCGAGAAGGCCGGATCGCAGGATGTTCTCGCGGTCGCGATTGAGACGCTCGATCTGGGCGGTGAGGCCGATGGCAGCCCGAAGGCCGCCCTTGATCTCGCAGCCGGGTTCACTGCCGAAGAACTCGGCCACGACGATGCCGCTGAACGTCGCCGATCGCGCGCCGCGAAGCTCGCCGGCGATGCACAGGCCGATGATCTGGCCATAGGTGGTGATTTTCTCGGAGCGCACCTCGCCGCGCAGCACCGTCGTGCGGTGGAGGCGTACCTCACGAGCCCGAACAGGACCGGTCAGCTGCGCGCCGGGAAGCATGTCGAGGAGATTGACCTGCACATCCGCGGACACGTTCGCGCCGGCCTCGAGGATGAGCCGATGGCACTTGATCGTCCCCTCGAAGGGGCGATCAAGGCGAACGGTCCCAGGCTGGCTGATGACGTCGCGGGCGTCTGCGTCCAAGGATTGAGCAAGCATCTCGATTCGATCCTTCCCTTACTCAAGGAACCCTATTGAGAGATCCTTGAATGGGTCAACGAATGCGGCGTTAATTCAAGCCGCGTCCGCCTGATTCTCGTGGATGACGGGGGCGTCTACGCCTTCCTTCTGGATCAGCTCGCCGATCGGCGCGCCCTTCTCCTTCAGCCAAGCGCGGAGCGGCTCAGAGTCGGTGACCAGGCGGATTTCGATCTGCGCCTTGAGCACGTCCTTGACGACCAGCCAGATCTGCGGGCGCTCGCCCGTCTCCGGGTGCACGAGATGGCCGTAGGCCTTGATCTGCTGGGCCTTGATCTTGTCGAGGGTGCGGCGGAGATGCCGGTTGAAGAGCGTATTCACCTCGGTCGGGATGATCTCGCGCTCTTTCATGAAGAGGCGGACGGTGGGGGCGGTCTGAGTGGTCACGAGCCTGATCCTGTGATGCCCGGCGGTCGATATTCGATTCCGCCCAAGAGAGGGACATACAAGGATTACGGTGAGGCGCCCGCGCGGTCCATCAAGGAATGAGAATGCAATCCATGATTCAGTGGATGAACCTCAGGCAGGGCTGTCTACTATAACTCGCAGTCCAAGTCGTGAGATCGCTTTCCGGTCGCGGCAGCCCGGCGCCAAAGGAGCCGACTTTGCGACCAGAACTCAGTCAAGCGGGCCAGTGGATCCGACGTTCGTCCGCGCTCGCGTTACCCCATTTCTGGCCGGAGGCTGCTCTAGGGATCGAGATAGCCTACCTGATCATCTCAGGCATTGCCTTGATGATGCAGTTCTGGACTTTGCGCCGCTCTTCGAAAGGGAAGGAGCGCGATCCGATCTAGAGCTTGGGCGCTCGTCCGCGCTCAAAGCCCTCCAGGCTTTGCTCGAAGCTCGCGATGCGCTCGCGGCATGCAGCCTGGTCGGCTTCGTGTTTCGCGATCCCCTGCCTCGCGATGCCAATCGCATGGTCGTGCCAGGCAATGGTGCGGGCCTGGTCTTTGATCTCGTTGCGTATGACGAGCTGCTGCCCCTCAGGGGTGGCGGCCCATTTCGTCAGAGCAGCCTTCACGGCGAGGAAGAATTCCTGCGGCGCCTGTTGGCTCAGCCGCAGATCGCCGCCGGGCATGACGCTCAGGGTACGCCCGTGGAAGGCTATCTTGCCCTTCGGCTTGTAGGACGCGGTGACGTAAAACTCGACGTCCTGACCGGCGATCTGGAAGGTCCCAGGGACTGATTTGATCACTGCGGCCCGAAAGCAGCCGAAGGCCTCAAGCGTCCCGAGGCCGGGGACGTCAATGCGGGCGATCTCATAAGCGAACTCGTCTTTGGGCTCCGCCTTTTCCTGGTGCGGATTGAAGACCGGCGATGCGCCAATCTTGAAGTCGTCGCCGGCCTTCCAGACCTTCCCATTGTAGCTGACCTGACCGACCAGGTTGCCGGCGGAATCCGTGATGGCGCCGCCAGTCCAATTGCCGCCGCCCAGGCCATTGCGCTCGATGAAGCTCCGGCATTCCTGCGAGGCCTCAGCAAAGTCGACGACCTCGACCGTGCGATCGGCGACACCCGGAAAGCTGCGAGTGGAGTCCTGGCCAAAATCGGGATTGCCGCGGCTGGAAAGCGTGAGCTTGTACATGTCGATGCCTCTCGCCGGCGACGGCCGGCCGTTATCGCATCATCATGCCCGTCGAAGGCGAAAGGCAGAATAGGTCAGCGAGCTCATCCAGCGTGATGCCTTGGCGATTCTTCGCGAGATAGGGGCGCCAAAGGTCCAGAACGCGCTCGATTGCACCGGCTTCGCGCCAGTCGTACCCGCAAACC
The DNA here is from genome assembly GCF_011764485.1 of Bosea sp. ANAM02. Lineage (NCBI taxonomy): Bacteria > Pseudomonadati > Pseudomonadota > Alphaproteobacteria > Hyphomicrobiales > Alloboseaceae > Allobosea > Allobosea sp. ANAM02. The sequence continues at coordinate 220,992 of NZ_AP022849.1, read as the reverse complement.
GCGGTCGCGTCGGACCGGGCTCTCGCCCTGACCCGAGCGAGTGCTTCGAGATCGACGGCGAGAATGCCGTCAGCGAAGCATCGGAGATATCGCTTGAGCGCGCTTTCGGCTTCGATAGGAGGCGGCGTGTTTCCCTTGCCATAGTGCTGCAGAACCTGGAACTGCCCATCCTTCCAACGCAGTTCCGCGGTTGAGAGACGAGCGCCGTCAGTTCGGATGGACAGGATGGCGCAATCGCCACGAGAGGCGCGAGGGGCGTACCCGCCAACGCAGTGAGCCAGCCCCTCCAGGCCGCCCTCGTCCGGGCCGATTCGCCCCTCGTCTATGAGTTCGCAACTGGTGGTCAGCTGCTTGATCGAAAGGCGGTCGTAGATCGAAAAGTCGGGGAGCCACGCCTCCCAGGTCCGAGACGTGTTGAAACGGGTCGGGATCTGAACGCCGCGGTCGTGCCAGCGCTTTGCCACCTCCATGACGGCGACCAACGACCGATCTCCGAACAGGAAGCCGCCGATCGCCGTCAAAAAGCCCGCGCGGCTGGCGGCAACCTCATCATGCCCAAGCGATGCCATCAGGGGCACAATGATTGTCTCGCAGAAGTCGAAAGTAACGTCGTGGGTCTGGTTCCTCACAAACTCGACGAGCTCTGATGCCATCGCGGATCCAGGAAGGAGGCCCGGGGCAGTTAGGAGGCGTCCAGACAGCAGATAAACTTTGCTTTCGAGTTCATCCCAACGCCCACCGTACCCACCGGCCGAGATATGCGGAGGCGTCCCGAACGCGTCCTTCAGATGACGGAATAGAGAGAGCGCGCCGGAGAAGCGATGCCATCCGACTGTGTCATGCCTGGTCGGGACCCAACCCAAAGGCAAGTCGGCAGCGGCATGTAACGCGCTGATCCCGAGCGGAGGCAGGTCGACGCCCGCTAAGCGCCGAAGGAGCCCCTGCCGCTTGTCCAACGCGATATCGAACTCCGCGAGTGTCTCCATGGCGACGGCTTTTGGCGTCCCCGGAAGTGCAGGCGACCAGAAGATAATCGACGCGAGAGCTGGGTACGCCTCGATCGCGACACGAACATCGCCAACCGAGTCCGAGGGCCATCGGAGCCCTCTCAGGCCATGGCGACCGCTGTCGTGCCAGCCGCCGCCCAGCCGAACCGCAGTCTCGCAAAGGGCGATCCGGTCGGCGCCTATGAGATCACGAAGGCGAGCAAGCCCGTGGTCATCGAGCCAGTTCGCTACGCGCCGAATAAGCTCGAAGCGTTCGTCCTGCTCGATGACGTCTCCATAGAACCGCTTGCAGAGTGCGATCCCGATCCCGACGCTGACATCGCCGGACGGCCTCATGTGATCCGGCAGAACCCCGAGCGCACGGAGGTGGTAGATCTCCTCGTCAGCTGACACCAGGCTCGTCGGCATGGCCGCAAGCGTCGTGACAGCGAAATGCCCGGGAACAGATGGCGCGTCGACCTGCATCACGTCGATAAGGCCGTCATCATTCGCTGCGGCCATCAGGAAGCGGTATTTGCCCTCGCTCGCCGGATAGACGACCCAAAAGCCGATGCGTCCATCCTTGCCCTCTTCCAGACCAGCGGAGACCCCGATTTCGGCGAGGGCCTGAGCGAGGTCCTTCAGCCGATCGTCCTGATGGTTGTCGAGCATGACCGGGTAGAGCAACATTCGAGCTGCAGGAGATTCCGAGTTTTCGAGATCCCGGATTGAGGCATGACCCCATAAATCGGGATTCGCGCCCCTACGCGTCCACCTGGGCCAAATCGCTATTTTCGACCACGAAGACCCGCCTATTTTCGGGATCATCGCCCATCAGGGTGCTGACACGCTGCTCGGCGTCTTCAACGTCCTTCAGGGTAATCTGCCTCAGGACGCGAACGGAGGGATCCAGCGTGGTCGCGCGGAGCTGGTCGGGGTTCATTTCACCCAGGCCCTTGTAGCGCTGGATCGTAGCGCCTTCGGAGCCCCAGGCTTTCGCCGTCCGCACGAGTTCCAGCGGGCCGTTGATGGTCACGACCTCGGAACCCGATCGAAGGGTCATCTCGCCCTTGTACGCGGCGTTCAGTTCTCCCATCCGCTTCACCAGTTCGTTGCCGATGGAGAGCTTTGACAGCTCGGAGCGGACTCGGAACGTCGTCATGACGCCGTTCCGCGCCTTCCGCGTCAGCTCGTAGCCGTCGTCGCTGAGACGGCCGCTCCACGCGAGGCCAGACTGCTTGGCGAGGAGACCCGCGACGAACTCTGCGGCCGCGAGCGTCGACTTCTCCTCTCGGAACACGTAGGGGCTGCAGCCTCCCCAGATCGCGAGAGCAGTCGAGAGCTCAGGGCAATCGATGTTGATGTCGAGCTTCTCGATGAGCTCGGCGTCCTTGCTCGCTTGGAGGGCGAAAGCCACCAGCTCTGCGCCCTTGAGAACAGTGCCATCCGCACGGCTGAGCTCGGCGCCGTCCAGGCCCGCCTCGAAGAGGTGCTTGGCGAGCGCGGCTTCGTCCTTGAGGTAGATGCGATCCTTGGAGCGCTTGCGCTGCACGCTGAAAAGCGGCGGCTGGGCGGCGTAGATGAAGCCAGCCTCGATCAGCGGACGCATCTGACGGAAGAAGAACGTCAGGAGCAGCGTGCGAATATGGGCGCCGTCGACGTCGGCGTCCGTCATGATGATGATCTTGTGGTAGCGAACCTTGCTCGGATCGAACTCGGTGGAGATGCCGGCGCCGAGCGCGGTGATGAGCGTTCCCACCTGCTCGTTCTGGAGCACCTTGTCGAAGCGAGCCCTCTCCACATTGAGGATCTTGCCGCGGAGGGGCAGGATCGCCTGGAACTCGCGGAAGCGGCCCTGCTTGGCGGAGCCGCCCGCCGAGTCACCCTCGACGATGAAAAGTTCGGACTTGGCCGGATCGCGCTCCTGACAGTCGGCGAGCTTCCCCGGCAGCGACGTGACGGACAGCGCGCTCTTGCGGGTAAGCTCGCGGGCGCGGCGCGCAGCCTCGCGGCCTTCGGCGGCTTCGCAGATCTTGGTCACAACCTGCTTGGCTTCGGCCGGGTTCTCGTCCAGCCACACCGCCACCGCCTCACCGACGATCTGCTGTACCGGGTTGGTGACTTCCGACGAGACCAACTTGTCCTTGGTCTGCGAGGAGTACTTCGGATCGGGCATCTTGACGGAGATGACCGCAGTGAGGCCCTCGCGGATGTCCTCGGCCGTGATCTCCGCGCGCAGCTTCTTGCCCGGAGGATTGGCCTCGATATAGGCCTGAATGGCCTTCGTCATGGCGCCGCGGAAGCCGGCGACGTGGGTGCCGTGGTCTTTCTGCGGGATCGTATTGGTGAAGGCCAGGAGCGACTCGTTGTAGCCGTCGTTCCACTGCAGGGCGACTTCAGCCTTGACGATGCCACGCTCGCCCTTGGCGGTGATCGGCGCCTTCAAAAGCGACTTCTTCGACCCATCGCGATAGCGAACGAACTCGCTGAGGCCGCCGCTGTAGTGCAGCGTCACCGGAGCCGAGCCATCGCGCTCGTCGGTGAAGACGATCGTCAGGGTCGGATTGAGGAAGGCGAGCTCGCGCAGGCGGCGTTCGACGATCGCGCGGTCGAACTTCGTAACGCCGGTGAAGGTCTTCGGCGACGGGAAGAAGCGCACAGTGGTGCCGGTGCCGGCGACACCCTCGGCGACAACCCGAAGCTGTTCCACCGTTTCGCCGTCCTCGAAGGCCATGAAATGCTCACGGCCGTCGCGCTTGACGCGGACCTCAAGCCGAGACGAAAGGGCATTCACCACCGAGATGCCGACGCCGTGCAAGCCGCCCGAAACCTCGTAGGAGGCTTGGTCGAACTTACCGCCGGCGTGCAGCTGGGTCATGATGACCTCGACCGCCGGAATGCCTTCCTCCGGATGGATCGCGACCGGGATGCCGCGGCCCTGGTCGGAGACCATGACGCCGCCATCAGCGGTCAGCGTGACCCCAACGACCAGGCCATGCCCGGCGAGATGCTCGTCGATCGCGTTGTCGACGCCTTCCCAGATCATGTGATGCAGGCCCGAACCATCATCGGTATCGCCGATGTACATGCCCGGGCGCTTGCGAACCGCATCGAGGCCCTTGAGGACCTTGATGGACGCGGCGCCGTATTCGGCCTGGGGCTGCGTTGCCACGGGCAGTTCGATCGGCATGGGCTGAGCAAGTTGCATCGGTGATCCTGATGGATTCGAAGGAATTCGTCGTCGAACCATGGGGGCGCCGCAGGAATGGGTCAATTCTGAATGCCTCCCCATCCACCGGTTGCATGAAACGGGGATAGCCGCGGAAGGAATGTTGAAGGATTCAATCCTGTGCCCGACAATCGCCCATCGATTGGAGGAAGTCCCTTGTCGTTTGGCGCCATCTCGAAGCCTTCGCTGCGTCTTTCGCAGCGCCAGGTCACCATCTACCTCCCGGAGGCGGAAGCGGATGCGATCCGCGTTCGCGCCGCTTCGCTGGGTGAAACCCTGCAGGAGACAGTGGCCAAGGCCATCAATCGTCGCCTTGGGCAGGATGGTTTCAACCCGGTGCTGAGCGAGCTTCGCATCTCCCATTTCATCAGGAAGCAGCAGGCCGCGGCCGTTCGAAAGGTCGAAGGTCACACCATGGCCCGCCAGGGCACCAAGGTCATGGCCGGCTGGTTCGATCGGAAAGAGGCTGCGTCCCTGGCCTCAGCCTGCGCCGAACTCGGCCTGTCGTCGCAGCAGGTGGGTTATGAGGGAATGATGCTCCTTCTGGCGGAGCAGAGCCGGTCAGGGACGGCGCAGTGATGATCGATGGTGAGGCATCGAAGCGCAGCCTCGCGAAGCGCCGAGTCATCGACCGGCTGCCTGCACACATCGGGTGCAGCGGCTACCTACAGCTGGACGGCAAGGCCGTGACTTTGCGCTTTATCGCGCTTGTTGATCGACCTCCCGATAAGAAATGGACGCAAACTCTCGAACTCACCGAAAGCCCATATCCCACGACTTTCGATGACACCTTTGACCAGGGCGATGGCCTGACGGTGTTCATGACCTTCGTGAGTTGGGTGAACGGCACCATACCGAACCCATATCTCCGGAACCCTTTCTCGAAGGACGAGATCGCGAGGATGGAGGTTCGTTGGCAGCCCCATCTCGAAGATCTCGTGTTCAAGTCCAGAGGCAGAGGCTGGTCGATCTCCTTTGATGGAGCCGAGGTAGGCTGGCTCAAACCGGAGAAGGGTGGCGGCGTCAGGTGGTCCTTCTCCGGTACGAACGAACTCGCAGCGACGATGGATGACGCAGAGACGGCGTTCAAGGCGGCCTGGGCTCAGAGCATCTACGCGTTGGTGTCACCAATGAAGAACAAATCCGTGGATCGGGTATGAATTGCGAATCGAATCCTTCGCGCCCTTCAGCTACGAAGGATTTCGTTCTTTGGGGTCCTTGTTCGTCTCATGCGCGAGTCAGTCGCCATCCTAACGCCGTCCTCCCAGCGCCTTGAGCGTCTGGTTGGTCTGCGTGAGCATCTCGACAATCTGCTGGAGGGGGCCCCGTCGAAGCCCGGTCACCCGCTGATTGCGAAATGCCGCGCTGTCGCCGCTGCCCATCCGCTTCCTTCTGAACCAATCCGCGTCGAGGCGATGTACCTCTATCGGAAGACCGTCGGGCACAGAGTCGTCGACAAGGCCTCGGCCATCGGGATCGCGCACGCACTCGTCAACCGGAAGTCGCAAAAGGTGGTCGTCCTCGGCAACATGCCGAAGGCGGTTGCCTCGCGCGCTGGTCTGCGCCGGGTCTCCAACCGCCGGTTTTCCAAAGATCCAGTCGAGCACGAGCGCATCGCCACGGACCTCGGCAATGTTCTCCAGACTTGGTCCTTGCGCTTCGTCGCGGGGCGGGACACCGGTTGGCATAGCGCTCTTGTCGTCCGCGTTCCGCAGAGGGCGGACGAGACGCACGGCACGCGGTTCCACTTCTTCGTCGCAATGGACGACCTCGGCACCGTCACGCGCGAGCTCTTCCTCCCTGACGCTGAGCAACTGCCGGTTCCTCTTAGCGAGGAAGGCGACGCCGTGCTTCGCTCCCTGGTCACGCAAGCGCTTACTCAAAACCAGCAGGAGAAGTTTCCAGACCTGACGCCGGACGAGAACCTATTCGTCCTCGGAATGAGCATGCGTCCCCCGCTCGATATCGAACGCTTCACCGGGTTCGGCGAGACGGTCAAAGTCATGCTGATGCGGGGGGAGCGCGCCGCGCTCGCCCGCTTTCGTCGGTCATTCGCCAGCGCGATCATCGATCATGCTGCACGCAGTCAGCGCCCGTTTGCCGACAGGCTTGGCGCTGTCGGTTTCTTCAGGGCCCGCGCTGGGTGGAACGCCACCGACTATCAGCTGGCCCAGGAACTGAGGAAAACGCTTCCTTGGCTGGAATGGCGACATCTTCTCTATGGGCCCGTCCAGGCCGGCTTCCGGGCCAGGAAGCCGCTGGCGAGCTTCATTCAGACCCTGTTCGGGCTGAAGGGGTTACACCGGAAGACGTTGAAGGCACTGGTTGGAGTCAGGCTCACCCACGGCTTCCGTTACGAAGCTTTGGAACAGGGCGTGCACGCCTACGAGAAGCTTCTGTCGGCGAACGCTCATGCGCCCGTCCCATCTGGACGCGATTTCAAAACGCTCGCTTGGATGGCAAGCAACTTCGCTGAGGTCGACGCGCCTGGCTTCACCCGCGTGGTCAATTGCTATCGCGATGAGCGGGGCGTGCTTAGCAGCGTAAAAGCGAGCAACGTGCCCAGCGTCTTCCGCTGGATCAGCGGCCAGATCGCAACGGCGACGGGAATCGAGCTGATCTGGGCCCGCAAGGCTGGTCTGGAGGTCGTCTTCCCGGAAAACCGCGACCTCGATGGGCTCGACAAACTCGACCGCGATTGGCACCTGGTTTCACGCGCCCTGTCCGACGCCGAAAGGCGAGACAATGATTGGGCGCGGACGCAATGCATGCCCGACACGGAAGTGATCGAGGAGCTGACCGCGCAGCTCTATCCGCATCTCATCTCGGAGCCGAAGCGTTTCGGCGAGGTTACCATCACGCCTCTGGTCACGACCGAGCAGTTCTTCGCGGAGGGCCGGGAGATGCTCCATTGCGTGGCGTCGTATGCCGGCGACGCAGCCGTTGGGCGCTCGTTGATCCTTGGGCTTTCCTCGCCGGCGGGACGGAGCACGCTGGAGCTGGTCCTGCACCTTTGCGAGCAGACCGGCTACCGCTTAGCGATCCAACAACTAAAAGGCGTCGACAACGGTGACCCACCGGCGGATCACCTCCCTGCTGTTCTGGAGTTTGTGAGGACATTCGAGATCGAGGACCTCGAAGCACTTCTCCTACGCATTCAGGCAGCCCACAAGGCGGGGGAAGAGCTCGCGGCGGTCGGAACGCCGACGCCGGAAATGAAGGCTTGGCTCGCAAGCCAGGCAATGGACCGCGTGCGCCCCTTCCTGCCGCGCAGCTGGCGTCGATTGGACGGCCAGAAGCTCCGTGACCTCATCGATAAAACGATCAGCACACCGGCCGCGCGCCAAGCGGCCATCGCGAGAACAAGGGCCGCGATCGCGCCCCGTCAACCGGAAGCTACCCTCCATGCAGCATGATGCCCTGACTACGACGCCGGCGGCCACAACCGGGATCTTCTCAAATCCAATCCTCGATCGCCTTCGTCAGGACGGCTGGAGCGTCGCGTCGCACTTCGACGTTGTCGGCCCCAATGGGAAGAGCACCTCGGTTTGGCTCTTCACCCACCCCTGCGGCGTTTATCTGCGCGGGGAAGGGGCGACCGATTCTGAGGCCATCGCAAAGGTCGAAGCCGACGCGGTCGCAGATCCTCTGATCGGGACTTTGGTGGCGATGAGGAAACGGATCGAGAGCCTTGAGAAGGCGGCAGAGCGCATTCTCCCGTATCTCCGGTATACGATTGGACCCGAGAGCCGCGGTCATCATCCGACGATGCCGTCGGCCGTAGGCGCCTTCGGCTTCGCCGTTAAGGCGGATGCCGGCCTCAATGAGCGGATGATGACCGCGATCACCCAGCAGGTTACCTCGCACGCGGCGAGGCCCGAGCTCGAAGGGGCTGACCTGAAGCAGCCCGATGCTTATCTCCAGGGCTTCCGGGAGGGCGTCGCCGCATCGAGCGCCTATTGCGATGCCTTGATCCAGGCTGCCAGGGCCCAAGCCAAGGAGCCTGCCTGAGATGGAGGTGGCGACGCAGACGGCCACCCGGCCGGAGATCGATGAGGAATATCTCGGCCGCACCCTCGCGCCGCTCTTGAGCCTCAATGCTGCGCCACCAATGAGCGGAGACGCACGCGACCGCCTCTCTCCTCTGCAGCGAAGCTATCTCGACGAAGCCGTCATGAGGCTTTGGAACAATTTTTCGCCTGCGCTCGCGGAGCTAAAGCAGCTTCGCGAAGAGCGTGCCAACGGCTTCACGAAAGCAGTAGCGGCCGCGCGGGAGGAGCGTTTCAGGAAATGCGATGCAGATCCGCGCGTCTTCGTCCGCCACCTGCGCGAAATCGATCCGGAGGATCCGGGTGAGCTTTCGGATCTCCGCTTCCGCCTGACAGAGGGGGCGGCGACGGAAGCCCTCGCCGAAAGGGAGAAGCGGGCGGCCGATCGAGCGGCGAAGTTGGCCTCGATCGCGTCGTTCGAGGAAGCCGTCGAGATCATCGAAGTCATGGCGGACATTGCCGACGGCGCCTCATTCCGTACGACCGATGAGGCAAAAATTGTCGCCCATAGAGAGGCCGAAGACCGCCTGCGTGAAGCAGCGCGCAGAATTCGGACACGCGCGGAAATCACATGACGGCTGACGTCGTCGTCGACAGGTGGACGATTGCCTTCCATCGGGGAGGTAGGATGTTCGGACGCGGCGAGCTGGAGCCGACCAGGCCGGCTGACGACGACAACTGCCTCGAGGAGAACGGCGCACTCTGGCTGGGCTTCATGCTGGCCCGCTTCCGTGCATTCGAAGAGCGCCGGCGTGTCCGGCGCCTCCTAGATCTGCCCGACGAGGACTAGGACCCGAACCTGCTCTTCAGATCTCGGAACGCCTTCTGAAGCGGGCCCGAGCTCGCATCGGGGATTTCGACCTTCAGAACAACGAAGAGGTCCCCTCGCCCCCCGTCCATCCTGTTGATTCCCTTTCCCTTCGCCTTCAGGCACTTGCCGCTCGGCGTACCCGCAGCGATCTTGAGGTTGAGGCTCTCTCCCGCGAGACCGGCGATCGGTACATCGCAACCAAGCGCGGCGTCCCAGATCGGAATCGTGAGATCGACGAAGAGATCGTCTCCGCGGCGGGATCTGAGATGGTCATTCCGGACGAAAACAGTGACGCGCAGATCGCGATTCCCGCCGCGATAGGGGCAGGAGATGCTGAAGCCGGTGTCGACACCCCTCGGTACTGTGACCAGCCCATAGCGCCCGTCCAAAGCCCCACGCCCTTCGCAAGCGCTGCATTGGGCCCAGGTGACCGCGCCTGTGCCGGAGCAATCCTGGCAGCTGGTCTGAACCGAAACGATCCCCTTACCCTGGCGGTAGGCGCCGGCGCCCCCGCATCCGGGGCAGGCAACGGGGCCGCTGCACTCGACGAGGCCGTGCCCCTTGCAACCGGAGCAAAGGATCGCTTTCGGATCGAGGCGGAACGAACCGCCTCTATGGGCCTCGTCCAACGACAGGTTGATTTCGCGATCGACCCGGAGCCGTTCGGCGCGCACATGCTCTTGCCGGCGGCTCGCGCGATGCATGCTCTCGAAGACGCGCGTGAATGCGTGCTCGAAACCACCTTGGAAATTCGGATGGGACGCGGCCGATGCGGCAGCCACATTTCGCCGGATGTGGTCGATGGCAGCGGAAATCGCCTCGAAGCGATTTCGATCGCCGCCTGCGTCGGGGTGGTGTCGCTTCGCCAGCCGACGAAAAGCCTCTTCGGCTTCCTCGCGGCCGGCACCGTTCGAGATGCCAAGGACCTCGAAAGGATCCGGCCCGCGAAGCATCAGCGCGCCCGAGGCTTGGGCATGCCGATGTGCCGGATGCTCCAGGTCCCGAAACCGGCAACGCCAGCGCCGATATAGGCGAGGGCAAGGGTCGGGGCGACGGTATCGATAGGAGCCCATCCAAGCGCGGCCGAGACAGCAATCGAAAGGCCGGCGCAGATGGCGAAAGTTGACGCAATCAAAACCGACCGCTGGGAGCCGAGGAGCGCCCCAACCACCATCGCCAGAATGGCAGCTACGGCGAGGAGGACATGGTCGAGATAGCGGAGATCCTGCAGGGCAGGTTTGAGCACCGGCGCCTCCACCATCAAGCCGTAGAGACCGACGAGGGCGCCGGCTGCAAGGCTCACGCGGCTGATCACGCTCGGACGCCCCCGGTTGAGCCAGCCCGACAGACCGAAGACGAGGGCAAAAGCCGCGGCGGTGGGCCCGAGCAGGCCGTACACCAGCGCCTGCACACCCTGGGGAACCCGACGATCGGGAAGAAATTCGGACGCGGCCACCACAGTTGGCGCGCGCAGCCGGACCGCGTCGAGGGCACTCGTGATCCCGGCGATCCGGCTCATCAGAACAGGGATCTCGATCACCTCCCATGATGCCAGCAGATGACAGCCGGCGGTGAGGCGGACCGTCATGTTGCCCTGTACCCGAACGCCGTCGTTGCTCTGCTGGCGGGAAGACAGGGTCCAGGACACCGGATCATACGGGAAAATCCCCTTCTGGAGCTCCAGTCCAGGCTTGGTGCGCGCCGTGACTTCGCGATCGAGCCGCCGTTCAAGATCCTTCACGAAGTCGGCCCGCGAAATCGCCTCAGAGGGAACCGACTGCAGCGCAAAGGCGACAGACAGCCGGGAATCGTCGGGATGCACGAAGGCGATTGCGTCCGGGCTCGGGGAGGCCACGCGAACCATCTTGTCTGAAAGAAAACTGGCGTTCGCGACGAGCTTCTGCAGCTGAATTCCCGAGCACGATCCTTGCGCCGCCTCAGCAGCCATCGAGCCCAGACCAAGGACCATCGCGGCGAGGGCTGCGATCACGTTTTTCATTATGAGCCTCTCGCGACGGGTGGAATCGCGGTTTCATCCGAGAATCGAAGGATAAGAGGCAAGTTGCATGCGACGCAAGAATCACCGCGGCGCAAAGTCATGGATAGGGTGCATGGATCATTGACACTCGCATGGCCAATCCTAAAGGTGCTGAAGGATTGAAGGATGGTTTCCTCAGATGATGCGTCGCCCACCGCCGCCGCCCGCGGCCCGCAGACCGACAGCGCCACGCCCTGCGACATCGCAGGGTGAGCTCTTTGGTGCCTCCGGCCCGGCGCTGCCACAGACGCAGCCCTCTGGTGCTCGGCGTTCGCCGCCGCCGGCGCGTCCCAGTCAGCGACCGCCGTCAACCTCGCTTGGCGATCAGAGGCGTGCTGTTCCGCCGGCACCAGCGGTGATGCAACAGACGCCGTCTGCCCCGGCCCTGAATCAGACGCCCCGACTGCCGCCGAAGGCTGCAACGGGGCTCGCCGCGCTCCGCTCATCTGAGCCTGATGATTACGACGACGAGGACTATTCCGCCCCTGAGGTTTCGGAGGCCCCGAAGCAGGCAGAGGTCGAGGTCGATCTGGAGGCGAAGGTGCGCATTCGCCGAGTTCTCTACTCGGCGGAGGACGGGTATCGCGTGATGCTCGTCACGAAGGGCAAGGACAAGTTCAAGGTCATCACGAACTTCGCCCAGGGAACCGAGATCGGCGACGAGGTGATGATCCGCGGGAAATGGGGCACCAGTCGCGGTGAGCGAGTCTTCAACGCGGTTGCGGTGGTCGGCGAAATGCCCCGCTCCGCGATGGGCGTCGTCTACTGGATCAAGAAGAGCAAGATCCCCGGAGTTGGCGCCGCAACGGCGGATGCGCTCGGGAAGCACTTCGGTGTTCGCCTGATCGACGTCGTCACCCAACCCGAGATTCTCGTCGAGGCCGAGATCCCGCTCGAAAAGGCGAAGGCGATCGCCGAAGCGTGGCTTACCAATGCCATGCGTCCCGAAACCGTTGCCTTCCTGGCCGAGCACGGCCTGAATTCCCGCCAGATCAAGAACGTGATGGAGGTCCTGGGGGAGACCGCGAGGCAGAAGATCGCGGAGAACCCCTGGAGCCTTTCCGAGCTCATCGAGGGCGTGGGGTTCGCGACGGCTGACAGGATCGGAGCCATCGAAGGGCACGCGAAGGATTCTCCGCTGCGTATGCGAGCGGGGCTTCGTCATACCCTTATTGCCGCCAAGCGAGACGGTCACTGCGGCTTGCCGGTGGAGGTTCTGGTCGAGAAGGCGGCAATGCTGCTCCAGCATCCGAAGCCAATCGTCCACAAATACATAGACTTGGCGCTCGATGGTCACGCTGCCGTGCTGGACGAGGAGACCGGACTCGCCGTTTCGTTGAAGGTGCGCGCGGTCGAGCAGCGCGTTGCTCGCGATCTCGCTCGCCTGCTGAATTGCGGCGCCTATGAGCACGACGAAGCGTTGGCGGCCATTCGTCTGGCCGAGACGCAGATGCATATCACACTCGACCCCAGTCAGCGTGAAGCGGCCGTCAATGCGCTGACGCACGCCGTCAGCGTCATCACCGGTGGCCCGGGCACGGGTAAGTCGACGACCCAGAAGGTCATCGTTCAGGCCCTCAGCAACTTCAAGCGCGACATCGCTCTTGTTGCGCCTACCGGCCGCGCAGCAAAGCGCCTGGCCGAGGTGTCAGGTCGCGAGGCTTCGACCTGTCACAGGCTGCTGCGTGTGCAGGAAGGTGCTTTCGTTCATGACGCAGGCAATCCATTCCCCAACAACTGGTTCATCGTCGACGAGTTCTCGATGGTGGATATCGATCTCGCCTGCAGCTTCATCCAGGCAATCGGCAGCGACAGTGGGCTCACGATCGTCGGCGACGTGGACCAGCTTCCGTCGGTCGGCGCCGGCCAGGTCCTCCGAGATCTTATCGAGTCCGGAGTGATACCGACGTCGCGCCTGGAGGTCGTTCACCGCCAAGGCAATGACTCGGCGATCGTGACGGCCGCTCACCGCGTGAACAACGGGCTCACGCCTCTCCCGGCAGATGTGTACACGGCCAAGGGCTTCAAGGTGATGCCGATCGAGCAGCCGGAGGAGATCCTGGGCAAGGTGATCTCCCTGCTCAAAGACGTGCTGCCGGCCCGCGGCGTCGACCCGCTGCGCGACGTGCATGTGATGACGCCGATGCGTCCGCGCGAGATCGGCGTCGACAAGCTCAACGAGGCGATCAAGGCGGCCCTGAACCCGGCCATCGAGGATGACCCGAACTCGGTCACGATCGGGAAAACGACCTACACGGTCGGCGACCGCATCATGCAGCAGCGCAACGACTACTCGAAGGGAATATTCAACGGCGAGGTCGGCTTCGTCTGCCATGTCGGACACCGCCCCGACGAGGAGAACGGCAAGCCGTTGCCGTTCATCGTCGTCGAATATCCAGAGTCGAAGGCGACCTACGGCAAGTCGGACATCGAAGACATCGAGCTCGCCTACGCCACGACCGTCCACAAGAGCCAGGGTTGCGAAGCTCCCGTGGTCATCTTCGCTGCGCACCGCAGCCAGATGTTCATGCTGCGCCGGAACCTCTTCTATACAGCGATTACCCGCGCCAAGCAGCTGTGCGTCGTGATCGGCGCCGACGAGTGCATCGAGCGCGCCGCCGCGACGATCGATCTCGACCGCCGCTATACCGGCCTCGCAAAGCGCCTGCAGAGTGAGATGGCAATCGAGCCGGAACTCGATGAGGGTATCGATCACATGGTGCCGGCAATGGTGCCGGGCGGCTTCCTTCAGATCGACGAACCTTGAAGGGCGGAAATCCCGCCTTCTGAAATCAGAAACTCGGAGAGGGCGCCGGGGCTAGGCGCTGGTGGAGCTCCACGCGTAGCGCATAGTCAAGCGCGTCGACGTCCTGCGTCGCGATCAATCCTCGACCGTCTGCCGCCGGCAAGCGCCCGAAGAATGCGGAAGCGGCAGCGACGAGTTCCACACGTTCGACCTGGTCGGCGCCATAGGTGGCGCGGATCTCACGACCAATAGCCGTTTGGCCGGCGGAGACACGGGCGTCGCTCAGCGCGAGGAAACCGTCGTGGTCCATTTCAAGCACCTCTTCCGTCACATCGATCCCGACAACGGTGCCGTTCTTGAGATGGACAGAAGCCTCGATGACGTTGGGCAGGACGCGGAGTGGCTCCGAGAGGTCGACGGGGATCTCAGGACCGCTGGCCAACCGAAGGAAGCCGCGTACACGCCCGTCGCCGACCATGGCTGAGGTGTAGAAGCGTTCACCGAAGCGCTCGGCGAGGACGATGTCGCCATCCCCGATCGCGGAGGGGTTGGGCGGGAGCGAAACGAGCTCATACCGGCCGTCGGAAAAGAGAAAGCCCCGCGCCGGGATGACGCCGCCTTCGAGAACGAGGGTAGCGTCGACGGCGCGGGGCTTAGCGATGAGATCCATAGCGGTCACATGCCAGGGCGCATGCCGGGAGCGCGCCGCGGCGGGGGCGGGGCGGCACGACCGGGCAGCGGGCGAGCAGCTGGACGCGCCTGAGGAGCTGGCGCAGAGGGTTTCTCCGCGGCCGCCGTCACTTCCGGAGCCGACGGCTCTTCGTTGGCCTCAGCGGTCGCGTCAGGTGCGTCGCCGAAGGTCTGGTCGTCATCCTCAGTCGCTTCTTCGCTCGCCTCGACGGCAGCAGCCTGCTCGGCCACGACTGCCGCGTCAGGAGTGACTTCGACAGTCGCTTCGGCCTCGGCGGCGTTCTCGACCACTTCCGCAGTCGCACTCACCTCTGCCGGCTCCGCCTGCGAGGGCTCGGCAACCGCTGCGCCATCGGACGCACCGCGAGCAGCGTCCGCTTCACGAATGCGCTGGGCGGCCGCTTCCTCCGGACCCGCGTTGAGTTCGGCAGGCGGATCCATTTCCGCCGCAGGAATCTCGACGCGCAGAGACGGTGCCGGGACGCGAGCGATGCTAGCCGCCAGCCCTTCCAGCATGCGGTAGGCTCCGTCCAGATCGCCGGCCTCGCGAGCACGATGTGCCGCTGCAAGAGTGATCGCAGCATCCAGGCGCGTGCGGGCAGCCTCGAGGCTCGGTCCACTGAGGAAGTTGAAGGACTTGATGATGAACTTGTTCTCGACATAGGTCGAGCCGTCGCGCCGGGTCTTGTCGGTGGACTTGGTGTAGCCGGAGCAATCGATGAAAGCGCGCCGCGAGGCGAGATCCTCGTCAGCCTGCGTCAGGTTCTCGATCTTGGCGGAAAGCGCTTCCGCGACCGAATCCCAGGCCATCGCCTTGACCCACTCGCCGGAATCGGAACGACCCAGGATCGAAAGATAGGGGCGATCCTTGTAGAGGCCCATCTGCGGGCGGCTCAGCTGCATAACGATCTTCATTGGATGCTCCGCACCGGAATTAGCTCATCCACCGGAATCTGCGTCGACTCCATGAAAGTCACCATCGCAGGGCAAGGAGAAATGTGGACGTCGCCTTCGGTCCCATGGATAGTCATTCGAGAGTCGAAGGAATCTTGTTGGAGTGACGTGATGAAAATCCTGACCAGCCTGGCGACGGCCGCGCTCGTCCTGATGGGTGCCGCCGGCGCCTCGGCCCAGACCAAGGGCTGGGAGACCTGGACCAAGGGTGAGGAGTGCTTCGCGCTGCTCGGCATGGCCGCGGACAACGAAGCGCCCGTGCGGCCGCTTGGGCGCCCGTACATCGCGATCAAGAATGCCCCGAAGCTCGACAACTTCAATGGGGTGGTGATCGTCTCCGGCTACGGCGAAGACACGGGTGAAGAAGGAACCATCGACGTCGATGGCAAGGAGTTCAGCCTGCTGATTTTCAAGGGCGCCGGCTTCGTGAGGTCGGGGGAGCCCGAAGAGCGTCTCGTTGCGGCCCTGGAACAGGGCAAGGAAGCCCGCGTCACCTGGCTGCGCAAGGACGGCATGATCATCCAGAACTATCGCCTGGAAGGCTTCCCTGTGGCGAAGAAGACGATCGACGCGGCGTGCCCGAAACCCGGCGCGAAGCCGGCCGCCGCTGAAGCGGCGGCAAAGCCCGAGACCACGAAGGTCAAGCGCTGAGGAAATCCTCGCGCATGAAGGCATTGAAGGCGTCAGCGAGCGCCATGAAGGTCCGCCCGCTGAGCCTGCGATACTCGCGTAGATCAGCCTGCGGCGCGACGGCGCCCTCCTGGATGTAGTTGCGGCTCTCGACGAGCTGGTTATTCACCACAATCCGGAACTGGATCGAAACCGGCGGCGTGACCATGAACACGAGGTCCACCGCCGAGGCTCGCGCCTCCCAGGTCACCCCCGTCGTTTTGAAGTGCTGGTCGACCTGCCCGTTCACATATCGCTCGATCAGAGCGGCGACGGCGCTGATCCCGTCGGTCTCGGGCAGCGTGTCCAAAAGCCCACCGGTGGAGTGTTGAGCGAGCTTGGTGTTCGCGAACTGATCATGAGCCTCGACCGCATGGAACGGGCGGGGCGTTGCCGCCATCGCGACCATCGCACGCGCGGCATCAAGTGGGGTCATATCAGCGGCGGCACGCCCACGGCCAGACTTGGACAGGAGCTTGGCCTCGCGCAGCTGACGCATGAAGATCACCGCCGTCGAGGCGGGGACCCCCATCACGTTGGACAATGTCTCGCTGAGCGTTCTCGGCAGCAACCTTCTGGCCTCACCATCGGACTTCCACACCGATGAAACTAACCAGTCGGATAAGGCAGCGCCACGAATTGTCTTCGGCTATCCACCAAAGGATTGCGTGCCGGGTCTTTCAAACCGGCCAAAGACATCCGATCGTCGATGCCAATCTGATGAGACCAGGCGGCGAAAGAGTCGATGCGCCATATTCGAATCACCCAGCTCGATGGAAAGCTGCCGAACTTGGCCTTGATGAAGATCTCGGCCTGGCATCGCGCCCGCGGTGACGTGATCCATTTCACAAGGTCGCCATACCGTCATCTCGACGAGCCTGCCTATGACGCTGTCTATGGCGGTGCGATCTTCAAGTTCTCCGAGGAGCGGGTTCGGCGCTTTGAGGCTGAATGGCCGGGCGCCCTGCTGGGTGGAACCGGAAGCGGCCGCATCGCGACCGTCGAGGAAATCCCGGGCTTCGTCGAGAGCGGTCTCGATTACGCGCTCTATCCAGATTTCAACGCGAGCATCGGCTTCACCCAGCGCGGCTGCAGGCTTTCGTGCAAGTTCTGCGTCGTGCCCGGGAAGGAGGGAAAGCCGCGCTCGGTCGCGTCGATCGCCGATATCTGGCGCGGCGACCCATGGCCCCGGAACCTTCACCTGCTCGATAACGACTTCTTCGGCGCGCCGGGCTGGGAAGAGCGGATGGCGGAAATCCGCGACGGCGGCTTCAAGGTCAGCTTTACGCAGGGGATCAATGTCCGCGCGATGACGGACGAGGTCGCCTCTGCGCTTTCGTCGGTTGAATACCGCGATGACGGATTCACCAAGCGCCGGCTCTACACCGCGTGGGATAATCTCAAGGACGAGGAGGTCTTCTTCCGCGGCGTCGACACACTGGAACGCCATGGCGTCCCGCCGTCCCACCTCATGACTTTTATGCTGGTCGGTTTCGACAAGAAGGAAACCTGGGAGCGGATATTCCACCGGTTCGACCGCATGGTCGCGCGTGGGATACGCCCTTACCCGATGGTTTTCGACAACAGCCGGAGGGACCTGAAGAGGTTCCAGCGTTGGGTCGTGACAGGACTGTATCGAGCAGTCCCGTGGAAATCCTATGACGGCGGCTACAAGGCGAGCCGTGTTGTCGGGCCCAATCAGGGCGATCTATTTGCTCCGGCCTCGTGACCTGAAATCACGAGGCCGGAGCGTTCCGGATCAGTGCAGACCGGGGGCCTGGGTCATCTCCAGGCGCGCTTCGTAGTGGGCGACGGCATTGTGGATGTCGACGCCACCGCCGAGGAAGTCGAAGGTTCCTCCCGACACGGTCGCGAAGCCGTCGTCATCGAGAGAGAGCTCGGCATCCTCGGAGAAGAAGGCGCCGAAGCCCCAGCTTCCGGTCCGCGAGGTGATGGCCTCCATCTTGAACACGCCGCCGGCCCCGGCGCGATAGACCGCGCCGTCCCCGCCGATCGCCCAGCCTTCATCCTCGCGCACATAGTTCGCGAGGGCCGCGATGCGGAGGTTTTCGGCCCGCGCGTTTTCGAGACTGGTATCGCCCTCGGCGCGGACGAAGCCGTAGGTCTTCGAAAGCCGGTCCACGAAATCATCGGCGAAGATTCCATCGGCGAGCGCCTGGCTCATGATCGCGAGGTGCGGGTCGATATCGTTGTGAACCTTCATGAAGCCCACGCCGAAGCTGGCCGCCATGCTGCCATTGACCGCCTTCATGTATTCCGCCTTCTCGACGTTGATCTGGCGTCCGTTCATCGATTCGTCTCCGCGCTTCGGCAGTTTGTCCCAAGCAGCGTGCGAGCGGTCCTTGAAATGCACAACCAGAATCCACGAAAATATTTTCCGGAAGCGCTACGCGCGTTCGCCGCCCCCGAGGATCCTCGATGAATAGCTCGACCAGGAACGCGCAGAGGAGCTTCGGCCCCGACGATGATCCGCTGCAGAAGCGCGTCTATGATTGGGAGCGCGCCTGCGTCGACAGCCGAGCGCGCCCGGAGATCATGTCGCGCGACGAATGCGCTGCGTTCATTCGCCTGGTGGTTCGCAGCCGCGCGATATCGGTCAGTTCCCTACGCTTCACGGGGACAGGCGATTGCTATGCCACGCCAGGCGGACTGATCTCGATCGCGGACTGGGGGCGGACGAAACACACCATTCTCCACGAGCTTGCTCATCTCGTGACATTTCCTGATGTGGCGGCTGGCGAGCCCGCGCATGGGGAGAGCTTCGTGGTGGCGGTAATCGAGCTCTACGCCGAGTTTCTCGGGCTGGATGTGCAGGATCTTTCGCGAAGTGCCCAGGTCTTCGGCGTCCTTACGGAGAAGGGCGCCGCCCGGTTGGTCCGGAAGGCGCCCTCTGTGCCGTACTGCGATCTTGACTGGTAACCCTTAGCGCTTGCGGGCGCCGGGACGGGGCGGCGTCGGCTCCGGGAGGAACTTCGGCCCCAGATCAGGTTCCGGTTCCGGCTCGGGCCGTGCGGGGGTCCGATCCAGGAGGCGCTCATAGGTCGTGCGAGCCTGGAATTCGACCTTCGTGAGAAACTCCCCGTTCATGGCCCAGCGCGGCGGCTCCTGAGAGCCCTTGGGAGGCACCAGGGCAGGTCCGAAGGCGTTGTGGTAGCGCTCATCCTCGTCGAGGTGCGCATAGCCGCCGTCGGCGTCCACAAGGACAAAGCCCGCAGGCAGCCCGAACCCGTCCTCCTTGTTGTAACGCCCGGCCGGGAGCTTCGTCGGATCGAACGGATGCTCGTGCCCGGTGCTGGGATCGAACACCGTGAGCTGCTCGACGCCGATGCGGATCAGGACCTGGCGGACAACTTCCGGACGGATAGCAGGCTGGATGGGCTCCGGCGACTCGACCCGACGGAAGCGATCGCGGAAGGCCGCGAGCTCGACCACCTTGTTGGGCGCCGGCGTCTGACGACCCATGCGGCGCGCCATCTCCTCGAAATAGGCGAAGGGCGACTGCTTGAAGGTCTCGGTCAGCTTGGCGTAGCTCAGCGACTTCGCGATCAGACGGGTGCGGACGGCGCCTTCGCGAGCCACGAGCGGCATGCCGGGAACGAAGCGGCCGGCCTCGGCATCCTCACGCGTCTTCGCGGGGACGATGACGTTGTGGCCCTGTGCGCGGAGATCGCGATAGAGGCGCAGGTTCGCAGCCGGATCGTCGGAAGCCCGAGCAAGCTCGAAACCTGCCCAGACCTCGGTGCCCTGCACCGTGATCTCGCGGCCACGGAACATCGACTGCGCCGAGAAGCGCATGTCGTCCCAGTCGCCGAAAGGCGGAGCATCCGGATCGCCGGCGCGCCCGCGCAGTCGGGTAGCGTTGAAAGAGCGCAGGCGACGCGCTTCGGTCTGCTCCGGGGTTTCCTGCTGGACGCGCATCCGGGCGGCCGCTTCGACTTCGGCATCGAGGGTGCGACCGAACATGCGCGCAAGGCCAGGGCGCGAGAGACGGCGATCGACGGAAGCCGCCAGCACGCTCTGCTTGCTCACCCCGTCAATGAGGTAGTTCGCGCTGCCGCCGTCGGGCTGACGCCGATGCTCGATATGAAGCAGACGCTGGCGGAGGTAGCCAACGAGCTCGAACAGGCTCTCGGGACGGAAGGTGTTGTCGAGGAACTCGGTAATGCGTTCCCGAGCGTCCTTGACGGTGAAGCCGGAATCGAGCGCCGGCCGCTTGCGCGGGGCGAGATTGCGAGCAGCGAGGACGCCGAAATTGTCGAAGGGCGAGCGCTGCGGCGCGATGACGAGCGCCGTCGCGTTCCGAAGGCCGGCGGACAGCCGGCGCAGCGTGCTTTCTTCAAACCGAAGGGCGCGTACCTGGTTCGCCGTTGCCATGCCTTATCTCCAATCGATTCCACCGAGGATGCTCGGAGACGGTGCAAGCAACAAGCGAAGCAGTCAGGGATGGGGCGCCGAGAGGCCCTCGAATTCGAGAACGGCTTCCTTGGCCTTCTCGGAAACGGAAATGAAGCCGTCACGGAGCAGAGCCTCCCGCAGAGCTGAGAAGGCGAAGCCGCCAACATCCGCACTGGGCTCGCGCACCAGATCCCATCTTTCCTCAAGCAGGGCTCCATACGCTCCAAGGAAGGGAACACCGCCCATGGCAATCGTGGTGATCATTCCGGGCGCCTTGTCGAAGTCCACGTCCCGGAACATCTGCTGGATCTCGGCGTCGCTGAGATGGAAACCGAAGCCTTGCCCCATCTCCAAGGCCTCTGTAACCGAGAGACGCTCCAGGAGACCCTTCACGCAGCGACTGGCTTCGACCACGTTGACGAGTCCCGTTACGGTGCGAGGAAGCGAATTCGGCTTGAGACGGCGAGCGAGTGCCAGAAAATCGCTGGTGAAATAGAGGTCGTCCTCATCGAACGACACGCGTACCCCCGGAAGATCAGCGAGGCGAGCCAGTGTCTCACGCGAGATCGACCCGACCTCGCGCTTCCAGCCTCCGCCATTCCCGGTGAACCCGACCGTCTCGATGGAAGACAGGATCGCCTCGTATGCCGCCTCGGGCGTGGAGTACCCCTTTGCAATGTCGAACAACTCGGAGCCGTTCATCGCGAAAGCGGCGAGGATCGGATGCGTGAGGACGAAGCGCTTGACGGCCTGGGCGCTGACGGTGGGTTCGGCCAGCCAGTTGTAGTGTTCCAGAGGCATCAGCTCACTGCCGCGATTGTCGTAGGGCAGGGCATGGAGCGCGTCGAAGTCAATGTCTCCAACGCCCCAAAGTTGCACTATCGATGAGCCGATCGCCTTGTTCCGGATCGCCTCGAGGAAAGCCTTGCGCTCTTCCCATGCGGCCTCGCGACCGTAGAGCTCCTGGAATAATCCGCTGACATGTGCCCAAAGGGATGCTGGCACAGCCATGCGACTGGGTTGCACCGCTGCGCCCTTCCAGTCGACGAACGGTCGATCAAGGATGCCGTATAGCGGGGCATTTAAGCCGCTAAAGATCTGGTTGTTTGCAAGCTGCAACGATATCGGCGCGTAGCACTTTCGGGCGCCTTCCCCTGTGACAGACAAGGTGGAAAGCCCATTCTCCGCTTCGAGACGAAATTCGATGCGGCCGAGATCGAGCGAGGCGGCTTCGGACATCATTGTTCCTTGCCCTTGGGCATTGAAAGAGATCGAAGGCGCTCAGGCCTGCTAGGCGGCCGCATCAAGCGCGGAGTTGACACGGCTGCCGACGAGATGAACGACCGCGCGGCGGGCGACCTCAACCTCGCTTCCGACCGGCAGGGTCGCAAGCTCGTTGCGAACGGGCCTGGCGCCACCAGCCTGTAGGTCTGGGACCTCGTAGATCTCCCGCAGCCGGTAGACGTAGCCGTCCTTGCCCAGCTCGACCGCGATCTCGATGCTGCTCCCGGGCAACCTGAAGAGCTTGGCGTTCCCGTCATAGGTCGGCGCGCCCGAGATGTGAGCTGCGTCGCAAGCCACGACCAGAAGCCGTCGCATGCGTTCGATGTTCTTGGCCACGTCGCGATTCCTTTCAACGGATCAAGCTACGATAATCGGTGGACGGGGCGCGAAACAAGGATTGTGACTTGTAATCCACCAGAGGACTGTCTTCGACGAAAGATCGGAGACGATTCAATGTCCATTCCTTGTGACGATCCCCGCCACGTCGATAATCAATATGCCGCGCTCATTCGAAAGATCCTCGAAAAGGGCGATAGGCGTATGGATCGCACCGGGGTCGGTACGAAGGCGCTGTTCGGCGAACAGCTGCGTTTCGACCTCGCAGACGGCTTCCCGCTGCTGACGACGAAGAGGATCCATCTGAAGTCAGTGATCCACGAGCTGCTCTGGTTCCTGAAAGGCGACACCAACATTCGCTATCTGAAGGAGAACGGCGTCACCATCTGGGACGAGTGGGCCGACAAGGATCTTGAGCTCGGTCCAGTGTACGGCCAGCAATGGAGGCGATGGGAAACGCCGGAAGGCGGCACAATCGACCAGATCGCCAACGCCATCGCCGACATCAAGAACAATCCGGCTTCGCGCCGCACCATCATCTCGGCCTGGAACCCCGCGGACATCCCGAAGATGGCCCTGGCGCCGTGCCACTGCCTCGTCCAGCTGTTTTGCACCAGCGACAACCGGCTCCACCTCATGCTGACCCAGCGCAGCTGTGATTCCGGCTTGGGCTGGGCCTTCAACGTTGCCAGCTACGCCATCCTGCTCGCCATGATGGCGCAGGCCACCGGCAGGATCGCAGGCGAATTCATTCATTCGCTCGGCGACGTGCATGTCTATCGGAACCACGAGAAGGCGCTGAAGGAGCAGCTTGCTCGGGCGCCGCGGCCGATGCCGAAGCTCCGGCTCAATCCGGACGTGAAGGACCTCTTCGCCTTCCGCTTCGAGGACATCGTGATCGAGGATTACGACCCTCATCCCGCGATCAAGATGGACGTGGCGGTCTGAGATCCGCCATGACCATCAAGCCCAATCCATTCCTGCTACAGGGGACCGCGCTGATCAGCTTCTCTGGAGGCCGCACCAGCGCACGCATGCTCAAGGCGATCATCGACGCCCATGACGGCCGCCTTCCTGAAAACATCGTCGTCGCCTTCGCCAATACGGGAAAGGAGCGCGAGGAAACCCTGCGCTTCGTCCATGAGTGCGGCACCCGATGGGGGATCCATATCTACTGGATCGAATGGTGCGCCGAGGCGCCCGGCTTCGAGATCGTCGGCTACAATTCTGCGAGCCGCGATGGTGAGCCTTTCGCTGCGCTGATCGAAAAGAAGAAGCGCGTGCCGAACTGGAAGGAACGCTGGTGCACCCAGTTCCTTAAGGTGCTCCCCATGTTCTCGCTGATGCGCTCTCTCGGTCACGGAGAGCCTGGCAATTATCTCGAAGCGATCGGCCTTCGGGATGACGAGGGCATTCGCATCCTGAACGGCCTGGAGAACGCCGAAAAGCACGGCCGCCGTGTCATCTATCCGCTGGCCAAGGCCAAGATGCGCAAGGACGATATCAACGCGTTCTGGGCTGCGCAGGAATTCGACCTGCAGCTGCCACGAGGCGTCGGTAATTGCACGCATTGCTTCGCCATGGCGCGCGCTGACCGGATCAACCGCATTCGCATCCATCCAGATGACGTGTCCTGGTGGCTCGACAAGGAAGCTCGCTTTGGACGCTTCGATCGCCGCGACTCGATGCAGAAGCTCGTCGACGAGGCCAGGCGCGCACCGACCTTCTTCGAAGACGAATGGGAGCCCTCGGACTCCGAATGCGGCGTGGCGTGCGCGGGAGAGCCGGCATGACCGGCCTCGTCCTCCCCAGCGGGCTCACCCTAACCCAGATCGTCGCGCTTGATGACGATCGCGGGATCGGACGCGCTGGGAAGCTCGCGTGGCACTATCCAGCCGACTTGGCTTACTTCCGGCGGATGACGCTCGGCCGCGTGCTTTTAATGGGCCGCACAACCTTCGAGTCGATCGGCAAGCCTCTGCCTGGCCGGACGAGCATCGTCCTCACCAGGCAGGCTCCTGAGGCCATTGACGGGGTGTTCTTCGAGCAGAGCTATGCTGCGGCCTTTTCCCGAGCTCTCGAACTCGGTGCCGAGGAGCTGATCGTAGCCGGCGGTTGCGAGATCTACGCGGCATCCCGCCCCCACACCGATCGGATCATCGCCACCCGAATTCCCGGACGGCATCGATGTGACGTGTTCTTGGAGCCATTCCCGGGGAGCTTCCAGCGCACCCGCTACGACCAAGTCGGCGAGCTCAGGCACGAGATCTGGCAAAGGAGGACCGCATGCTGACCCGATCGACCTCTGTGGACGTCATGGCAGGCTGCTTCACCTGTGCAGGCTCGACCGCAATCTGGGTGGCGAAGAACGCCATGGCCGTTGCAGCGCGGCACGCGCAGGCGACCGGTCACGAGACCTGGGCAGATCAGAGCCTGTCGGTCCGCTACAAATGCGAGGCCGTTCCTGACAAGCCGGGCAGGCAATAGACCTTCGCTTGGGCGGCGGCCCTCTTGATCATTTTCGACGTATAGACCAGCAGCGGGGCTGTGCTGGTGCGAACCGAGATCGAGCTGTCGTTGCCCATGATCTCCCGTATCTGCACCTCTTTGAGCCGGTGCTTCATTGCGTACCGACTGAGCCACGGATTGATTGCGTGATGAGTGATCAAGGTCGGCATGGCAAGCCCCTCCTCCTCGACCGTCCTGACCGCCACATAGTCGTAATCCCCGGCGAGGATCGTCACATCCAGGAAGATGGTCGGACTGGAGGATTTGCCGTCGCGGCGCCAGACGGTCAGGCCGAGGGTCGGCGGCGAATAGTTGAATTCGTCGAGACGGATGACGTCGAAGCCAGCTGCGTCGAGGATGTGCTGGTCGCAGAGGGAGATCATCTCCTGAAGGGTCAGTGGTGGTCGTAGATCGAGCCATTCGCCGTCGCGAAAATCGAGAACACAACCCTCGACCTTGGCCTTCTGATCTTCGGTCATCAGTTGCCCTGGGCAGGCGCTCGTCAACGACGAGAAGTTCAAATCGCGCACCCCGCCGCAGGCTTCACAAATCAGCTGGCAGCCTTCGCCGCGGAATCTCGTGCAGTCGCAAACGCCATCATCAGAGCAGATTCGCGCCTTCAGGACGTGCTTGGTCATCACCAGTCTCTCCTTGGTCGAGAACGATGCTCGATCGGAAAAACGAAAACGGCAAGCCGCGCGCACCGGGAGTGCTCTCGCCCTGAGGCGAGAGCACGAGCCTTGTCAGGCAGCCCGCTTTCGGCGGCGCCAGGGTGCATCAACCTCCCAATCACCCGCCATGATCGAGCCGTACGGAAGGACCTCGTCGACCACCTCGGCCAGGCCGAAGTGCTCGATCTGGCGCCGCACCGACGCCGCCGACTTGTAGGCGCTCGGCAGCTCGGAGATATCCGGGCGTCCGCAGAAGAAGCGGCAGTCGAGCCCGCGGGTCTCCTCCGCGACGATGTCCTCAACCGGGCGATCACCCATCAAGCGCTTGTGCGCCGTCCGGGAGAGGTTGCGCCCTGCCCCGTGAGGGGAGAAGCCCAGCCCATGAGCTGCGTCGCTCCCGCGCACGATCAGGATCGGCTGGCCCATGTTCAGCGGGATCATGGTCAGCCCAGTATCGTCGTCGGCATATCCCTTGAACGCCGGCGTCGCGCCCTTGGCGTGGTAGAACTGGCCATCCGTCTTCCTGAAGACAAAGTTGTGCTCATTCCACCACCGGTCACCGGCCGCAACACCCAGAACCGACAGCGCCAGGTCATGGATGGCGTAGTGGCTCGACTTGGTCCACCGACGCAGGATCTGTAGCGCGTCGAAGTAGGCCTCGCCCTCGCGGGTGTCGGCCTCAATCCATGCGCTGCTCGCCAAAGTTTCCGGAGAAATGCGGCGCCGCGTAGCTTCGGCCAGCTTCATTCCCTTCCCGTAGAGCTTCGCTCCAGGCGCTCGCGAGCCATGGTGGGTTACCAGTGCCGTCTCGCCCGTCGACTTGAGTTGGCCAACATAGGCAAAATGATTGCCATCGCCTTCCGTCGCATGATGTTCCCGCGCAACAGACACGAGGTCCTTGAGAAACTCGTTGCCATCGAAGGATTGAAGCAAAGAATCAGACATACGGACCTGCTTCCCGCGCTCGCGCCCGCCGGGACCGAAATGCGTGACCTTGTGGACGGCGTCGAGCAACGCGGCCGGAGATGCGCCCGGAACCACGGTGATCGCCATCGAGCAGCAGATATCGGCCGAGTGGAAGCCGGGATGGATCCCCGTGCTCGATACCACCCCGCCGACCGGGATCGATCCGGGGCCGGAAGGGCAGGCGTCGGGCATGATCGCGCCTGCGGTCACCACAGGCGTCCTCAGGAGCTCCGTCATGGTCTTCTTCACGGCCTCGACATTCGCCTCCTCCTCGGGCGTCTCGGCCTCGATATTGGCGTAGAAGGGCAGCGCACCCGGCGTGCGGAGAGCCAACGCTGGAGGCGGAGCAAAGCCCGCGGCGATCGCCAGCGCAGCGTTGAAGCTTTCGCCCTGGGCGATGGCCGAGTTGGCTGCTTCGAGCGCCGGCTTGAACCAGCGGCCCTGCCGCAGTCCGGCATCAATGAGATCCTGTCCCGAGATCGTAATGGTCATGCGTCCTCGCTCCCGGCCTGGCGCCGGCATGCGTCCTCGTTCCGGCCTGGATGGCCGGTCGTGTCGGGGGATGGGTGGCGAGGGAGGCTTTCTCCGCCGCCGGTTACGGGGAGGAGGATTTCAAGGCGCGTGCCAACTCGCAGAACAATCCTTCAAAGGATTGTCGAAGCGGCAATCAAGTTATTGAGTTCAGGTGGGAAATTCACTCTGTGATGTGCACCGAAATCCTTGAGGCAAGGATTGCCGGAAGCCGCCCAATGCTATACAGAGAGATAGCGAGTTAGAAATTTGGATAGACCATGAAGCGGCGGGTTGGCATCGCGATCCTCGGCACCAAGCTCGATGCCGGGATGAAGGAGCAGCGCTGGAACAAGTGGCGACCGACCGTCGGGATGTGCCAGCAACCTGGTCTGTTCATCGACGACCTTCATTTGCTCGTCGACACGCACAGTGATGCGCTCTTCAAGCAGGTCACGGCTGATATTGCCGAAGTCGCACCGGCGACGGAGGTCCATCGGCATGCCTTCAACGCACGCGATCCGTGGGATTTCGAGGAGGTTTTCAGCAAGCTTCTCGCCGTCATCGAAAACGAGATCGCATTCAAGCCGGAGCAAGAGGACGTCTATGTCAGTATCACCACCGGCACCCACGTCGCGCAGATCTGCCTCTTCCTTCTCGTCGAGGCGCATTTCATCCCGTCCGCCAAGCTCATCCAGCTTTCGCCGCCCAAGCGCGGCAGCGACGTGCCTGAGGCGGTCGGTCGACACACGGTCATCGATCTGGATCTGTCACGCTACAACGCGATCACAACGCGCTTTGCGGTGGAGAGGCTCGCGTCGACCTCTGTGCTGAAGGGGGGCATCGCGACGCGGAACCGTACCTTCAACACGATGATCGACGAGATCGAGCGGGTGGCCATCAACTCGCGCGCGCCCGTGTTGCTGACCGGGCCGACGGGAGCCGGAAAGAGCCAGCTCGCAAGCAAGATCTATGAGCTCCGCAAGAAGCGCGGCCAGGTCTCTGGACAGTTCATCGAGGTCAACTGCGCCACCCTGCGCGGCGACCAGGCGATGTCGGCGCTATTCGGACACCGCAAGGGTGCATTCACCGGCGCGCTCGCCGATCGGCCGGGGCTGATGAAGGCTGCCGACAAGGGTATGCTGTTTCTCGACGAGATCGCCGAGCTCGGCGCGGACGAGCAGGCCATGTGCCTGAGGGCGATTGAGGAGAAGCGCTTCCTTCCTCTGGGATCCGATCGTGACGTGTCGTCCGAATTCCTGCTCATCGCGGGCACGAACAAGGACCTGGGCAAAGAGGTCAGGGCAGGGCGCTTCCGCGAGGACCTCTACGCCCGTCTGAACCTGTGGACCTTCGCGCTGCCAGCGTTGCGGGACCGTGTCGAGGACATCGAGCCCAACCTCGATCACGAGCTCGATCGCTTCAGCATCCGGGAGGGACGAAAAGTCGGAATGACTCGCGAGGCGCGCGAGCTCTTCCTGTCCTTCGCGACGTCGCCGGCGGCCGCCTGGAGCGCGAACTTCCGCGACCTGACTGCGAGCACGACTCGCATGGCAACGCTGGCGCCGAAGGGACGCATCGACGAAGACACCGTCCAATCGGAGATACGCAGGCTTAAGGCGCTGTGGGCGGTAGATCAGGGTGGAGACGGCCTCGAGGAGCTACTGGGCGACAGGGCTGCCGAAATTGATCCGTTCGATCGTGTGCAGTTGGCACATGTCGTCCGCGTCTGCCGGCGGCACAACACCATGAGCGCGGCCGGCCGCGAGCTCTTCGCCGTGTCGCGCGGAAAGAAGGCAAGCTCGAACGACACGGACCGCGTGCGGAAGTATCTCGGGCGCTTCGACTTGGCGTTTGAGGACCTCGCTGGCTGATGAGCAGCAGGGCCTCGCCGCCGGTGATCAGAGCCTTCCTGAGATCCAACCTGTAACGAAGCCCTTCAACTCCTCGAAATAGACCTCATCGGCGAAGAGCCGGAAACGAGATGCGAGGCTGAGGCTGTCCGGCCCAGCGCGGTGGACATGCGGGAATGTCGCTCGAACGAGCTCGACGACATCATCCTTGCGCAGAGCCCAGGCCGCCGCCGCGGTCGCTTCACCCAATGCTTCAGTCAACGCGCCGGCCTCGTGGTAGACCGAAAGCCCGCTCCACACCGGTGAGGGATGGAGGGCTACCAGATGGCCGAGCCAATGCGCATCATAGGCGGGGTTGTCGGACCAGACGAAACGAATGCCCTTCAGCCGGTCGGCGATCTCGGCCGCGACCTGCTCGGCTGGCACACCTTCCGCCTGCAGATAGGCCTGCGAGAGGCCATGGATGGCTTGAGCTTCGTCATTCCAGTTGAGGCCTGCCCATCGCTCATGCGGCCGCACCAGCCATTTGGAGACGTTGAGACCATCGTCGCAGAATGCGACCTCCACCGGGTATCCCGACACCAGAGCCGACGACTCCACGTCGATGAACGTGAAGTCAGGTCGCAGGACCCGATCGGGCCTTGGAGGAACGGGAAGCGCCCTCACGCGAGCACAGCCGGCAGATAGGCTGTCGTGATCGCGGCGGGATAGTGGATCACCTTGCTCTGATCCTGATGGCAGCCGTAGAGCACCAGCGACGGAAGCTTGGTGGTCATGGTGCGATCAAAGATCGGTTGCGGCTCGATGTCCTCCAGGAACTCCTGCACCTTGGCCGTCGAGATTCCGCTGGGGACATAGACGTCAAGGGTCCCCTGAACGCGCAGCCCTGCCCAGTTCATGGGGCGCCGGCGTTCATCCGGAGGGACCTGAGCCAACGCAACGCGCTGGCAGGAAGCCATGCGGTATTCGCCGACTCCAAAGCCGGAGAGTAGCGAGGGCTGGAATTTTGAGAGATCACCGCGCGCACCCAGAATGATTTGGGCCAGGCCATCACCAGGATCGCTCCCATCGGGAATCCCGATCGGCACCACCAGATCGAAGTCCGCCTTTTCGATACTCACGTCGAGCGAGCCTGCATGGCCATCCCAGACATGGCGGAAGCTGATGATCTCGTCATTGCGAACGTGCGCATTGGGGTTGTACCTGCCGCCAGAGCCCTCGGCTTCCTTGAAGCGACGCGTTTTCTTCTCGCTGACGCGAAGGACAAGCGTCGCGCCCTTGTCGACCTTGAAGCGTTTCGCCTGCTTCTCGGCCTCCTGGATCGCGGCCGCAACGCTGGTCCACCCCGAGATGTCGCAGAGAAAACGCTCACCAGCCAGGCTGTGATCTCGGCGTGGACGTCCTCGATGATCTGGATCGTTCGCCGGCGGGTCTCGACGACCTCGTCGACATACTCATGGACCACGTTCTCACGCATGAGACGTCTCTCCGAGAAGCTGGGCGAGGCTGTTGTCGAGCTCTCCCCTGAGGGTGCGCATCCGGCGGATCGCGGCTATCCGCCGGGTAAGGTAGTCAAAGATCATGTCCTCATGCTCTTCATCGCCGGTCGCAGCGACGCCGTAGAGAAAATTAGAAAGGACCTCGGGTTTCATGGCCAACGCGCGCCGGCGAAGGCGCTCTTCGATTTGGGCCTCGTTCATGCCATCGAACTCTTCGAGATCGATGTGCTCGATGTCCGTCATTTCGCCGTCCTCGGTCACATCAGTCCTCCTCGGGGACAAATTCAGGCGGCGTGACGGGATCCACCGGCAATGCTGGCAGTGTGCGCGCTCCCCGCGGCGTTGCAGGCCGTCCGCTTTCAATGGGGATCGCCGACAGCAGGGGCGAGTCAGTCCGCACCAGCTCCGTCTGCCCGGAGCGAGCCGGCAGTCCTGTGGTCGGATCGACCAGGACCGGAACGAGCCCCTGAGCCACCGGTGGCTCCTTCAGGGTGAAGCTCGCTCCTGAGTGATCGAGGAAATCGCGAACGATCGGTGCAGCCACCCGGCCGCCACCAGCGCCCTGGAAGAGAACCTTGTTATCGTCGCGTCCTATCCAGACCGCGACCACGACATCCGCTGCGAAGCCGACAAACCAGACGTCGCGGGCTGAGTTGGTTGTTCCCGTCTTCCCGGCGAAGTTTCGACCGAACCCGGAGAAGGCAGTCCGGGCGGTACCGCGTTCGACGACGCCCTTCAGGATCGACGCCATCTGCGATGCGGCCAGCGGGTCGATGGCGGGAGCGGCCTGGACGGGCTCACGCAGGATCAACTGCCCCTCACGGGACCTGATCTCGTTGACATAACGGGGCTGAACAAGCGAACCGCCATTGGCGAAGGCACCGTAGGCCATGGCCATCTGCAGCGGGGTGACCTCGATGGCACCGAGAGCGGCAGCGTTCGTCATCGAGCCGGATATACCGAGACGACGAGCGACATCCTGAACATCCTGCAGGCCGAGCGTCCACGAAAGCCGGGCGGACGGGATGTTGCGGGACTGCTCAAGCGCGCGCCGGACCGTCACCAGGCCGCCGCGGCTGCGGCCCTGCGGATCCGCCGGGCGCCAGTCGATCATGCCGGGCCCCTGTTCGATGACAATGGGCGCATCGAGGATGGGGGAGGTGGCATCGAAGCCGATTTCGAGCGCGCCGCTATATAGGATCGGCTTGAATGATGACCCGGCCTGCCGGCGCGCCTGCGTCGCGCGATCGAACTGAGATCGTTCGCGCGAGAAGCCACCGACAAGCGCCAACACATCGCCGGAGCGGGGATCGAGAGCGACGAGAGCGCCTTCAACCTCCGGCATCTGGGCGAGCTGCGGCCGACCGCCAAGAAGGTCGAGCAGGATGACGTCTCCGGCGCGGACGACGTCCTGAAGCCGACGCCCCGTCCAGCGCACGCCGTCAGCTCCGAGACGCACCCGCTCGGTTGGGCCGAGTGCGACAACGGCTTCCGCGCCGACGCTCTCGACGACCCCAAGCGAGAAGTCCGAGCTCCCCGCTGGCGGATCGAGCTCGGGGTCGGACCAATTCACTGGCAACCGCACACGAGCCAGGGGCCCGCGCCAGCCGAGGATCTGGTCCGTGCGGCGGATGCCCGCCTTGAGAGCAGTGTCTGCGGCCGTCTGGAGGTCAGGCCGCAGGGTCGTGCGCACAACGATATCCTGGCGGCTCTGCAGGTCGCTCGGGAGGCCAGCCAGCGCCTGCTTCCAGGCGAGGTCCTGGAACCAACCCTCCTGACTGTCGGAGGCATTCTCCTTGTGCTTCCGCTCGGCGAGGCGGATCGGCTGGCCGATCGCAGCAGATGTGGTTGCGACGTCGATCGCGCCGTCCTCCGCCATGCGTCGCAGGACATAGTTGCGCCGCTCAAGCGCGCGCGACGGGTTGCGGACCGGATTGTAGGAACTCGGTGCCTTGGGCATGCCGGCAAGCAGAGCCGCTTCGCCGAGGGAAAGGGCATCGAGCGACTTGCCGAAATAGGTCTGCGCGGCTTCGGCAACGCCATAGGCCCCGAGCCCGAGATAGATCTCGTTCAGGTAGATCTCCAGGACCCGCTCTTTGCCGAGATCCTTGTCCATCCGCATCGCCAGAAGGGCCTCGCGCACCTTTCGCACGACGCTGCGCTCGTTGCCGACGAGCAGGTTCTTCGCGACCTGCTGGGTGATCGTCGATCCGCCCGATGAGCTGGCTCCGGATGCGTGACCGACAGCGGCGCGCGCGACCGCAAGCAGATCGACGCCCTGGTGCGTGAAGTAGCTGCGATCCTCCGCAGAGATGAACGCCTGCTTCACGAGCGGCGGGATGGCGCCGATCGCAACAAAGGTTCGGCGCTGATCCGTCCGTTTGGAGAGGAGGGAGCCATCTGCCGCGAGGATTTCGGAACCGGTTTTCGGGACGTAGGTCGCGAGAGCCCGATGGTCGGGAAGGTCGCGGCTATAGTTCTCGACAACCGCAAGACCGGTCGCCAGTGCAACAGCGCCAACACCGACCGAGGCAAGAAGGCCGAGCCCGAGAACAAGGCGGACAACCCTCACGATGCCTTCCTCTTGGTCGGCTTCTTCCGGAAAAAGGCCGGCAGCGTGGTCGAAAGCCGGACCAGATCAGCGAGCTCCGCGCGCCTGCGCAGCTTCTTCGACCGCGGCACCGGATCAGCGTCGGCAAATTTGGAGAACCTCCGCAGCTCCTCGGCCCCTTGCGCCGCGTTATCCCGCGCCAGCCAGAGCAGCTTCCAGGCGTCGCCAACAACCGAACCGGATGACTTGTCCGCCGCGGCGGCGCCGAGGGTTGCGATGACGACCTCGTAGGCCCGAAGCTGCCGCATGGATTGGGCGAACGCGACGTCCTCCATGCCTCGATTGGAGATCGGTTGGAGTCGCTCCTCGAAGACGCGCTCATGGGATTCCGACAAAGCGACGACGATGTCAGAGGCCAGGTCAGGATCGAGCGTCATCGGGCGGTTGGCCACGGCGGCGCCCCACCTCTCGGCTGCGACATCGATCAGCGCATTGGCGATTGCCATGACCGCAGCGCGATCAGGACCGGAGAGCGCGGTTAACCCGGCCATCAGGCTAGAGCGGACATGCTCCACAATGGTTCGCGCGCGGCGCCGGCGGAAAAAAGACAGCACGAATGGCTCTTGGATTCTTGATCAGACGAAAGAGCGTATCCGCGAGCGGAACAAGGAACAACGACCGCGATCCTTGATGGTGCAGCAAACTGTG
Organism: Bosea sp. ANAM02; assembly: GCF_011764485.1. NCBI lineage: Bacteria > Pseudomonadati > Pseudomonadota > Alphaproteobacteria > Hyphomicrobiales > Alloboseaceae > Allobosea > Allobosea sp. ANAM02. The sequence goes on along the minus strand of NZ_AP022849.1, from coordinate 187,518 downwards.
GATCCGCTGATGCGGCTTGCGAAGCGCTGGGATATCCTCCCCGGAGAACTCGAACTGAGAGAGCCTGATGAGCCGCGAGACCATTTACGTCGTCGTCAACGGCACGCCTTCCGAGGAGGAGGATGCGCTTATCCCTGGGATCTACAGCGCCGAGGTCGACACGGATCTGTCACCGGGAGAGAAGGCGGAGGTCGCGCTCGATCATTTCCACGACAACAACGGCATTGCCTGCCTGGACGATTTCGATATCAGCGCGCACCTGGCCTCCGGCGAGGAGCTCCCGCGCATGGAAGCCTATCAGCCGAATTCGCTTTCCGCCCGCGGCGAATACGGCGAGTTCGTCGGTGACGATGCGCCTGCGGAGGTGTTGAAGCTCCGTACGTCGAACGATCCCGCCCCTTCGATCTAGGGAAAAGCGCGCCGGCCGTCAGGCGAGATGGAGCCGATCTTCTTCCAACGATGGATGCGGCGTCGGAATGCCGGCCAGGGCAGAACGGGATCTCCCGATCGGCAGCTGGCCGGCTCGCGTGCGTTCAGCGATGCAGCGTCGGTGCGACTCCAACCGGGCCGATCTGCGGAAGCGGAGCACCCGCTCGGCCGAGGTCGCGGATCGGAGCCGGAGCTCCTACCGGGAGCGAGGGGAGAACACCAGTGGGAGCCGCCGGCGCGCCATCGACACGCGCTCTGAGCCCTCCAAGCTGCCCGATCTGCGGAAGCGGGCCTCCGACCGAGCCGCGGGCTGCCAGATCGGAATGCCCCGAGAACTGCCCGAGATGCTGAGCAACAATGGCCTGGTCTGCGCCCTTGCCGCTGACCGCCCTTGCCTGGTCTGGAGAAAGCACCTTGACCTGGGCCGTGCCGAAGACCTTGGCGGTGTCGGCCTGCGCAGCCTGACCGGCCAACGCGAACGCAACGAATGCGAACGCGACAACGAGTGAATGCGACTTCATGCAACTGCTCCTTCTGCGGCGGTCTCCATCTGGAGACCTCACGATGCCGATGGGCATCCCTGAGTGGCGTGAAGGCAGCTGCCCCACCAGCGTAGGATGCTCACAAGACGCGAACGCGGGAAAAGGTCATGACAAGGGGTGGGCTGGTCGGTTCATTGAAGGATTCGCGAGTGGAATCATCGAGGTGAGTTGCGAAACTATAAAATCGTCCGCTCTGTCCTGCTAGCCATAGAAGAAAGGATTGTCGCGCGACCGCGCCTCAGGCGTAGCGAAGGCTGTCTTCTCGACGCTGCTCCTCAACCATCGCCTTGACAATCTCGTCAACGACGCGGCGCTGGCGCTGCCGCTCTTCAGCCGTTGGGTACGAATCCAGCTGTCCGACAGCCCCAGCCTCGCTGGAACGGCGATAATACTCGGCGAAGAGCTCGTCCTTCCAATGCACCTTGAATGGCTCACACAGCGGTGACGCCTTGAGCTCTTCAAGCCGACGCGCCTCGGCTTCCGAAAGATCGTCGCGATAAAGAAGGGAGATAATCTCCTTTCCGTGGTCAAGAACATCAAGATGGAGCGTGGAAGGAATTGCCCTGCGCTCTCCGAAACCCCAGATCGGTTTGTCAAAGGTTTGGCTAGGGATGCTGCCATCTGGAAAAGCTTCCGGCACTGGCTCCGGGGACCCCATGGTGAGCCGCGATGGACTGCCTAAGAGCGAAAACATCTCCTTTTCCGGAACTACAGTGATTGGGGATCGCATGATGCCAGCCCCGGCCATGACTACGCGGCCAGGTGCGCCGGGGAACCTAGTCTTCCGAAGAACCATCCCCCCGCAGCAGAGAAGCGATCCTAGGAATGGCGGCTTGATCTGCATTGTCCGCAACAGGCCATCGAGCTTGTCGATCCTGGCATAATCCGGAACCGGATCGCCGCGGCGATCCAATGAGAGTCTGAAACTGTCGGGGGCCCCGGAGAGCGTGAACGGTAGAAGCTGCTCGTCGGCATAGGTGCCCGGATCGCATTCAATGAGCGCAAGGGCGATGTCATACACAAACGGGTATCCGCTCTCGAAGCGAGCATGTCGTGGCTGGCTGTAGTCGGGCGTTACCGAGCCCACAGCCCTGCGAAAGATGATCTGGCCGCGAATGAAATCAGTCATTGGGCGAGCCTGTAAGCGTGCCTCGAAAGTCACAACGAGGCGAATCTGGAGAAGGAATTCCGCGCGAGACCATGGATGGACGCGAGGCCCCATGGGATCATGTGAATCGAATCCTTGATCTGGAGCCATCGTGGTCGAGTCGTCTCTCGCGGCGGATGTCGCAGCCATACCTTCGCGCTCCGACTTCAGGCCGGGAGACCCACTCTCGCGCTTCTATTCGAAGTCGCCGATGGCCGACAGCTTCGCCGCATTGTTCACGACCGATATGGCGAAGAACGTCCTCGATCTCGGTTGCGGCGAAGGCTCGCTCACGCTCCCGACGACGCAGCGCTGGCGTTCCGCGAGCTTCATGACCGTCGATAAGGATCCAGAGATAGAGCTCAAGCTGAAGCGCGAGCTGCGCGGCGCAGGACGCATCAGCCATCAGCACCATTGCCTCGATGCGTTGTCCTTGGATCTCCCAGGGAAACTCCACCGGAAATTCGATGTGCTGCTGTCGAACCCGCCCTATCGAAGGGTGGCCAGAACCGCGGCGATCGAGCGGATCTTCGCGGACGCAGGTCTCGCCGGTTTGCTGGATCTGCCAGCCGAGACCTGCACGGCGGAGCTTGTCTTCCTCGCCCAGATGCTTCGGGCCGCGAAGGAGGGCGCAGAGATCGGTATGATCGTCCCCGACGGCCTGATGACGTCATTCAAGAACGCGGCCGTGCGCCAGGCCTTGGTGGAGAGGCTATCGATCTCGAAGGTCGTGTCGTTGGGGCGCGGTTCCTTCCTGCGAACGACGGCTCAAGCCTATGCCCTGATGATGCGCAACGAACCCGGCGGGACAGGCTATGTCGATCTCCATACGCTGGATGAGGACGGGCTCTCGAACCCGATCCAGATCTCGCCTCAGGAGGCCGCAAGGCGGCTCGACCACGCCTACTATGCACTGAGGCCAACGCAGATGGAGCGTTCGATCACGCTTCGAGAACTGCGTGCAGAGATTGTCCGTGGCCACCGCTCATCGGTCGAGGTCAGAACGAAGGGCGGCTTCCACACCACCTCGTTCCCGAAGAGCGACGAGCCGCGGGAGATCCATCTCGACGAGGCAGGCGCCGGAAAAAAGACGGACGCGCGCGCTGGGGACATACTGCTCGCCAGGGTCGGGCGCTCCTCCCATGAGAAGATCGGCCTGGTCGAGAGCGGCTCCTCTCCGCTAAGCGACTGCGTCTACGCGATCCGTATCCCGCAGGCCTGGCGGCGCGTGGTGATGGCCTCCCTGCTGAGCCCCGGCGGTCAGCGAGCCTTGCGTCGGATCAGCTGCGGCGTCGGCCCGAGGGTGATCCGGAAGGCCGACCTTCTCGACCTGCCGTTGCCCATTTGAGACCGAGACTTCTGGCTTTCCAGCTATCGAGCGATCATGGCGCCAAAGGAGCCGTTGATGACTGCGACAGAGAACGATGACGAGACGATCGTTGCCTATGGCTTCCTGGATGCAACATCCGGCAAGCAGGTGAGGTTGCGCCGTCGACACACCGAGGACACCGAAGAGTACGGCGTGGTTGAGGTGCCGGAGCTCAGCACCGATGATTACGGCACCATCTTCTCTGTCCGCGGGCCTGAGGCGCTGCAGATCGTGCTCGAAGAAGAGCCCTTCTGGCTCAACGCGGACGAAAGGCGCCCGCAATGGGGTGACTATGCCAGGAAGTTCGACCAGCTCGTTCCGGTGAAGTTCCGGAGCACCCGCAGCGTCACTCGCGACCACGCCGGCAGGGCGGTCGGCTTGACGATGGAGACGCATGTCGAGCTCGTCGAGCACAAACCGCTGCCCCGTTTCCTGCCCAAGGGCGAGATCATGTACGACGTTCCCCGCAAGGGAGCGAAGAACGATTTCACCCCCGAGGAGCGCTACCTCTACATGTATCCGCTCAGCGAGCAGGAGAACCTGCAGAAGTTCGTGGGTCACGACGTCCGTCTGCGCGGCGACCGCTACGAGAAGCGATATGTCCATCGCCTGAAGATCATGGGTGATCGCATCGCGGCCGTTCTGGGCGCGCGCGAGCCTGTCGTGACAATCGATCCCGAAGTCGAGGGGCCAGTGGCCCCTGGCATGCGGTAAGGAGGCACTCGTGGCCCTGGCCAACATCGCAAAGACTAAGGGCGCGGCCGACAATGCCGCGTCGCGCCTGTCGAACAAGCGCGGAGCCGTCGCAATCCGGGTTTCGGAGAAGCCAGGCCACGGAATCCTCGTCTCGCCGCTCGGCGCCCTGCCGGCCGGAACGGAGCTCAAGCTTCACCAGCCCGAGGTTCAGGGGCTGCCGCTGGCGACCGCGCTATCCGGTACCCGCAGCCCGGAGGGGCGCGTGACCCATCGCACCGCTCCGGGCGATCTCGTCGTGCTCGAAGCCGCGTTCATCGAAGGCGACACGCTCGTTTGTGGCCGCGTCGCAGGGCGTATCCATGACGGGATGAGCGGACCTGTCCAGGTCATGAAGGCGCTCGCGCGCATCTCGGCCGCGAACGTCCACAAGGGCGGCTTCTCACAATGGGTCTCGATCCCCGATCCGCTCGCCGCTCGCGTGATGCGCAGCACCGTCGACGTCGAGACACTTGTCACGAGCCAGGTCGGACGAGAGTTCCCGGGCGGCGAGGTGAGCTTCTTCATGCGCTCGCGCGCCGGCCGGCAGGAGTTCAAGATGGATCCGGGCGAGAAGGTCGCTGCCTATGTGAAGCGCCTGGTGGAGGCCAACCGCCTGCTCGCCGGCGGGCCAGTTGAGCTGATGCCGATCTTCAGCGTGCATGTCGGGCGCGATCAGTCGCTTCGCGAAGGGATCAACACGCGCGTCGAAACCACCGGCAAAGTACTGGGTTCGGTCTCGAAGCTCTATGGCGAGGGCTACGTGCCGAGCCTCTTGATCCTCTGCGACGAGGACAAGTGGGCCTTCGGCGGGAAAACGGAAAAGACGCATCGAGTCGCGGCCTGCGTGGAGCCGCTCGCGATCGTCCCTCCGATCGATCGAAAGATGATTGGAACCGCGAATATGAAGGACGCTTCCGGCAAGCCGATGAAGCCCTTCGAAACCCGCGAGCTCTGGTCGGCTGAGCAGATGGCTGCCGATGCGAAGCGTCGTGCGCCCGAGAAGGCTGCCCCGGCTCGGGGCTATGACGATGAAGGCGACGATCAGCCGAGCGCGCCACTTCCCTTTAGGAGCGCCCAGGCCCGACGGCCGCTACCCGGCATGGGCTAACCGGCGCATGCCGGTGGAGCAGTGGTTCTCGAAATGGGTGACGCCCTTGAGAGCGGCGCCGATCTGACCGGCGTCGCCACTTGTCGCGCGGCGGATTGAGGCCGCCAAGTTCTGTCCACGTTCGGTCAACGTCACGACGCGAACACGCTTGTCCTTGGGGTCGGACTCTCGCACCGCAAGCTCGCAATCGACGAGTGAAGCGATCGCGTAGGAGACGTTCGATCCAGCAATGTTCTCGTCCCTGATCAGGTCGACGACGCGCTTCGGCCCCTTGTCGAGGCTGAGGAGGAAAATGACGTTGGAGACGGCCATATTGCCGAGGCCAGCCTGCTTCAGCAGGGGATGAATGAAATCATCGAAGTGGCGGAGCGCGCGGTGTGAAGCGACGGCCACATCGGCCCAGTGCCCTTTCCCGCGACGATCTGATCCGCTCATTGCCTTCCCCGATGACCTTCGATTTGAACCTTGAATCGAATATCGAAGGAATACGGAAATTGGGCAAGGAGAAATCCGGACGGATGTGCTCCGTCCGGAAGGATCGTTCACGCTGCGACCATGAATCGCTGCCCTTGACCTTGCTGTGACGCAGCCACTGCAGCTGTAGCGAAAAATGCTATCAGCTCGTCTCTCGCGGCGGCGTCGGCCTGAGCCAAGACCGATCCTGCCAGGATCGGATCGGTCGTCCAGGGGTCTCGGCTTTGTTCAGTCTCGGCGGGCGCTTCGGCCCCAGTCAAATCGGAAAACATCGCGGTAATCTCCAGAGAATGCGGACAGGAACGAGAGCTTCGCGAGCTCTTTGCCGTCTCGGAGCGATTTCGCCGTCAGGGCTGCGTTGTGGGCCATGGCACAGTCTCCTTCATGGCGTTGCGATGGAACGAATAGGGAACATAACTGAGGCGGCAGCGCAAGCCCCCGGTCGAAATCCGGGGAACGCGCACTGTGGATAGGTGAACCGATCCTTGATGCCCGCGGTCGAATTCGCGGGATGAGCTCGCGTCGTCTAGATCGACGGTGCGAAGGAATTCCGAGCCGCGAGCTGAGACGCCGCATCCGCCGCCGTCGGCGCCTTCAAAAGTTCCTCGTCGCCTTCGAAAACAGCCCACTCACCACGCTTCATGCGCGTGAGCTCGAAGCCGGCGGCGGAAACGAAGGTCGGCAGATCGCGATCAAGCTGGAATGCCCACTCGTCGTCGAGGCCTTCGCTGCGGGCGATCTCTGAAGCTTGCTTGGCGTCAAGCTCAGCCAGGGCACGATCGCCGGCAGCCTGGGCGGCCGCAAGAGTCTCGAAGGGCGACTGGCCGGCCTGGTCGGGGATCGAGAGCCAGAACTTTCCGCCATCGAGGTTGATGAACGCGGAGCCTGTTTCGCCCGAGAGGAACGTCTCGACCGTCATCGCCGTCATCGGGCGGTGCCAGGTCGTAGAATCCAGTCGATCCCATTCCATCGCGGGCAGTCCTTCAGCTGAGATGCTGGTGAGGCTATGGTGGCCCGATGAAAGCCAAAAGTCGCTAGCGACCGAAGCCGGCCGCCGGCGCTGGCCGACAGGACGCGACAGCGAAAACGCGCTCCATATCAGCCTTCCAGAAGCGCTTCACTTGCCGTTCGAGGTCCACGCGCCGCAGATAACGCCGAACCGTGCGAAGACGCTCGTCCATCTCGTTCTCGGGTCCGTCCCAGGCATACATCACGTCAAGGGCATGGCCGGGCTCGCTTTCGATCCAGGCATGCCCGTTATAGCCGCCATCCTCGTCCATGAGGGATGGGTCGAGATAGAACCGACCTCGATCGTGGTCGACACCAGCCAGGCCCCAGCCGCCGCGGATCGCCAAGTCGAAGTCGTCCTCGAAACCGGATGGCCAGAACAAGGCGCCGACGCGAACGTCGGCGGTCTGGAAACCGAGAAGGCCGGCCGCCGCCGTCTGAATAAGGATGCAGACAGTATCAATCTGCAGGTCAGGACGAACGGAGCGAACGATCTCGCTCGCCTCCTGCAGGGTCCCTGGCAGATCGAAGTCCATCAGAAGAAGCGCGGCGCCGGCGGTTCGTCATCCCTCAGTTCGAGCTTCAGATCGGGATCGGTCGCGAAGGCGTAGGCGTATGAGGCGAAATGATCCTCGAAAAAAACGATCCCGACCCCGTCCTTCTCAGCGAAAATGGGGACTCCGGTTTCGTACCCGGGAAAGCTTGGGTGACTGAAAGGAGCGAGCTCGCAGCTTTCTTCCGCGTTGCGAACCCACCGCTTCATGGCCGCTGATCGCTCAACTTCGTTCGGATCCATCTTCAGGATACGCATATCCTCAAGATCAGCGGCATTGCCAATCACGGGAGCCAGCATAGCGCGCGCAATGGCGCGCAGTGACTCGTGCTGATAGCGAGGCATGTCGATAACGCGATGCCAGTTTTCAGGCGCGACGCGCGTCTGCTGCTCGATGAGCAGAATAACAGGATCGAGCTCGGCCTTCTCCGGCGCTCGGGACGTCACCTCGCCGATGTATTTCTGCGGAACGCGGGGATCCTTCACGTCGAGGTTCAGTGCGTCGTAGGTCAATGCATCGTTGCGCGCCTGGGCATCGAGCGCAGCGAGTTCGGGCATGCGCCGCCGCAGCGCCGCGATGTCTGCAAAATGCGCGCTCAGGTCCGGCGCAGGATCGAGCGTCTTCGCAGCTTCACGCAGGGATTCAACCTGGAAGGAGATGGGCGTATCGACGGGCAGCAGAGGGAAGCCATCCTCGGTGCAGCGGAAGGCGTCGACGTTGAACTCCTCGTGGGAGATCACGTCGCCGCGGCCCTGCTGAAGGACGCCGTCCTCCACGCGCAGGCAGCGGATAGGATCCGAGAACTCCAGCTGGACCCGATCCTCGAACTGCACGCGATCGGTGATCATGCGGTAGATCGCGCCTTCCGGCAGACGGTGGAGCTCGGGATGCGGCATTAGGCTGTTCCTTGATCTGGGCCGGTCCGGCTTCCTTCGAAATTGCCGCGACCGGACGCCAGTCACAAGCGCAGTGTCGAATGGATTTCGCCATTCCTGGCCTCGAGGCATAATCGCCGGATGCTCACGCTCCTGCTTCTCGCTGCTCTCGTCATGATCGCCCTCGCCCAACCGGCAGCCGCGCAACTGGTCTATGCGTATGACGGCCCTGGTCGGCCGGGAACGATCGTCATCAACACGCGAGAGCGGCTCCTCTATTTCGTTCGAGCGGACGGCGAGGCGCATATCTGGCCGATCGCCGTCGGACGGGAGGGCCACCAGTGGTTTGGCCGCACCCGTGTCATCAGCAAGGCGAAGAACCCAGCCTGGCGCCCGACGGAATCGATGCGAGCCGAGAATCCGCGCCTGCCGGCCTATGTCGCGCCGGGTCCCCGCAATCCGTTGGGGATCAGGGCGATTTATCTCGCGGAGGGAGCTCTACGGATTCATGGGACGAACTCGCCTGGCAGCATCGGTCGCGCAGCGTCCAGCGGCTGTTTCCGGATGCACAACGCTCACGTCAGCCAGCTCTATGAGCTTGTGAGCACCGGCGCCTCGGTCGAAGTCCGGTAACCAGCACTCAATAGCCGCCGATGCGCCACCACGCCCAGACACCGGCGAGGGTCACCAACCAGATCAGCTTGAGGCGGATCCACGGCCAGTACATTTCGCAGAGGAGCTTGACCACGGTCAGGAGGAACAAGGCCGCCAGGACGTTCCCGACGATCTCCATGATCTTGTCGCCAAGCTTGCCGAGACCGTAGAGGTCGTCGATCAGATAGGCGGCAGCGCCGAGAACACCCAGAGCCATCACGGCCCGGGTCAGAAGCGTGCGGACGCGGCTCGGCGACGGGCGATCAATATCAGTCATGTTGAAATCTCGGGATCAGGGGTAGACGCGCGTATCGAGAAGCGAGGCGAACTCCACGCGCGTGTGGGTGCTGCTGCTACCACGAAGACGAATGAGCATCCGGTCTTCGCTGGCGAGGCTCTCCGCCGTCCCGGCTAAAGCGCGTATCTGCGAACGATTGAAGCCGAGCGCGACCTCCTGTCCACTCCGAAGCAGATTGGCGATACCGTCGGGGTTGAGCGGGACCGAGCTGATCTCACTGGTCGCCGCGGCAACCGCCCGGATGTCCTCAATCGTCGAGTCGAAGGACTTCCCCTCAAAATGGGGGCGCACCTTCTCGGTGAGATCGATATAGACATCCCGCGACTGGCCGCGCTCGGCGAGAGCCGTCCGGATCGACTTGAGGAACGCATTTTCGGGCGAGAGGGAAGCCGGCGTCATCTGCTCTCGCGGCAATGAGAACAGCACCACTCCAGTGATGAGCCCCGCGACCACGAGGACGGAAAAGACGAGGCGTCCGAGCATCGCGAGCATCAAAGTTCAAATCCAAGCGCCACGAAACCCCCTCGAAGCGATCTGTCGCGATGAGTCACTTCGAAGCGACACCTGTCCGCGAGAAGTTCGCCGCGATCGTCATGACCTCGCTGCCATAAGCGGTGCAGCGCGGCGTGGCGTAGAGCCCCATCTGGTGGAGCGCGACGCCCTTGCAGGAGGCCCCGCCGCGCCGGATCGCGCGATGAAGGTGTTCCAACCCCCAGACCAGGTTGGTCTCGGCATCCTTCAGTTGAGAGCAATCGCCCTTGAAACCGAGACCACGCGCCGTCTGGCACTTGATTTGGGTGAGGCCGAGCGGACCACCGCGGCCGACGGCGGACGGGTTGTAGTTGCTCTCCTGGCGAACGATCGCATGCGCCAGAGCGACAGGAACCTGCTTGCGTTCTGCCACCTTCGTGACGAGGTCGTGGACCGGCGTGCGGGCGACCTTGCCGATCGTGTTGTTGCGGGCCTTTGCGGCAGCAGGAGCCGGCTCTGCGACTGCCGCCGTCTGGACACCGGTCTGCGCGCAACCTGCGAGAGACAAGGCGGCGATAGCCGCGAGCGTAATTCGTGAGAAATTCATTCCGTAGTCTCGCGTGTTGCGTTGGCGCTGTCGGCCTACGGTGGAGAGAGCTGAATCCGGTCAGCTCGAAAGGAATGGATCATCGGATCCGGTTCAATCAGGAGAGCGCCGCGTCGGCAATCAATCTCCCGGTGATAAAGAACTAGGATCGGTCTGCGACTGCGACAAGGATAAAATGAGTAATCCATGAATCGCCCGTGGATGGCCATTCCATATTGCCTCAGTTGGCGGAGAAGGAGCGTGCCAATTTCAAGGTTGCCGAGTAGGATCTCGGCACTTCAACATTCCGGACGGCTTCGCGATGTATCTCGCCATCATTGGATCTGCTGGTCGGCGCGACGACGCCGATCGAATGACCCCGGATCTGTACGCGGAGATGTGCGCCGAGGCGCGCTTGATGGTGCGCGACGTGGGCGCCACCCGGCTGATATCCGGAGGGGCCGCCTTCGCCGACCACGTCGCCGTGACGCTATTTCTTGAGGACGTAGTGTCGGAGCTCCAGCTGCACCTGCCAGCGCCCTGGCAGGGGAGTGCCTATGCTGATCGTGGCGACGGTCGAACCGCGAACTTCTACCACGAGGCGTTCAGCCGGGCCTGCGGGCTCGACAGCCTCGCCGAGCTGTCGCGCGCCGCGGAGAAGGGCGCCATGACGGCCAGCTATCGTGGGTTCAAGGAGCGCAACACGCGGGTTGCAGCCTCCGACGCAATCCTTGCTTTCACCTTCGGCGCCGGGGGCGATCATCGTTTCTGGCCAGGAGAAACGCTTGCTCTTAGAGCTGGCCTGAAACCAGGCGGCACGGCCGACACCTGGAACAAGGCCGTGTTCGCGAAATTCAAGCGGCACGTCGACCTCGGCCAGCTCGAACACCGGCTGACCACAGCTCTACGACCTTAGGCGAATCAGGTGACTTGGTTTCGCGACACGGAATGAGCGGTACCAACTCATGCTTTGGGGTGTCGCTAGAAGGACACGCCGACGAAAATCCGTGTCGTTGAAGGATTGTCAAAAGACGGTCCTGGCAACGTTCCCGACCCGCCAAACCCCCAGTGAATACCGCGTTTCCGGCAGAGGAGCCCGGCCACGAGCGCCATCCCTCTCACCAGGTAGCACCGAACAGGGCTTGGCAACGGGTAGTTCCTCGGCAACAACCGCTAAAGCAAGCCAGAGACCGAGGTGCCGGCGTGTAGACCAAAGCCGATGGAAGCTGACGTACGAGCGTGCCCGACTACCCTTGGCTGTTCCCCTTTCTGGTGAATCGGCCGTTCAAACCGAAGCCCCCATGCGAAACGCGCCGGATCACAGGATCCCCTTATACCTCCGCCTGAGAAACGAATTCGCGCAACACATCGCGGAAGGCCACTGGGCGTTCGGCGCGGCCATCCCACCAGAAACCGAACTCGCATCGAAGCTTCAGGTGTCTATGGGCACCATTCGTAAGGCCATCGAGACGCTGGTGGATGACGGCCTGCTCGTTCGGACTAGAGGGCGCGGCACGTTCATCAGGCGCCCCAGCTTCGAGAAGTCACTCTACCGAGCGTTCCGATCGCCGGGGCTGCCCATTGAAGCCGCTGGCGAGGGTTATCCAGACCCTGTCGCCGGGACCGGACCAATCAATGCATCAGCCGTAACGGTCAACGCAGACCCGCCCCAGGCCGCGCTCGACAAACTTGGGCTACGCAAAGCCCAGGACGTCATAGAGCTGCGTCGCCTGACCTCCGTGGGCGGAAAGCCGGAGTTGAGTGAGCGCATCTGGTTGCCCCGGAAGCGTTTCCAAGGATTGCTGGCGCTCGGCGAAGCGCCCCTGATTGGTCTCCTCTACCCAATCTACGAGGCCAGCTGCAGCCAGTTGGTTGCCTCCGTTGTCGAAACACTCTCGATCGACAGCGCGAGCGAAGCCGATGGCATTACCGGAGCACGGCCAGGCGATCCGATGGTCGTGCTGACGCGCATCGCATACGACTATGCCGGCGAGCCGATGGAATACCGGACGGCGCGCGGAGCGGCCGGCAACTTCACCTTCAGCGTCGAGATCCGCTGAGCCCCTGATATCTCCGATTTCGATCGCGCCGCGGTATCAACACCGCGCCCGGTCCTTGCGCGCGTCGCTCGCATCTCGGGAACAAGGTGCTCGAATCGCTTGAATTCCCGGTCCTTCAATCCTTCAAATCCTGCAACGAATCCATTGTTCTGTTGCCGAAAATCCTTCGAATGTCGGATTAATCCTCGGAGCGGGTGATGGTAAAAGTCCATTATCCATAGACGGTTGGTGGACTGAGGCCTTGCGCCTATGGAAATGCGCAAGGAACCCAGTTACACATCAAGGACTGTAGTGTCTGGTTCTTGGGGTCAGAGCAGAAAATGCTTCGCCGTATCATCAGTGCCGTCCTGGCCGTCTCGATCGCGCTCCCGCAGGGCGCTTTCGCCCAGCAGGCGTTCTATTTCAGGCACACGGTGTCGAGCGTCGCGACCCCGACGAACCCCGGTACTCCTGGCGAAGAGGGGCCCGTCCGAGGCACCGGTGATCTCGCGATCTATCTTCCTGTCCAGGTCCGCGCGCGACTCGGCGTTCCGTTCTCGTTGCAGCTGACCGCGCAGAACGGCACCGGCCCCATCGCATGGAGCAGCATCGGCACGGCGCTCCCGGCTGGCCTCACCTTCAATCCTTCCACAGGCCTGATCGCGGGCATTCCTTCTCAGATCCAGAGCTCCACCGCTGCGCGTTTCAAGGGCGTCGATGCGAGCGGCAAGACCGGTGAGAGCCCGTCGCTGATCATCGATGTTCAGCCGGTTCCGACCGTCACCGTCCTGCCGAATTACACGGCGAAGACCGGCGAAGCAGTCACCATCAATCCCACTGCGCGCCCGGTCTTTGGTTCTCAGAGCTGGTCGATCGCTGGCCAGCTTCCGCTCGGCCTTAGCCTGAACCCGAACACCGGCTCGATCATCGGCACTCCGCGGCAGCAGGGGACCTATCCGGGCCTTCGCCTGACGGTAACGGACGCTGACGGCGCCACCGGGTCGTCCGCGGAGTTCATGATCTCGGTCACCTCGACCATCCTGATCACGGGCCTGCCGAGCAAGGTTCCCGCGCGACTCGCGCGTGCAATCAATGAAGTGCGCCCGAATGCGAGCGGAACACCGGGTCCGTATCGCTGGTCTGTTTCGGAAGAAGGTTCGCCGCTCCCGGCCGGCCTGACCCTGAACGGCGCGACCGGTGTCATCTCGGGATCGGCCACCGCTGCCGGAAAGTTCGACAACGTCGCACTCAAGATCGTCGACAACACCACCGGCGCCTCGACGATCTCGCCGCCGGTGTCCTTCACCGTTGGTGAAGCGCCGTCGATCGCGGTCAGCGGAGTCTACAATTTCCGCCAGGGACAGAATGCAAGGCTGATGGTCAGCCCGCAGGGCAACAATCTGCTGGCCGGCGGCTACTGGACGATGTCCCGCACGATCCCTGGCTACGAATTCAGGTACGAGAACGGCTCCCTGTTCGGCTATGTCGGATCGCTGGCCTCCTATACGGGCGTGACCTTCAGCGTGGTCGACCTCTTCGACGGCGCCACCGCGACCTCGTCTCCGACGACGATCAATATCCTCAAGGGTCTGTCGGTCACTGCGCCATCGGTTCCGTCCGCGCGCGTGGGGCAGCCCTTCACTGCGTCTGCTCCGATGGTCGACGGCCTAGTCGGCACAGGTACCTGGAGTGCTGGCGGGAGCCTACCAGCTGGCCTGTCGATCGACAGCGCAACTGGTGTGATCTCAGGTACGCCGACTGAGGTGGGCAACCGGGAGACCACGGTGCGGGTCCGGGACTCGCATGATGGCATTCAGGCCAGCTCGCGCCTGTTCAACATCAATGTGCGGCCGGCCGAAGAGCCGGTACCGTTCGCCATCGCCGATGTCCCGGAAAGCCTGCCCGCCTCGACGAACCAGTTCTTCCGCTACACCCCGACGGTCAGCGGCGCGAAGGGCACGGTTTCGTGGTCGGTCGTTGGCTCGCTCCCTGCCTGGCTGCAGATCGACGCGGGAACGGGCGCGCTTGTCGGCACGCCGACTGCCGTCGGAACGGTGCCAGGGCTTTCCCTGCGCGCGACAGACAGCAGCAACGGCGCTCAGGTCACGTCGAACACCTTCGCGATCAGCATCACTCCATCGTCACCGGTGACGGTGACGATGCCCGAGACGGTTTCGGTGCGCGTCGCGGAGGAAACCACAACGGCCGCTCCGACCGTGACCGGCACCGGCTCTCAGCCGGTCTACTCGATTGTTTCAGGTCGCGTGCCCGAGGGTCTCGCTTTCGATAGCCAGAGCGGCCGCTTCAGCGGCATGCCCACGGTCTCGGGCGATCTGCCTGGCTTGAGCATTCTTGTGACCGACCAGGCGGGTCGATCCGGCGTCTCCAACAATTTCACCATCTCGGTCGCGCCCTCGAACACCAGCCCAACTGTCGCGATGTCGTCGCGCACGGCCACGACCGGACAAGAGTTCTCGGCTACCCCGCAGCTGACGAACGCGTTCGCTCCGCTGACATGGAAGCTCGACTCCGGCGAGCTGCCGTCTTGGGCGGCTCTGGACACCTCGACAGGCGCCATCAGCGGGACCCCGCCGGCCGCCGGCATCAGCGGTGAGATCAGCCTGTTCGTCACGGATCGGTTCGGCCGGTCTGGACGCAGCGCGCCCTTCACAATCTCGGTCGTCGATATGCCGGTCTTCTCCGCCACGATGGCGGCGAACCTCGCCGCAACGCAGGGAAGCACTTTCAGCGCATCTCCGACTGTTGTTGGCGCCAAGGGCACCACATCCTGGTCCATCAGCGCTGGCAACCTGCCGGCGGGCCTGGCGCTTACGCAGACGGGCTCGATCATGGGCCTGCCGACGACTGTCGGTACGTTCTCTGGCCTGGTTCTGTCGGGTCAGGATGCGAGCGGCGCGACCACGTCCACCAAGCCCTTCACCATCACGGTCGGGCCGTCGCCACTGACAATGGATGCGTTCGGCGAAGAGCTGATCGCCCACTTCAATGTCCCCTTCAACGCTCCGGCTCCGACTGTCCGCGGTGCGCAGGGCACGCTCGCCTGGTCGCTTGCGGCCGGCACGCTTCCGTCCTGGGCCACGCTAAATACCTCGACCGGACGCATCAGCGGCACGCCGAACTCGCTCGCCGAGACGACGGGTCTGCGCCTGCGGGTGACAGACGAGAACGGAACGAATGCCCAAACGACGCCTTTCAAGCTGACGGTGAACCGCCCGACGCTGACGGCAACGTTGAGCTCGTCCTTGAGCTTCCACATCAACAGCCCGATCGCCACCCCGGCGCCAGAGCTCGCTGGCGTGCTTGGATCCCCCACTTTCGCGATCACCTCCGGCACCCTTCCTGCGGGCCTGACGCTGAACCCGTCGAACGGCGTGATCTCGGGTAATCTTTCGAGCTCGGTCTCGGCGACCAATCTCATCCTGACGGTCACCGACAGCTACGATCGGGCCGTCGCTCACACGAGCGCTTTCAGCATCTCGGTCCTCGGTGATCCCCAAATCACGGTCGCCTCGGAGTATCCGGGTGCGCGGGACGCTGTCTTCGCGGCCACTCCATCGGTCACCAACGCCATTGCCCCGCAGACCTGGACGCTGGCCTCCGGCACGCTCCCGAGCTGGGCGAACCTGAGTGCCTCGACCGGCGCTATCAGCGGCCGCCCGAACGCGATCGAAACGATTTCCGGCATCTCGCTTCGCATGACGGACGCCGCAGGCGGCGTCGCCACCTCGGCGCCGTTCTCGATCGTCATCAGCTCCGGTCTCTCCGCGGCGTCCAGGTCGAGCTACACCCCGCGCATCGGTGTCGCCTTCACATCGGAGGCTCCGCAGGTCTTCAACGCGAAGGGCACCATCAGCTGGTCCATCGACTCGGGCAGCCTCCCGAGCTGGGCGACGCTCGACACGACGACGGGTCAGTTCTCCGGCACGCCTGCCGCCGCGTCGAACCATACGGTCGTCCTGCGCCTGACGGATTCCGCCGGCGGCTTCGCGACGGTCACGCCGATCACGATTGACACGAAGAATTCGGCTCAGATCGCGGTTGCGAACAAGTCCGTCCGCGTCGGTGCTCCGCTGACGTTGGAGCCGACCGCCACTGGCGCCGTCACCACGATGACCTGGAGCGTCAACACCGGCACATTGCCGGCGTGGGCTCTGCTCAATCCCTCGACGGGCGCCATCACCGGTACGCCTGAGGCCACGGGCGATTGGACCCTTTCGCTCAAGGTGACCGAGGCGGACGGCGCGGTCAGCACCAGCCCGAACTTCACGGTCTCGGCCACCCCAGGCCTCTCGGTCGCCAACAAGGCTCCAAGCTACGGAGGGCGCGTCGAGCGTGCCTTCAGCATGGCTCCGGTGACCGTCAACGGCGCCATCGGAGAGCTGGTCTGGTCGCTTGCTCCTCAGGCTAACCTCGTTCCCGGGATGACGCTGAATGGCGCCAATGGCGTCCTTGGCGGCACGCCGAGCAATGCTGGTGCTTTCACGGCCAACCTGATCGTTCGCGATAAGAGCGACCAGGCGACGCTCGCGGTCCCGTTGACCGTCCAGATCGCTGGCAAGCTCACCATCGTCGGCCCGAGCACGGTTCAGGTACACGCTGAGGACACCTTCGCGAGCAACGCTCCGTCGGTCTCCGGCCAGCGCGGCACCCTGACCTGGGCACTCACCGGGGCGAACCTCCCGGGCTGGGCAACGTTCAACGCTGGGACTGGGACGATTACCGGCTTGGCTCCGGTGGATCTCACCACGGTCGGACCGCTCACGCTCACGGCGACCGACTCGGTCGATCAGGAGAAGTCCAACGAGCTCACGCTCTCGCTGCAGGTGATCGGACGCCTTGGTGTCGCCAATCTGCCCACCAGCTTCCTCGCTCGTAACGGCACTGCCTTCACAAGCGCCCGTCCCACCGCGGTCAACGCGGTCGGCGCTTCGAACTGGACCTGGGGTCAGGGCTCCAACCCGCCGGCCTGGGTCTCGCTGAATGCCGCCACCGGCGTTCTGACCGGAACCCCGAACGAGATCACCACGACCAGCGGCCTGACGCTTGTCGTGTCGGACACGACCGGCAAGGTCGCCTCGTCCGCTCCGTTCACGCTGACCGTCTACAACCAGCCGACCGTCACGGTCTCGACGGACACCGTGAAGAAGCGCGTCGGTGACGCGATCTCCATCACCGCGAATGCGACGGGTCTCGCTGGCACACCGACCTGGTCTCTGGTGTTCCAGCCGGGCAGCGACCAGCTCCCTGCTGGCTTGAACTTCGACAACTCGACCGGTCGCATCACAGGCACGCCGACCGCGCCTGGCTCGTCGTTCTTCATGATCCGGGTGACGGACAGCAACGACCAGTCGGTCGCGGACTCTCCGCTCGTCTCGCTGACCATTGGACCGCAGTTCTCCATTACCGGTCTCGGCAATTCCTATTTCGCGCGCGTCGGATCCTTCATCGACCTCGGTCAGCCGACGATCATCGGTCAGGCCGGCCCGACGGTGACGTTCTCGGTTGCGCTTGCCAACGGTTCGCTGCCGCAGGGTCTCAGCCTCGACTCCGTCTCCGGTCAAATCCGCGGCGTGCCGTCGACCAGCCTCTCCCCCACGATCGTCACTCTGACAGCGACTGATTCATCCGACTCGGCGAAGGCGACCGCGTCCTTCACGCTTGGTGCGATGCCGAACCCCTCGATCGGGAACGTCGGCAACGTCACGCTCCGCAACGACACCGCGGTCGAGAGCAACGCTTTCGCACCGAACGGCGCCAATCTCTTCTACCCGAACGCCGGCTATTGGACGATCAGCGGAAACCTGCCCAACGGCGTTTCGCTGAACCCTGCCACCGGCCGCCTGCTGGGCACGCCGACTGGCTATGCGACGCTGGCGACCTTCCCTGGCCTGACCCTGACGCTGACCGACACGACCGACAACAAGTCGACAACGTCGTCGGCCTTCTCGATCACGGTCAATTCCGGCCTTGCCGTCACGACTGCCCAGTCGACCTACACCTTGCGCGCCGGCACTTCCTTTACCACCCAGGCCCCGACGGCGGTTGGCATCAGCGGAACCCCGATCTGGTCGATCGCGAACGTCGGCGGAACCCCTCGCCCGTACAGCATCAACTCGGCGACGGGTGCGATGGTCGTGACGCCTCCGGCGGGAGCCAGCGGCAACTGGGTCTATGCCCTGACGGTCAAGGACTCCCAGGACAACCGGACGGCCTCCACCCAGGTGACCGCTTCCGTCCTGCCAGCCACGACCATCAGCTACACCGCGAACTCGCCGATCACTCCCGGCCAGTCGTTGACGCTGAACCCGACGGTCCGCAGCAACCTAGGCGCTCTTCAGTTCTCGGTTTCCACCGGAACCCTGCCGGCAGGCATCACGCTGGATGAGAGCACGGGCCAGATCAGCGGTTCGACCTCCGTCACCGGCACCGCAATCGTTCGTGTGCAGGCGCGTGATACCGACGGATACGTCGCGTCCTCGGCGGACATCCGCATTGCCGTCTCGAACGCGCCCGACGTGTTCCTCGGGGACATCCCCACGGCGAAGGTCGGCAAGCCCTTCACCCTCGTCCCCACCACGAACATCTCCACCGTCACCTGGTCCTTGACCGGATCGCTGCCGGCCGGCCTGACGTTCTCGGCTGCGAATGGCTCGATCACAGGCACGCCGACGGCGGCTGTCACCTCCGGATCGCTCAAGATCAACGCGTTGAACACCGCGACGTCGATCACAGGCTCGTCCGACAACTTCGTGCTCGCGGTTGCGCAACCGAACGTGATCTCGGTCGCGGCGGCGGCTCCGAAGTGGCGTAAGGGACTGGCCTCGACCACGCAGCTCGCTGTCGCCAATGCGGTGGGCGGGGTCACCTGGTCGATCTCGTCCAACGCGCTGCCTCCTGGCGTGGCAATCGACTCGACAGGCAAGATCTCGGGCACGCCGACGCAGTTCGGCACCTACGCACCCGTCGTTCGGGTGGTCGACAGCGAGAATGCGGCAGCGACGCTCACGCATACGCTCGATGTCCAGGTCGGCCCGTCGCTGACCTATCAGTCAGCCGTCATTCGGCCGGCGGTGAACAGCAACATCGTCCCGACGACGCAGAACCTCGTTGGCGCTCCGACCTTCTCGCTTAACGGCACCCTGCCGGCGGGGCTGAGCTTCAACACGACGACGGGTGCGATCACCGGTGTGCCCACCGGTGCGGCTTCGAATACCCCCGCGCTCGTTACCGTCCGCCTGACGGACAGCGACGGCGCTGTGGCAGAGGCGCAGCTCTCGCTTATCGTCAGTGAGAACGCCTTCATCGTCGACGCCGGCGGCACCGCTTTCACCGCTACGGTGGGCCAGCCCTTCCGTCTGGCTCCTGTTGCTTACCTGCAGAACCAGACTGTCGGCCAGTACGCTTCGTGGGTGATCTCCGGTCGCCTTCCGCAGGGATTGTCCTTCGATGCTATCACCGGCGTCGTGGCGGGCACTCCTACGGCGTTCGCCATCGGCGCAAGCTCGTTCAGCATCCAGGCGACCTACAACTATCAGTCGGCAAGCACGCCCGAGCTGACCATCACGGTCGCGGACCGCGCTATCCCGACAGCCTCCTTCGATGCCAACGCCTACACGGTCCGCCGCAACGCGCAGCTCGATATCCGCCCGTCGTCGCAGAATACGATTGGCGGGGTCATGTGGTCGGTCATTTCCGGGGCGCTTCCGCCGGGCGTCGCTGTGAATGAGACCACGGGTGCGCTCAACGGCGTTCCCTCCAGCAACGGAACGTATCAGATCGCGCTGCGCGTGACGGACTCTTCGAAGACGGCGAACACGCAGGCGATCACCATCACCGTTCAGGATGGTCTCGATGCGGCGGTCACCGAGGTCAGCTCGAACAACCGTATCGGCAAAGTTTATCTGGCCAACGCCATCGCGACCGGCGCCAGTGGCACAGTGACCTGGAGCCTCGTCCAGGGTCCGTTCCCGTCAGGTCTGAGCCTGAATGCGGAGAACGGCTACATCACAGGTACGCCTGGGCAAGCGGGAAGCTTCCTTGTGAAGCTTCGCGCTACGGATGCCACCGGCGCATCCAAGGACGTCAGCTACACGATCAGCGTTGGCGCGGCTCCGCAGATCGCATCGATCTCGGCACTCTCCGCAGTTGCGGGCAAGCCGTTCTCTTTCACGCCGACCGTAACCAACGCCGTTCCTTCTCTGGTCTGGGAAGTCATCGGCACGCTTCCGGCTGGCTTGACCTTCAACAACAGTACTGGCGCGATTTCGGGCACTCCGACAACCGTCGGGACCGGAAGCGAACTCCGTCTCCTCGTGCGTGACGGGGACGGCCTTACCGCGACCTCGCGCTCGTTCCTTATCGCGGTAACGGCGGATTCCACGTCGTTCTCGGCGGCAATGCCGTCGATCGTATACACGAAGCAGGGAGCGCCCCTTTCCATCGCTCCGACGCTGACGGGAGCTACAGGCGCATCGCAGAGCTATACCCTGCAGTACCTTTCCGGAACGTCATGGTACAACGCAACGGCAGGCGTTCTTCCGACGGGCCTCACGTTCAGCAGCACGACCGGCGCCATTTCCGGCTCGCCAACCAACGCTTCGGTCCAGGCTGCCTACCGGATCGTCGTGGTGGATAATCGATCGCCGTCGGCGGTCACTGCGACCACCAACCAGTTCACCATGGTGGTCGAAGCCGCCGAGCCCTTTAAGATTTCGACGGCATCCAAGTTCGATATCCAGCGTGGCCAAGCCTTCCAGATGGCGCCGACCGTCACCGGCAACGTCGGAGCGACGACCTACTCGCTCTATTATGCTCAGAGCGGAAGTTTCTATAGCGCGACCGCGGCTCATCTCCCGGCTGGCATCACCTTCAATCCGGCCAACGGCACCATCAGCGGCACCACCTCTGTCCAGAGCGTGCCGGCCACGACGTTCTCGATCTATGGGAGCGACTCCCGGTCCGTTGGCACGATGTCGAACCAGTTCACGCTCTCGATCCAAAACTGGGAAAGCGGCAAGATCGTTCTGCCTTCGAATATCACCGTGAACCGCGGGCAGCCCGTCGAGATTATTCCGACCCTGCAGGGGGTCACGGGGACGGTTTCGTCCTGGTACCTCTATGGTCTCTCCGGAACCTCCTCGACCAATATTGGTAGCGGGAGTGTCGTCCCAGGCATGACGTGGTCGAACGTGACCGGGGCTTTTGGAGGCACCCCGACTTCTACAACCCCCTACTACCAGTCCTATCGCCTGTACGCGACCGAGAACCGTAACGGTCAAAGCCTGCCGCTGTATTCGAACCAGATGGTGATCACGATCGCCGACTGGGCGAAGCCGGCTGCCTCGATCGATCAGACCGTGCAGATCCGTCGTGGTGTTCCCGCGACGATCACGCCGACAATCACAGGCGTGGTCGGAACACTGAGTGTTCAGCTTCAGGGTTACAACGGAAGCAACTACACGACCGCGAGTCTGCCGCAGGGTCTGGCGATGAACCCGTCGACAGGCGTCATCAGCGGGACCCCTCTCAATACGAGTACACCCAACTTCCTCTACCGCTACATCTTCACGGAGACCAGGAACGGGGTCGCCCAGAGCTTCTATTCGAACGCATTCTCGATCGCGATCGCCAATTGGGACATGCCTGTGGTTGCCTATCCGGAGCGAACCGACTTCGTCATTGGTCAACCGCTGACTCTCGATCCGGAAGTTTCCAATATCGAGGGGACGCCGACCTATCGGCTCGCCTGGTTCAACGGATCTTCGTGGAGTTATTCGGCGTCAGGTCCAGCGTATCTGCCGAATGGCCTCACCTTTGACGGCGCAACAGGCAGAATTTCCGGAACGCCCACGGCTGCCACCTATGGTCAAGGCATTTATCAAGTCACTTTGACTGAAGTTCGCCCAGTGAGCGGGCAGACACAAAACAACGTAGTGCTGTCGAGGAACTTCAGGCTGGCAGGCGCCGCCGCGAGCTCGGCCCCGAAGCTCGCTTACGGGACGAACAACACCATCATTGCGACGGCCAACGATCCCCTCGACGTCACTCCGGTCCTTTCCGGCGCGACTGCGGTGACGGGTCCCTATACCCTGACCTACGGCCCTGTCCCGGCCCTGACCGGAGGGAAGGAATTCTATACTGGCTCGTTGCCAAGCGGTGTGGGCTTCGACACGACCACCGGCAGGTTCACCTCGGCTCGTATTCTGCAGACGGCCGGCGGCAACTGGCACGGGTATAAGATCTGCGCGCCGACCGCGGCAGGTCAAGCTTGCGCCGAGGAGGTGACCTTCAGGATTGCTGACCGTCCCTTGGTGAGCGTCGAGATGTCGCCGTATATCGATGGCACGCGCCGCCAATCCCTCAGCGTCACTCCGACCGTGAAGAATGCGGTCGGAGCGGTGACTTGGCAGCTGTTCACCCAGCAGACTTCGCCTAACGGGGCCAGCAATGACGATCAGATGCTGAACACGCTGCCGGCGGGATTGAGCTTCGACACCAGCACCGGAACGATCTCTGGAACGCCGACCGTGATCGGCAATTTCCGCGGCTACAAAATCGCGGCGAATGACAGCCAGGGCGCGACCTATCGCGGCATGACGCAGGAAATCATTATCCGCATCGCGGAGATGGAACCCTTCGTTCTGAAAGCGCCGACGCTTCTGGAGCTCACGGTCGGGGACAGCGTCGATGTTCGACCGACCTTCTCGGGCAACTTCGGCTCGGTGACGTGGGACAGCACGATTTCCACGACCGCGAACTACACCCAGACGGATGGCGTCGGCACGATCAAGCAGACGGCCCTTCCGACCGGCCTGAGCTACAGCGGAGGCGCTCTGAGCGGTACACTGACGGCTCAGGCTGCGGAAGGGAACTATCGCGGCTACCGCATCTGCGCGACCGACGGCGCCAATCGGGGAGCTTGCACGGACGAAATCCTCATTCGTGTGCTGCAGCGACCCGCGCTGACCGTGAAGGTGCCAACCTACGTCACGGCAAAGGTTGGAGATGCGGTGTCGCTGGTTCCTTCGGTTGAAAACGGCTTCGGCACGATCACCTGGAACAGCGGTATCTCCGCTGGCACCGCACCTGTTGTCGATGGCCAAACGGGGGACTTCAACAAGGGCACCCTTCCGGGAGGCCTGGTGTACAGCCCCACGGACGGCTCAATCACGGGCACGCTCCAGGTGAACCTGTCCCCTGGCCGTTACCGCGGCTACAAGGTCGGAGCCAAGGATGTGCGCAATGTGCTGACTTTCTCTGATGAGATCATCATCGAGGTGCTCGCCGCGGATGCCGCCAGGATCCAAGTCGCAAGCGTGACGGATGCGGTGCGGGGACAGCCCGTCACGATCAAGGCGACCGCGACGACGCCGCTCGGCCCGTTCACCTTCGGCGCCAGCCTCAACGCAGGATCCACGACCGCCCAGGATGGCGCAAACGGAGACTTCGTGAAGGGCTTCCTGCCCTCGGGGCTGGCCTACGATCCCGCCACTGGGACGGTCTCGGGAACCGTGGCCGTCGGCGTGACGCCTGGTCGCTACCGCGGCTACAAGTTCAACGGAACGGACCGCCGCGGTCAGACGGTTATGAGCGAAGAGTTCATCATCAACGTGCAGTGACAAAGAAGGGGCGCCTCGCGGCGCCCCTTCTGATTTCCAGCTCGCGCTGATCAACCGTTCTTGAGATTGACGGCGCTCTCCTTGCCAGAGCGCCTATCGGCCTCCAGGTCGTAAGAAACCTTTTGACCATCCGAGAGCTCGCGCATGCCCGAGCGCTCGACCGCGCTGATGTGCACGAAGACGTCCTTGCCGCCGGCGTCCGGCGTGATGAAGCCATAGCCCTTCGTCGCGTTGAACCATTTCACGGTACCGGTCGCCATCGTCAGTCCTGTTGCGCTGTAAAGGTAGGGTGCCGGGCCAGCCTAGACTCGGCCGGGTGGATCTGTCGACCCGCGGTGGCCGGCTGCTAAGCTTTGAAACTTTCGGCGCCGCGTGAGAGACCCTTGGGAAATGAGGATCTCATGACCAACAAAATCGACTTCCTGGATGCTGGCGCCGAGATCGATCTTGGACCGCACGGCTACACGAGCGCGATGGTCGTCTACCGAAACGAGGTCGCGGACGAGAAGGCGCTCACCGATGCCGGAGTGACACACGCGTATGCCGAGCTCGCGCTGTCGGCTCCGCACTTCTTCGTGGGATTCTCCTCCGATTCCGGCGGCACCGGCGCTTGGCAGGTTCTGCTGCTCGATGCCGACCAGGCTGCTCGCTACCCGGTAGGAGCTGAGACCGAATTCCACTTCAGGAAAACGCGCGAGATTGGCTTCGGGACGCTGGTTGCGATCACGTCAGATCCGGTTCCCTCACTGGTGCCCTGAGCCAGCCTTTGTGCCTTGCATCCCCGCGCTGGATCCTCAGCCTCGAAAGAGGTTGACCCATGTCCGAAATCACCCAGAGCGGCCGTCTGATCGTTCAGGCCCAGCACACCTACAAGCAGACCTATTATCCGTCGGAAGGCTCCGGCAAAATCCAGGGCTGTGAGGGTGTCCTCGTTCAGGAAGTCCCGGTCGCCATCCGCATGGGATCGAACGACGACTATCCGGTCGTCGCCAGGCTCCTCTACGGCGAGGGCAACGAGACGCATATCGAGGTTCGCCAAGGGCCCGACGGCTTCTACCGAACATTGCTTGCGCCCGGCGAAGTGCCGACGCCGTGCAATGTCGAGCAGCTGCGCTTCGGCCTGATGGGCGAGCATTATTGGGTCGACGATCCGGTTAGCGGCCGGCCGAAGACCAATCGGAACCCAGCGCCGCGCGCGGAACGCACCGTCCCGCCGGATTGGACCATCCGCAAGTTCGGCGGGAACCAGAAAGCCGACGCGGAGGCTTCCTTCCGTCGCAAGCTGGAGCGGATCATCGTCATCGACGATATGGCCTATGTGCGCTGCACCGAGCCCAAAATCATCCTGCGCATGATGGCCGACTCAGTGCGCGTCACCTACTCGATGACGGACATCATTCCAGGCGAACAGCAAGTCACGCGCCTCGATGGTGACGACAACGAGATTTTCGGCCCTACGGTCATCAAGCCGTTCCAGTACGGCCAGAACAAGAGCGAGCGTAAGCTCGGCGATCGCTCGGACCTCGAGGCGGACTGGCGGATCTTCCCGCTGGGCAGGTTCGAATGCGCGCGCAAGTTCGCGCTCGCCCTCGCAGCAGAGCAGGGCCACTTCGCCCGCGCCCGGCCGGACCTTGTGACGGAGCTTGACGCCAGCGTGTTTCCAGACACCACGCGGATGGACTTCAGCAAGAACGATGTCCAGATGATGAGCCGGTCTATCGGCGGCAAGGCGAACGACCTGCCGGACGACATCATCGATATGTGGCAGGACGTCCGCAGAGAGGCGTACAGCGCCTCTCCCGATATCTCGGTGGCTCTGGATGGCATCGTGGCGATCAGGGACGCCTGCGCGGCCCGAAACCTGTCCTCGCCGATCAGCGGCAGGGAGTCGAAGCTTCTCCTGCGCTGGACTGAAATCGAACGCGAGCTCGCGATGCGCCCGATCGAGGCGCCCGAGCTGGCCGGCCTTACCCTCTGAGGGCCATTGCGCCTGCTGGGCGAACATTCGGGTTCGGCGAATCCTGCAGGCGCTGTGACAACCACTGCGCCATCTCCAGGCCGCGCTGCATGCGCTGCTTCCCATTGCCGTTGAGATAGGCGTTCGGCGCATCGGCCGCGACGCGGCGGATCAGATCGGCCAGCTCCGGAGAAGCCTCATCCGGCTTGGTTTGGGCGCTGAAATATTCGAAATAGGCGTCCAGGTAGGCGACCGTGTAGTTGTAGAGATACCGGTCAGGCACGCTCTCAAAGATCGCCTTGGCGGTCTGGATGAGCGCCATTTCCTCAACATCGAAATCCTGGCAGCCTTCGATCAGGATTTCCGGCCGATTGACGGGGAGGAAGCGCACATCCGTGCCCAAGAGCTTCAGCATCTCGTCGAGCTGATCCCATTGATCCGCCTTCAACAGGAAGGCCGGGCAGGGAGCCTCGTCACACTCGGTCACCGTGACCTTCGCAATGCCATCCTCAACAGGGTTCAGCGAGATGACCGGTCCCAGGCTCGGCGCGTAGATCTCGCCATCGATGGCCCGGAGCGTCGACGCAAAGCGCTGAACGGCCGCGACAGCGTCTGGGCGGCCATCAGCCTCGGCTGTCCGAAAGCGTTTCTCCAACTCCCCGACCTCGTGAACCCGAGGGAAGTCTTTCAGTAGCTTCCTGAGCGGCGGCGCAAGAAGCGGGTTGTCGGGAACGAAAGGCAGCTTCGGAACAAGAATGGGAGCCAGCAGTACGCCGTCGCAGAAGCGCCAAGTCGTCCGGCCGGCTTCGGTGACGGCCACGATCGCTTCAGGCGCCAGGCCAGGTGCGACCTCGGGAATATGCACGGGGACCATTTCGCCCACGAGCGCGCGCACCTGGTTCCGGGCCCGAGCGGGAACGGCCATAGCTTCGTAGACGGCGGGGAGCTCGGTGATCATCGTCATATTCCGGGAAGAGAGAGCCCGGGTTCGGGCTGGGGGTAGTGACGCTCGACAGGCAGGCCTGAGATAGGCGGGTGCTTTGGCGCATCCGATGGGTCAGGCTTCCGGCCAATGTTCGCGATGAGCAATTTAAGCCCATCGTCGAGCGAGGGAGCATCATGGACGATGACCGTCCTGATGCCGCGGCGACCGGTGATCTGCCAGCCGACGCCACCCATGGCGCCCCGATAGGGCTTGAGTTCACGGTTGCAGCTGGCATGGATCCAGCGCCAGCCGAGGTCTGGGTGAATAGCGAGATAGGAGAGGTCGTCCTCCCTCGCCGAATCGCAGTGAAGCACCCATCCGTCGAAGGTCAGCTTTCGATCGCGGTTGACGTGCCAACTGACGAGCTGTTGAACGCATGCCTTGCGACTGGTCCGACCATAGCCAGACCCGACAGCGGAATCGGGAAAGGATACGCCGAGGGCCGTGGGCTTCTTGAGCCAGCAGACCACAGGCTTCCTGCTATTGAAGCAGCCCCGCTCAGCGCGCCAGACCTCTCCGATCCGGCAGCCATCGAGAGAAACCTCCCAGCGATCCGTCTCGGTGAAATCGCGATAGGGTTCGCCCGCCGCATCGATGCGGACGAGAACAGGTTCGGGCGAGCCGTAGGCTGTATCTTCCATGGCCGTCAGAGCCCCATCCCGAGGCCTTCCAGCCCGTCCTCCAGCTTCGGAGCGAGCTCGCGATAGATCGCGTACGCCGCCCCGATCGGCTTCAACTCCCTCAACCGATAGTCATGCTGATTGGAGAAGGGGTGCTGCTCCATCGCCTCCAGCGCCCGATTG
Source organism: Bosea sp. ANAM02 (assembly GCF_011764485.1). Classification (NCBI taxonomy): domain Bacteria; kingdom Pseudomonadati; phylum Pseudomonadota; class Alphaproteobacteria; order Hyphomicrobiales; family Alloboseaceae; genus Allobosea; species Allobosea sp. ANAM02. The sequence continues at coordinate 159,845 of NZ_AP022849.1, read as the reverse complement.
ACCAGATGGGTGAGAAAGTCCCGGTCGTAATCGGCGACGTCATCGAAAACGGCGTTCCGCGACCTAAGGCCATTCTTGAGCTCAATCGGATCCATACCCTCAAGATCCGTGAAGAACCGCCGCAGCGCGTGTCCGGCGCGAACGCGCTCGCGCGGAGCCGAGGTTAGGCGCTGATGGGTGAAGACATCCATCAGGCCGCGGGCGAAGATCCGCTCAGTGCAGAAGCGCGCGGTTTCATCGAGTGGGAAATCCGCCGCGGCGTCCAGGGGGACGACAGTCGCATTCGAGCCGGCGCCCCAGCCCGTCTCAAGGCAGAACCGATGCGCAGCTTCGCCATCGGTGGTCGCAAAGACCGGGCGCCCGCTGGGGTTACGGTTCTGGTCGAAGTCGTTCTTGAAGACCGGCCTCTCGTCCGACCAGCAGACCAGGCGATGTCCCGTCGGCGAAGCCTGGAATAGCGGGCCGACGGAGCGGCAGTGGATTTCACCGTCGATCGAGAGGAAGTTTGAGGCGCATCGCGCGATTTCCGCCTCCGGAAGGGCGGTGGCCGCGCCTCGTGCGGTAAGCGGAGGCTCGCGATGCCAGTCATAATGAGACTCGGCTTCGACGATGTGCCACTCAGCAGCTTCCCGCATGGAAGCTCGGAGCGGCAGCTGCGCGAGGATCGTTCCAGCGAGCGCTCGATCAGGATATGTGAAGTCGAGCTCGGGAGGCCGGTGGTAACGCGACGAAACGGGAATCCGGGTCGCGAGCAGCGGCCTCCACAGGCTGCCTTCGTAGGCCTTCCAGATGATGGGAAGCCGCCCATCGCCCGGGTTGCCCGCATAGGCGTTCTGCGCCTCCTTACGGGAGATCTCGGGGATCTTGACCATGGTGGTCGTGAGATCGATCCCGTGGACGCCGCGTTGGCGCACCATCTGGATGGTATGGATCTTCGCCGGCAGCATCGTATTCAAAGTCCTGGCCTGGGGATCGCCAACGCATCCTCCGGGAGGAGATACGGCAATGCCTCCGAATATCTCTCGTACCAGACGGGATCACGCCTGAAGCTGGCGGAGACGAAATCCCGATCAAGGTCACGAAGTGCCAGATTTCGCCCATCCATGGCGAAATCTGAGAGGATAATCACTTCGTCACGGCTTCCGCCGGCATCAACGAGGAGGCCGTCGGGCGCCCTGCACGCGACATGATAGACGCCGGCTCCAGGTCGATCGCCTGCCTCGGCGATCCCGACGAGAGGCCAGCCGGTCAGATCGTGCAAGACGAGCGCGAGGACAGAGCACATGCCTCGCATCCCAAGCGCTCGCAGCTCGTCGATGCTGATCTCGGCCGCCATGGTTCGCGCTCACATGCGCGGAGCAAGGGCGTCCTCGACGGGAGCCAGGAAGCCCTTCTCGCGCAGACCACGACGCGTCCAGTCGTCCGGGCCGCTGATATCGAAGTCAGCGGCCGCCTCGTCCACGAGATCCGAAATGACGTCTCCGCGCTCGACGGAGCGCTCGCAGTCATCCTCGAAATCGTACCAGCAATACTGGTCCGCGGCGTAGAGCTGGCAGGCCGCCTGGTAGACGCGCGCAGTCGAGAGGTTGTCGTCGGCGCGGTGCTCATGAACCTCGAAGCCGAAATCGGCACTCAGATCGCCGGCCTTGCCGACCAGCGCGTCGCCGATCTCGGCGATGGTGCGATGGGAGCCCTTGGACACGCGGTCGAGCTCGAAATCGAGGTCGCCATGGGCGCGGGCGATGTAGAGCTGGGTCGCGGCGCGCAGCAGATTGTGCTCGGTGTAATTCGGAAGCGGCTTGGTCGGATCGATTGCGAGACGCATGGGATTCTCCTTCGGCTCGGAATCTACCGAGGGGCGATGAAAGCCACGACGGCTCTCAAAGCCGCGGCGCCGGTGCTGGGTTGAGGTCGGCCGCTGCAAATCCTTCGTCTGTCACAGAGGCCGTCATCCCATCGCGCCGTATCCAGCCGACCCGCTCCAGCATGCTGAATTCCGTAGCGCCGATGACGAGATCGCCGGCGGAGGCCTGCAGATTGTTGCGGCGGTAGGCGAGCGTGACACCGTTCTCGGCGGCGGCGGTGATGAAGCGGCGACGAGGGGGATTCATCTTCATCGAGGCCACGAAGGCCGCGTGCCAGGCTTCCTTTCTCAGCAGCGCGCAGCCCAGAACGGCGTCCTGGAAGGCCCGCAACGTCCGGACGACTTCGGCATCGTTGTTCAGCGGCCGCGAGACGAAGACCCGCTCTTCCGGATCGTAACGGGTGTCGACCGGAGCCAACTCGGCATAGCGATCGCGGATCGACGGGTCGTTGCCTTCATGGCCGTCGGCGACGGTCACGACCATGCCTTCTTCCTCGAAGGAGACAATCCCCGGTCCCATGCGAACCCAGTCGGAGGCGTATCCATAGACCTCAAAGCCCGCGACCTTCCCGGCCAGGCGCAAAGACGAGGTGCGTCGATCAGCATCGGCCTGGGCCTCTCGCCGGCGAGCCTGGAGCGCGTCCATCGAGGCAGCCTGTGCGGTCGCTTCGTGGTGAACGTGGTCATGGCCGACATGGCGCACTGCACTCTCGACGTCGCTCGCCTCTGGCCTGGGCTCATCCAGGCGCAGAACCACCACGGTCCGGTTGGCCCGCTGGTACGCACCGGGCTCCCAGGTCCAGGCAAGCGTGTTGCGCGAGCCCGAAAGCTCCAGCCCGGCCACGAAGGCGCCCGCGGCGTCAGACGATCGGAACGTGTGCAGCTCGATCTGGCAATCGGGGAGCTCCGAGATGTTGTCGATCTCGTTACCTGACTGGACGGAGAGGCCCGTTGCAGTGTTCGAAGAGAGAAAAAGGCGCATGTCAGCTCGCGGCCCCGATATTGCCAGTCCGGGTGCAGAGCACGCCCGTGGCGCAAGCGCGCCAGAGAAGGGTGTCAATCGTCGCGACGCGCAGGCCGGTCATGTTGGCGAGCTCCTCGCAGAGCGCCTGAGGCTCCTTGCTCCAGAGCTTGCCGAGGCGGACCAGATGGACGTCCGGCTTCGCGACCTGCTCGCCGAAATTCTTGCCGAGATGGAAGACCGTCGTCGGGCCGATCCACGGGATTGCCCTGAGGAATGCCATCCGATCCTTGGAGGCCATGAAGTCCCTGTAGAGCTGCGCACGAGTCTGCCAGATCGTGTCCATGGCCGCGGCCTTGGCCTTGTGCCCGAAGACGTCAGCTGCAGAGTTGCCGGCCTGCAGTGCCCATTTGACGCGATCGAAGATCTTTTGCGCGACGGTGAACCGCATCCCGCTGTTGCAGATCACGAAGATCGTCTCCAAGGCGAAGGCCTCGGGATCCTGGGGAGGCTGGATGTTCTCGGCCCACTCTATATCGCCATTCGCCCAGCCGGCCGCGCGCAGGTTGGCGACGAGGAGTTGAAACTGGTCTGACGTGAGCATGGATCGATTCTCCGAACCTGCAGAGGATCCTCGAATGCCGTGCATTTTAAAAGGATTCCGCATGGGGAAGCGTGCTTCGTCCACGCCCTTGCGAGTTTCTCATCTTGCGAAATTGTTCAGGAGCATGCTCTGTGTCGGTCCAGCTAACAGCGGCCCATCCAAGGGTGAGATATGCCAAAGAAGTCCAGGCTCAGCGTCCCTCTTCTATGCTTGTTCCTCGCTATCGGAGTTTTTGGAGCCAGCTTGATCTACGCCGCGCCGAAAATCGCGCAGCGTGAACGAGAAGCGCAAACCGGCAAGCCCGCAGAGGTAACCCGGTAGACGCTCTCCATGCGGTGCCGCGTCTGCGGCGGCTGCGAGGCTGACTATCTCAGAGTTGGCATGCCGGACCTTCACAAATTGCTCGGCCTCTCTCCTGAGATCGACTGGGTGATCGAGCAAAGCGAGGTGACGATCGCGGCCGTCAGAGAGCTGGAAGTCAATCTCGATTGCAGGATCCCGACCGCGCTGGTCGATTGCTGGCTCGACGCCGGCGCTTTCAAGGTCTGGCCAGGCAAGAAAAGCGCGTCGGGTGACCCCCTCTTTTCGGTCCTGCACCCGTCTGAAGCCGAGGCGATGATCGATAACCCCTATCTGATTTACGAGCACGAACCGTTTACCTGGCTTCCGATTGTCCAGAGCGGAGGGTCGACGCTGTCCGCGATGCATCCCGGTTGCGATCCAGACGCGATCGTGTCGCGATTTGGCCCGAGGGTGCTCGCGCCGACGCTCAAAGATGCGCTCCGCCGGTTTCGGGAAGACCATGACTTTGTCCAGCGCGACTATGAGGACGAGCGCGAGCGAGAGCGTCAGCGCTGGATCCACGAACGCGATCAGCTGCTGAGGCAGCTCGGTCAATCTCAAGTCCCCGCCGACGCCGATCAGCTCCGCGCTCAGATTGCATCTCTTGAGGAGATGATCGCGGTTCCCTTAAGCCGCATCCGAACCGCAGTGCTTGTGGACGAAGCCATTGAGGCTGTGGGCGCGCGCTCGCTTGCCGAAATGAAGGCCGTCATGGATCGCCTGAAGGGAAACGACCGCATCGACCCCTCTCTGGCGCGATCGATCGCGAGGGAGAAGCTCGGCAGCAATGCAAACCTCGCTCGCTGATCGCAGCGAGGAGATGGAGGCCGACTACGGCTTCCCTCTACCGCTCGATATTCCCGACTACAAACCTGCGAACCGCGGCGCCTGGCGCATCAATGCCGGTCGCGGCGGCCTTTCGTCGTCCTATGTCGCGACACACGCGATCGAGCATGCACATCACGTTCTCTCTCGGGAGGGCGTGCCTTGGATGGCGAGCTCCCTTCTGGAGATCGAGAGCCATGCCTGGCACCTTCACAAGGCGAAGGGCGTCGTCGCCGTCGCCGGCCTAGGCATGGGGCTGTTCGCTCATGCGGCCGCGGCGAAGCCGGAAGTAGAACGCATCATCGTCGCCGAGATCGATCCCGACGTCATCGCGCTCGTGACCGGTTCGATCGACCTCAGCCCGAAGATCCACATAGTCTGCTGCGACGCCGCATCGGACGATTTCGGGGCATCCATCCGAGCCCGGGTCGGATCTCGCCAGGTCGACTATCTCTTCGCCGACATCTGGCCCGTCTATCCAGAGCCCGAGGCGCCTGCATGGACTGCGGCGCTCGTCGAGCGGCTGAAGCCGCGGAAAGCGGGATGGTGGGGCCAAGAGGCAGAGATGGCAGTGCGCGCCTATACCGAGGGCCTGAGCCTCGAGGCGGATGCGCTGACGGCTGCTCTCGCCGAGCTGGGCGTCCCGTGCGAGGCCACAGAGGGCTACGCGATGTTCTGTCGGGACGTCGCCGCGGCACATGAGCCGGAACTGGCTCAGCGGCCGCCTCTGGCGCTCTGAGCGACTGCGGCGCGATACGGAACGGCGGCGCCGAGCCTCACATCGTCATCCCTGGCGCGCCCCACATCGCGATCCGCTCGACCTTGAAGGCAGGCCCTGACCAGCCTTCTGGCACGATGGATATCTCGCCCTCTTCGAGAAGCAGAGCGATGTCGCTTGCCACCATGGTGCGCAGATCGTCCGTCGGCCCTGAGTTATCGATGGCGATGGTGACCTGCTTCGTCGCTCCGACGTCCATCTGCCGGCGCATTACGCGATCGGCGTCAGTGGCGAGCAACAGCGTGATCGCTGACGAGATGTCGTCGTAGAGATCCTGCCCGGGTTCCTTGACGTTGAGCATCTCGGACGACTCAAGCGTCGCCGTGATCCTGATCCCTGCGTCGTCCTCGACGATGGTGCGCTTCAGCACAACCGAGATCGCCTCGGAACCGTTGTGGTTGGTCAGCACGACGCGTTCGGAGCCGTCGATCTCGCCCTTGCCGAGAGCATCAGGCATCCAATCGCCGCGCCTCGCGATCTTCTTGTCCCGATCGGTCAGCACAGCAAGGTTGCGCGGGAACCGGTAGAAGAGCGGCTCCGCTTCCTCCCAGCTCCCGAAAATGTCGTACGGCGACACCGCGCCGTACTGCGCGTGAGAGACGAGCCAGCGCGCATCCATCGGCCCTACCAGGCCAGCGTTGAAGTCGGGAAGCTTGCGCTGCTCCGGTGTGCCCTCCTGCCGGCCCTCTGAAGCCGGATGCTGTGGCAGGATCGGATCGTTGACCTTGCCGCCGCGGGAGCGATCGTAGAGCAGCTGGCACGGCGCGGCGATTGCTTCGAGATCCCCGGTGCTTCCCTGCACACCGGCGAGCAATGGGTGCCGGCGCTCGCCAAAGATCGCTCGGCGCATCAGCCAGTCTTCGCCGCTGAAGAGTGGGGAGTGGTTCGCAGGGGAATCGCCGCGCTCGCGCAAAACCTCGCGGACGCGCCTCTGCATCAGATCCCAGTTCTTGTCGTAAGGAGGCCGCCGGCTCGTCGACAATGCGATGTCGATGTCGCCAACCGTTTCCTCTCCACGCATGGTGCTCCCGTAGAGCCAGACCTGGTCGATATGGAGAAATCCCTCCGGGTCGGCATTGTAGGCGGCGATCCGTTCGAGAAGCTGCTCGACATGCATCTGAGCGCGCGCAAGTGGGGTACGGGTCTTCGCTTTACCCGAAGCGATTGCCTCGCCGGCCTCCGTCAACTCGTGGGCGTTTTGGCGGGGTTCCACCAGCTTCCGGTCCAGGAGCTCCTGGAACAGGATTGCGCGCTCGCGAACGTTCTCGCCGACGCCTTTGAGCGTCATGAACGCAGCGGCGTTGCTCGTCCGCGCCAAGGACTTGAGGCCGGCCTTGATCACGCCAGCCTTGAACCCCGCGAAGCGCATATCCTTGGGAAGGGTGACGCCCATGAATCCCGACTCCTGTCCTTGACCAAGCAAGGATAGGGTGAATTGCGCATGGGACAATCAGCCGTCCGAAGCGGATACATCCTTGGTGACTTGCCCAACAAACCAGTCAGCGGTTGGCAGCGCCTCTCCAAGTAGCAGATCACGCACTGCGCTTTCGCTTATCGCATAGGTATGAGCCAACCCGAGGTCATCTCCGACAAGCTCCGCATCCAAGTGCCTTCGAACTGCATCCAGCGGAAGCGCGACCGTGCGGTCGAAAATGAGCTCGTCAGTGACCTGATCGAAGCCATTGATGTTGATCCACACTTTCATGTCTCAGCCCTCCTGCCGGGCACAGGCGGCTTTGTCTGCTTCCCTGATCTGGGGTCAAGCACTCCCTTGTGCTTTCCCCGCTTATCATAGAGTTCAAGTTCGCCGTGTTGGGAATCCCATTCCACGAAATCGCCGTTTGGAAGGCGCCAGCGCTTGCGGCTCTTGTTGCCCTTCGGCTTTTCCTTGACCGAGCCAGGGAGACCAACCAACGTCTCAGGGGGCGGAATATAGTCGAATTGTCCTTCTCCCCTCGGCCCAAGGGCTTGCTTTCCAGCCCTGATAGCGCGTTTGAGGCCAGGAAGGCATTGATCACTCGCAGCGCAAGCGATCCCCAAACCAGCTGCGCCGAGGCCGCCGATCACAACGCCCGTTGTTGCAAGAGGCCGAAGCGCTTGGGTCTTAGCCTGCACGGGCGCGCACCAAAGCGCCACAAGGATCACAAACAGAGTCCGTATCAAAGACCATCTCCTATCTGAGATATCTTCGAACGAGAGATCGTATGGGGGATTGACGGATTACCCCAGATTTTACGCACACGCAGGCATTCCGCCATTATTTTGTCGAAGACCTTTTCTCAGGGCAGACTGGGAAATCACGCGGAAGATCTCGCCTTAAGCCGCGCCGCATTCCGTCGGGCCCGCTTCGCGTCCGCCGCTGAAAGAGCCGCGTTGGCGCGCGCCTCTTCGGCGGCGGCGCGCGCCGCACGCACGTGAGGTGGATCGTGCTCGGGCCGATGCACATAGGGTCTGCGGGGTTGGATGCGCGCGCGGGGCAGATGATCCAGCAGGTCGAGCATCCGATTGGCGATATCAAGGAGGTGGATCGGGCGAGTCATGGGGACGCCTCGACACACTCGAACGCGCTGCCCAGCAGTTGGCGGAACCGAGGATCGGCGTCGACCTGATGCTGGAACGGCCACGCGTTCCAGGGCTGCTCGTGATCAACCGTGGGGTAGAAGAGCGCTCCTCCGCGCATCGTCCGCCGATGAGCCTCGACGAGTCCGTTAGCGTTAGCGATCTGGTGGCGCACGCTCTCCGGGACACCCTTGGCGTTATGGCGGTAGACCCACTGGGCGCCAACACAGAGGTCGCAGGTGCCGTGGCCGGCGGGCGCATCGCACCATGCCTGCATCACCTCACCCCAGCCGTGGCAGAGGGCGCAGACCTCGACGGTTTCAGGGAGCTTGAGGGTGTTCCTCATGGAGTCGCTCCCAGCGCGGTGCCGGCAGCGCGGCGCGCCAGTTCACTCACGAGGGGTTTGAGGTCGTCCCACGACGGGCACTGATCCTCGTCCCAGCGGTCACGGATGCGAACAAACAGCCCAGCGGCCGGATCCCCGTTCGCAGCCTTGGCGAACGGCTCGATGAGATCGAAGCAGCGATCGAAGACCTCGATCTCGTGCTTCCAGTAGGAGATTTCGTCGTCGCGACGACGGGCGTTGCCCATTTCGCTGACGAGCGCGCTGCGCCAGACGCGGCGATGCGTGACGAAATCGAGAAGATCGAAGGCAGGCTTCGCCCCAACGACGCGGCCCGTGGGGGCTTTGCCGGACAGAGCGGTATCGATCTCCTCGCAAAAGATATCGGTGAACGGACGGGAACGGGGAAACCCGTCGCTGCCCTCCCAGACATCGGAGCCCAGCGCGGTCGGGTCGCCCTTGCGCACGTTGAGCACGAATTGGATGCGGCGCAGGAGAGCTGCCGTATCGCCATCGAGAAGGGGGACTGCGTCGCTGGCAGCGGCAACAGGGGAACGCTGATCCGCCGCGGCGAGGGGAGCCCGCAGTTCCTCCAGCACATGATCGAGCATCTGATGCGATGCGTTCTTCCGAGGAAGGTCCTCGATCCAGGAAATGGCCAGCGCCAGTGCATCGCGGACGGTGGCCGGTTTGGTCCTCGCAGTCGAAAGCGATGCGAGGACTGCCTCTGGCGAGCGACGCGGCCGCTGAATCTCCTCCTCGTGCCAAGTGAGCAATTCGGCGACGTCCAGACCATCGTCCTGATGCTCGGCGGGGTCATAGAGACCGCGCTCCTTTAGCCAAGCGAGCAGATCGTCGGCGATCTGAACTTTGGCGCTGGTGATGGTGACCTCGGCCTCGCTTTCGACGGGCTGCTTCTGCGCGAAGAGCTCGGCAATGCGGGACGCGGCTGCATACTCGTCGACACCGGCTTCGCGGATGATGCGGGCGATCTCTTCCTGGGTGGGCAGGGTGTTCGAGACTTCAGAGGTCATGGGATGATCCTGGGAGGAGGGCGTCACGCAGCGGTCGCCTTCAGCTGTTTGCCGTTCAGCCGCCACTTGATGACCGCATCGAGGTCGATGGCACCGCCGGGAGCCGTGCGAGCCGCGGCGTAGGCGCCGATCACGATGTCAGCGAGGGAGCGAGCAAAATCGCTGTCGGCGTCCGCCGGCGGTGGTGGCTTGATCGGGATGACGAAAGGCAGGACCTTCTGCCGGAACTGCAGCAATGCTTTGCCGAGGTCTCGGCTGGTAGCGGTCCTGTCGATGTCGCTTTGCCAGTAGGCGTCCCGAAGACGCTCGCAAAAAAGCTCGTATTCGAGCCCACCCCTCAGCCCGAGGTACCATTCGAGATGGCGATCATTCAGATCGGGGGCGGTCTGATAGGATTCCTCCAAACTCGGGCGAGCCTGCCACCACAGATTCAGGCCGGGTTCGCGGAACGCCAACGAGCTACGGACATGGGCTTCAAATTTGCCCCATGGACGCCAGTTATCCGTGAGCACGGGCGCTTCGATGACATCACCGTGCGTATGTGAAATCACCCGATAGGCCTGCTCGCCGATCGCAACCGTGTCGCCAAGCGGCAACGGGAGGTCTGTGAGGCCGAGACGATCGGCATCGCGTTTCGGGCAGATATGCCACCGCCACGAGTGGATCGTGGTGATTGAAGGAGGCCGCAACCCAAGCTTCAGGCATCTTTCGGAAACGCGGGCATGGATATCTTTGGTTGCAAGGCCGACCTGACGGCTCGGAACGAGCTCTTTCCAGATCTCGTCTACGACCTCCTGCGGGAATGTTCGCTTGCCTGGTTTCCCCACCGGGAGAGCCCGAGCCCGAGCCGCCAGAAAGCGGCGCCGCGCAGCTCTGTGTTCGAGATCCACGCCGTCATCGCCGGCCGTCAAAGCGCGCTGCGCGACCTCGATGAGGTAGGTCCGAAGCTGCTTGATGCGCCAAGCTGGGATGGAGGACGCGAACCCAATCACGGCTCAGAGACCTTGATGGCGAAGCTTGATGGCCGTCGGGCAGCTCGGCGCCTTGCGAGGATGCCTCTGGCGCTGAAGATCGCCGGGTTGATCGCCACGGGCCAAAGTACCGGCGAACCAGTTCCAGTCCAGCACTGCCTTCCCCGTTCCGCGGCGAGAAAGCTCCTGAAGGTAACGGCGCAGCGCGCGAGGCGTGTAGACGCCATCCGGGCGCCTCTTGGCGAAGGTTGCGTCGCCAATGAATGCAACGAGGCCGACCACCTCGACGTTACCGCCCACACGCTCCTGGATTGCCTCCACGACCGGGTAGTTCTGACGAAGCGGGTTCGGGATCCGCGACGTGACGCCGCCACGCTCAGCGAGCCAGGTTGGCTCGTGAGCCTGGCCGGTGATCTTGCCGCGCAACGACGCGTGCTGGATGACCACGACGGTGTCGCCAGCGAGGACGATGTAGTCGACGACCTTCACGCCACCCGCGTGGGGCAGATAGGCATTGTGGACCACCTGCAGGCCGAGGCGGTCGACGATCTTCCAGACGATCATCGGGCCGTAGCCGCCGGCCCAGAGGTCACGCAGCAGGTACGCCACCGAGGCAGCCGCCAGGACGATGACAGCTGCGAGCGCGTGCCAGTGGTTTTCGAAGGCCTGCACTAGGCTCTTGAGAACGGCGTCCATGGAATTCTCCTACTCGGAGCGCCGGGCCGCTCGGACCGCCGCATCGATTTCGTGAAGGGCAGCGCGCGCGGTCAGCCAGTTGACAGCGCGGCGAGGTTGGGTCGCCATCTCGGCTGCGGCCTCAGCGAGTGCTTTCGAGCGATCGAGAGCCTCTGGCGCGCCTTCGCCCCAAGCGATCGCGTTCAGCACCGCGTTCGCGATCGAGAAAGCGAGGTGCGGGTTCGGGTGGGGCAGACCAGGCGCGGAGCGTGCAGCCTGCTCGGCGGCCGGCGGCGGCGTGGACGCGGACATTACCGAGCGTATCTCTTCGCCGAGCTGCTCGATCCGCGCTTCAGCCGCATCACGATCATAGGAGGCAGGATCCCTGCCCAAGAGGCCGAGCGCTTCGTCTTCAAGTCGAGCGACCAAGCTCGCCAGCCGCTCAGTCGGCGTCGTAGCGATGGTGTCCGCGTCGGCGGTGGTCGACAGAGCAGGGATTTGATGGTTCATATCCGCCATCGAGCTCAGCCTTTCGCCCCGGCGCCGTTGGCCCTCGCGAGGTGAGCCTGAACTACCGTGACATCGACATAGGGCAGGGGAAGATGCCCCTCAGGCTTAAGCGCAGGCGTCGCGACCGCGTTAGCTTGCGTGGCGATCGAGAAGGTCGAATTCCCGCGGCGACGACCAGGCGCGCGCCGGGCCAGGCCGAGCCGATTGGCCTTGCCAATGACGACGTTCTTGGTGATGCCGCCGAACTCGGCCGCGATCTCCGTGGCGCTGGCGCCGGTGTCCCAATGAGACTTGAGCTTCGCGACCCGTTCCGGGGTCCAGTAATCCTGAGCCATTGATGGACCAATCACGCAATTCTTGATGATGGCGCGATCATGCCGTTGCCGGATGCGCGGGAACAAGGATTGAATCCGGCCAATCCACCAAGTCGTTGGCCGGGAGCCCGGACGGAATGCGGTTTCGCTTCCGATGAGCGCGCACGAATTTCGAGATCTCTCCCCCTGTATGGGGATGGCAACCCCTGGTTGGGTCTGCTTAGATGACCAAGGGGAAGCAGCGCCGACCCGCTCTTCTCCCAATTCGAGCTCGAACAGGGATTGGGGACAACGATGATTTCGAAAGCGAAAATCAGTCTGTTATGCGCCGTTTCCTCGCTTTGCATCGCAGGAGCTGCGCTCGCGCAAGACGCCAAGCCTAAGGAGGTGCCTTCCTCCAGCATCGTCGATGACGCAAAGCAGGTGCGAGAGTCCGTCGCCTTGATCGGGCTCGCACCCGAATTCGTGGTCTCGGGCGATCAGCCATACGATAGCTATTTCGTCGGCGCTGAGGTCATTCGCTTCAAGCCCGGTGCGAGGCTGATTTTCAGCGAAAAGGCGCTCAAAATCAGGAACAACCTAGTTCTCGCGGCGAAGACCATCGTGAACGAAGACCAATCCAGGCCAGGCATCATCACCTGGGCGAGGGGAGAGGGGCCTGCTCAAAGCCCTCCGCAGTCAGGGCAAGCACCTGGCGGGCCACACGGCGTCGGTGATGGAGCATCTGGTGGGTCTGGATCAAATGGGGCGCCCGGGAATCCCGGAATTGACGGACAATCAGCGCCCAATCTGACCCTATTCATGCTCTCCGCAGAGGGAGCGCCTCCAATCATTGACCTGCGTGGTCAGCGCGGTGGCAAGGGCGGAACCGGGCAGCAGGGCGGCGACGGCGGTGTCGGCCAAAAGGGATCTCCTGCGAGCGCGTCTCTATTCGACTGCAAGGCCGGCGCTGGGTATGGAGGAAATGGTGGGACTGGCGGAACCGGCGGACAAGGCGGCCGCGGCGGCTCCGGCGGGAAGGGTGGGACGTTTACGATAGTCTCGCTACCGACCGCTTTCCCAGCGCTGATTTCTTTGGTCCGAGCGGATGCCGGTGGCGGGGATGGTGGAGCCGGTGGGGATGGCGGCGGATTTGGCCGGGGCGGCCCTGAAGGCGCCCAAGGCGAAAAGGCGCTTCCCTATTGCAAGGACGAGCCAGGCCGGCGTGGAAAACGCGGAGCCGACGGAGGCCAGGGTGGGACCGGGCAACCGGGAACGGGAGGGCTCTCTGGGGACGTCAGCTTCACGACGCTATCGCGCGAGGCGTTCAACCAGCTCTACGGCATCAAGTAGGCCGAGGTCTGAAAACTCCCGCGCGGCTGGGCTGCCTGCTGCGCGGGAGGAGGGCGTTACTTGAAACGATACTCGTACATCACGCCACCAGAGCTGTTGACCGAGCTCCCGCGGCTGTTGTCGGGGACGTATTGTCCGGAACCACCCGTATTGTAGCCGCCCGAGGTATTCTGGTTGGTGTAAGTGCCGAAGGACGAATTCCCCGACGAGTACCTCGGATTGTAGTCGGTGCGGCTTTGCGGTGTGTTTCCGCTCGACTGCGCCAACGCAGCAGAACTCAAAATGCCAAGCAGGAAGACCAGAGCATAACGCATATCAGCCTCCACAATGCCGGAAATTCGGCAACGGACGCAGCGTAATCTGGCTCGCAGTTCTTCACAAGCACGACGTTTGCTGGGATTAGGATAGATCTCGATCCCTGAAACCCGCTGATGGCTCTGCGTCGCGCCGGGATGGAACGGCGATCGCTGGCGCCTTCGGAGCGAGAGGGACGATCGCGAGCGGCGCGAGCGGAGGATCGATCCGCGGCAGAGGGTCCTTCCCTTTCCTGCGCTAGATCCCAGCCTTGTGCGCTGCCTTCAGCGCTTTGCGTTCCGCCTTCCGATCGGCGCCGGCCGCCCGTTGCAGCAGGAGCTCCCACGCAAGCGCGACCGAGCGCTTGCGGTTGGTGTCCAGGGCCACCAGCGCCTTCTTTAGCTCGCGAGGTGTGTAAACGCCCTCGGGAGCGCCATTCGGGAACTCGGCATCGCCGACGAACACGACCATCCCGACGACCTCGACTTCCGGGCCGACGACTGCCTTCACAGCTTCGACATGAGCGTAGTTCTGTCGGAGCGGGTTCTGGAAGCGATGCTTGCTGTGAGGGTTGTAGGCGACTGTCCAGCTCGCCTCGCGCTCGCGTCCGAAAATGCGCCCCTCATAGTTCTTGGTCTCGATGACAACGATTGCGCTGCCGGCAAGGGTAAGGTGGTCGATCTGGGAGACGCCGCCCGGGAAGGGCAGGTAGACGTCGTGCAGGACCGGAAGCTTCATGCGCTTCAGGATTCTGTTCACGATCGCCTCGCCAAACCGCCCCTTGATTAGCGGTTTCAGCCCGCTGATGACGGCCGCGGCCATGATCAGCATGAAAAGACCAAGCATCATCCAGCCGTGATCCGCGCCGGTCTTCCAGAGAGCTTCAAAGACGTAGTTGCGAGGCTGATTCACGGCCAATCAGCTCTGCTACCCGAGCCTCTTGGCGATGTCAGCAAGGCTCGTGCTGTAGTCGGGGTCGGCAGCCTGCTTCGCGAAGTCAGGATGGCACGGCGCCACGGGGTAGCAGACGTCGCGTTGATGCCCCTCGTGGTAGACGTCGATGTCGATCAGGATCCCGTTGACGCATTCCACGTCCTGGCCGAAGCGGTTGTCGAGAAAGCCGTTCTGGCAATGAGGGCACGGCATCAGCGCAGGCCCTCCAGCCAGGCGTGGGCCTTCTGGGCATCGCGCAGATCGCCGATACGGAACATGTCGTGATAGCTCGTTCCGGAGCCGGCCGGGCGAACCATCAAGCCCATGTTTCCTCGCAGGCCTTGGAAGAACGCCGCGGCGGTGGCGAACGGCCGCAGCGCCCGCGCGAGCTCCTTCGATGCGAGATCGTGCTCAGCCGCCTCCTGGACGAGATGCTCCTGCAGGTCCTGATCATAGGCCAGAAGGTCCGGCTCCTCCTCGTATTCGCCGAGCAGATAGCGGACACGATCAGCGGTGTAGCGGACGCGGTCCTTGAACTCGGAGCGTTCGAGGGTGATGCCGTCCCAGACGTGGCCGCCCTTCGGCATCAGCACCGCGGTCCAGTTGGTCTTCCCGTTGCTCTCCGGCATCGGACCGAACCAGACGGTAAGCGGGTTCTGCTGCTTGCTCTCGGGCAGCTGATTGCCGGCGGCCGTTTGGGCGGAGGAGGTGTCGACGGCGGGGCTCACGAACATCGGAGCATTCCTTCAAGGGATCGAAATAGAGGGGGCGACAGTGAGGCGCGCTCAGCCCGCAAACAAGGATAGCGCGCTCTCCATCCACCGAGATCTCCGGACCTCGACAAGAATCCTTTGCCTGACCAAGGCTCCCCACCATCTGGCCTCGACACTTTCAAGGAAACGGAGGACAATTCCGCGATCAAGGACCCTGTCCTTCAAGGAATCGTGGACCAGCCATGGCAACCGGCAAGAGCGACGACATCAACTACAGCCGTGAAGCTGCTGAAGGCATCAAGGATGCCGTTCAGGAGACGATCATCGGCAAGGGCGAGTGGAAGCGCTCGAAGCTCGGCTACCTCTTCGGCTTCTCGTCGCTGAAGCGAAACGTCGGCGGCGTCGCGGATCGCGGCAAGAAGTCCTTCTGGCGCTGGAACTTCTTCAAGGTCGGCGCCTTTCGCCATGACGACCAGGGCGTCGCCATCGAGGAGGAGGTGACGGACGCTCACCTGCGCTTCCGCGCGGCCATGGAGGTCAATGGTCGGACCCTCACCGAGGTCAATCGCTCGGTCGACAACACCTATCGCCAGTTCTGGCTGTTCGCATCGCTGTTCCTCCTCGCCTTTGCCTGGGGCCTCGGCAGCCTGATGGGCAACGGCGTCGGGCACGGCATCTTCATGGTGACCGACATCCTCTTCCGCTTCGCGCTCCTGCCGATCCTGGCGGCGCTGGTGCTGCGCGCTGGTTTCACGAACTGGCTGTTCCGCCGCCGGCGTCTAGACGGCCTCGGCGATTACCTGCGCTCGGGCGAGTTCTTCCCGACAAAGGCGCCGCGCGCGCCGGCCCCGGTCCCTGCGAAGACTAAGAAGGCCTCTGGCACTCCGCGTTCGACCGCTGCCATCTTGCTGCTGCTCGGCGCCGCGCTGCTGATCGCTGCCTTCCCTGACGCCGTGCTCGCCCAGGCGACGAACACCTCGGGCACAGTCAATCCGAACGACATCTTCCAGACCAAGTCGCAACCCGACCTGTTCATGCGTCTGCTGGCCTATGTGATCCCGGACGCTGGCCCGGTCGGAACCCCCGACATCGGCATGCAGGGGTGGCACTCGGCCGTGAAGAACGGCTTCATGGCCTTCTGCGGCACGCTGCTCTTCATCGGCTCCGCGATGGCCGGCTGGCACATCACCACCGGCCTGGTGGCGAGCGCGCGCGAAGGCAAGGCCCTTGGCAGCAACTACCACGAGGTCTGGGCCCCGATGCGTGTCGTCGTCGGCTACGGCATGCTCGTGCCGGCGATGAAGGGTCTCTGCGCCGCGCAGATCCTGGTGCTCTACCTGATCTCCTGGGGCGGAAACCTCGCCAACCTGGTCTGGAACCCCTACATCGACACCATCACGGCCGGAACGATCCCGAACATGCAACAGCAGGTTCAGGACACCGTGAAGATGGGCAATGCCGCGAACGCGACGGCCGCCGTGAAGGCGATCTTCGAGAAGACCCTCTGTGCTGAGATCGTCAACCTTGGCAACACGCGACTCGGCGTGCAGAACGCGCAGATCTCGGTCCCGCCATCCTGGACCACCGTCTCGAATCCCAACTACTCGATGTGGTCGAGCCAGTCTGTACCGAAGAATATCCAGACTATGGATTACGGTCCTGTCTGCGGGATGATCTCCCTTGAGGTTCTTGCAGTGAGCCTCAACACGCCCGAGATCAGCAACACCAAGGCCATGCTCGAAGCGAAGAAGCAGGCCATCACCGAGATCGCCAACAATAGCGAGCTCAAGAACCTCGCGAAGACGGCCGCGCAGACCTACTTCACCAATCAAGGCAGCGGGGAGCAGTCCTCGAGGGCGTTCTCGTCGGAATCCAACCCGGACCAGTACACGAACCTCTTCACCCAAGCGATCAACACCTATGTGACCGCAGTCAGCAACGCCGTCGGGCAGGCGATGCAGTCCTCGGATCCGAACACGGCGAACGAGATCACGCAGCTGCGCGAGCAGGCGAAGAAGGATGGCTGGGCGGCCGCCGGCGTGTATTACCTGACGCTGGCTCGCATCCAGGCGCGCGTCTATGCGGCCGCCACCGAAGGTCTGCAGATCGGTGGCGTCTCGGGCACGCGCACCAATGGTCAGTCCGCCTTCATCACCGATGCCCTGGTCGGCACCAAGGAAAGCCCCGGCGCGCTAACGCAGTTCGGCGACTGGTGGGATGCCAAGAACCGCCAGATCACCAACACCGCAATGGGCACCGCCAGCCAGGCTGCGAGCGAGACCAACTCGAACGCTCTGAGCTGGGTCCTGAACCAGGTCTTCGGCGGCTTCGCCAACTGGTTCAACAGCCGCTCGGACAGTACCCAGGTCATCATTAACCCGATGGGCGACACCATCAGCTATGGCAACAAGCTTCTGGTGGGCGCGCAGGCGGCGATCGTGTCAGGCGCGCTCATGAGCGGCACCATCGAGGCCGGCAACTCGAACATCCTCGGCAAGGGCCTGAACTGGCTGACCGGCGCCGGAGCTGGTTTGAAGGGCGTTTTCGGCTTCCTGAGTCCGTTCGTGACCATGCTGACGATCGCCATCCTCGCAGCGGGCGCGATCCAGGCCTTCGTGATCCCGATGATCCCCTACATTATGTCGGTCTTCTTCATTGCTGGTATGATGACCCTCGTTGTCGAAGGCCTTGCCGCGGCGCCGCTCTGGGCATTCTTCCACATCAGGATGGATGGGCAGGAGTTCGTCGACCAGGTTCAGAAGCCGGGCTACATGATCGCCTTCAATCTCATCCTCCGGCCGGTATTGATGGTCTTTGGCATCATCCTCTCATACATCGTGTTCGGAACGATGCTCTGGTTCGTGAACACGACCTTCATCCCGGCCTCGAACGCGCTCTCGCAGTCGTCCTCGATCGGCTTCATCGGCATGTTCGTCATGATCGTGCTCATGAGCTACATCGACTTCCAGATCGCCGTCCGCTCATTCCAGCTGATCACCCACATCCCAGAGCGTGTAAGCCGCTGGTTTGGTCAGGGTGGCGATCATCTTGGAGACGACAATGACAGCCAACAGGCGACCCGCGTGTTCGTCGGCGGCATGGAGCATCGCGTGTCGACAATGGCGACAGGCGTGGGCAATGCCAATATGATGAAGGGAGCTGGCCGTGGGTCGAGGATTGCTCCTCCGCAGAACCAGGAAAGCGCTCCGAAGCCCGCAAAAGATGGCGGGGGCGGTAGGGGCGTCAAGTAAGTAGGGACACCCCTACTTACTTCGCTTGAGCGCGGAGGGTCTCGGGCCGTTTGAGGCCCTTGGCTTTGCCCAGCGCATCGAACTTGTCTGCATAGACCGCAGAGAGTTGCTTTTGCGGGCGACCGTCGCCGAAGTGCTTACCAGTCGGCTTGAGCAGGCGGTTCGCGGGATCAAGGCGCTGGAGCTCGGCCATAAGCACGTCAACGAGGTGGTCCAGGGCGCCGGCGTGGATCTGCTCGCTAAGAAGCGCCGCCTTGTAATCCGCGATGGTGGCGTTTTTCTGCGCGATGGTCTGCTCGCCATCGGCCACCACCTGCGCAATCGCAGCCTGTGCACCGAGAACCGTACCCATTTGCGCGAAATCAGTCACTAACGAACCTCACAAACGAACCACACTTGATGCCCTCTTGTACGACGGAGGCAGTCGAGTGTCAAGCAATGAGGCAAGGAAAGGCGCGACAATCCTTAGTCAAGGCAATGAGCGTTCCTTGGATGTGAGCGAGATCTATAAAATTGATCAGGCTTTCCAGAAGAAATCATTGATCGCAATTTGAGGAGGGGGGCGCGATCGGACAAAGCACCTGTGACCGCCGCCGATGTCCATATCATCGGGCACGAGCGCGCAGATATTCAGGGTGGGTCACGCCCCTTTTCCTGCCAGCTTCATCAAATTTCGCTTCGTACAGGAGCGAAAGCTGAGTCTGAGGGTGGCCGTTATCGAACCTTTTCCCGGTTTGCTTGAAAAGGCGGTGCCCAGGTGCGACGGCCCTGAGCTCCGCCTTTAGGACCTCAACGAGATGGTTGAGGCCAGCTGAATGCATCTCCTCCTTGGCGAGGGCGCCCCTGAACTCTCCGATGGTCTGCTCGCCATCCGCCACGACCTGCGCGATGGCTGCCCGGGCACCAAGGATGGTTCCGATATTCGCGTAATCGATCACGAGGCGCTCCCTGTCAGCAGCGCCAGCGGCTGGATATCCCCGCGCTCCAGGAGACGGTCATGGAGCTCGGGAGCGCGCTCGCGCAGCTTGCGGTGTAGCTTCACGCAGAAGCGACGAGCACCGGGCTCGCCGGCCCAGACCATCATTTGGGCGCCGATGAGCGCCGCACAGTGCTCCTCAACAGACATCCGGACGACCCAGGGCTTAGACACTGCGTATCCCCACTCTGATTTCGGTGGATAGGGAGATACTCGCGGATCCGTGAAGAGGCGCTTCGTTCGATGCGCTCAATTGAGGATACCCGCAGAGGAAACGAAGATTTCTCAACTCGGGGCAGCATAAGGGCAGCGGCAACTGCCCCGAGTTATAACTTCGGCGCGAATTCGTTATAGCCGGCGGCGCGTCTTCTTCCGGACCTCAGAACTTTCCTCTTGCGACGGCCATCAGATCGCTGTCGCTTGGGCATAGGATCACTGAGGAAACAGCATGGTCACCGATCTAAGCCGGTCCGAGCGCAAACTGCTGGAATGGTGCGCGCGGACCTTGGTCCTGGAGAGCCAGGTCGTGGCGAGCGGCCTGTCGCGGGCGCTGAACGAGCTCCTGCTCAAGGGCGCGGTCCGGTTGGTCGATCACCCCACTGTGCGCGGGGGCGCTTCCCGCCTGGTGCCGGCGGCCGCAGTGGAAGCGACGGAGATCGGGAAGGGGCTTCTTTGAGTGGGGGCGGCCAGACTTGACGGCATGGACGGCATGCTTGCGCGCCTTCCACCGATGCAGGCGAAGGTGTACTGTCGAGCCATGGTCGATGCTCGTCATCAAGATCCTTGGACGCCAGATCACGAGCGCTGGTACCAGGAGGCAATCGAGCGCTATGGCGCCATGTGTTTGTGGAACGCAAAGCCACAGCGCACGATCGCGGGGTTGCGAGTGATCATCGAGCGGCTGAAGACCTACGGGGATATGCCGGCCTGGAAGCTCGCATTATCGATCTCGGAGTTTCTCGGTGATGCCTCTGGACCAGTTTCAGCACAAAATACTGCAGGCGCTCCTTCCGCAACGCAGCCCCGATAGCGTTTTCGCCGGCGGAACCGTTCTACAGCGGCACGGTCATCGGTTATCCCAGGACCAGGACATCTTCACCGCGACAGGCTCCCAAGAATTCCTCACGATCGTCTATCGGGATGTCAAAGCCCTTGAGGCCGCCGGCGTAACTGTCGACCTGAACATTCTCTTCGAAGGCATGGCCGAAGCCATCGTCAACATCGAGGATGAGGGAGCCTCGAAAGTGCAATGGGTTCAGGCGAGCTCGTTCAACTTCTTCGGCCCGGTCGCAGATCCGGAATATGGCTGGCGCCTGCACATGGCCGACCTGGCGATCAATAAGGTCCTTGCTGCCGCTGGCCGTCGAGAAGTGCGCGACTATGTCGACCTCGCTCTTATCGACGCTCACATCATGCCGCTGTGGCTCGCGATCTGGGCGGCGCCCGGAAAGGACGCAAGCCAGACGCCCAACAAGATTCTGGAGCGGATTGCTCGAACCAACCAGTTCACCCAGGTCGAATTCGACAACCAGATTGACAGCCTTTGCGATCTCTCCGCAGGGGAGGTTGGCGCAGCTGTCAGAGACGCGATCGACACTGCGCGCGATGTGTTCCCGCTGCTTCCACAGGCCAGCGCTGGGCAGCTCTTTATCGGGCCAGAAGGAGAGATCCCGATGACGGTTGAGGAGACACTCTCTGGCAGGTTCATCCCGACGGCACCAGCCGACGGCGGTGCGTGGCCATCGGGACCGGCAATTGACGCCGCGCTGCTTCAGCGGCTGATCGACGAATTTGGCGAGAACGGAAGTCGCCTCACCGGGACCGATCCGGGTTGCGGAAAGCGGTGATTGGAAGGCGACCGAGGCCGGGAAGGGGATGCTTTGAGCAGCGGCGGGGAGGGCGTAGGCTAGTCGTGCCGAAGGAACGAGGCCGACCAAGCCCATGACAACGCGCGATGGGGACGGATTGGTCCTCTCGACCACGAATGCCCCATATCGACGCCGCATCGATGCGCAGACGCTTGCTCACTGTGTGCGGACAGGCGACACGGGCTCCTGGACAGTCCACGTAGCAACATTCTTTACCGATGTCCGGCCCGGCCTCGTGGTGAGCTTCGCGGCGCGGCAAGAAATCGACCTTGAGACGCTGGCGAGGACTTATCACTCAATTCGCGACGAAACCGGTGAACGGAGCCCCGATCTAGAGGCGGAGCTTGCGCGACTGGGGATAGCCAACGGATCAGAGCCAGACCAAAGGCAGCCGCTTCGGTCATGAACGATACTGTCCCCGAGGCCGGCTGGACACCGGAACGACGAGCGATATCTCGCGCCCTCCTTCTGGCTTTCAAAGCTCACGGATAGCCTCCAGGCCCTGAAGCACCCGCATCCGCTATCCTGGAGCCCGGCAACGCCATGATCGACTTCGCAGCCCTGCTCGCCGAGAAACGCGCCCGCATGATGCCGGAAGAGCGCGAGCGCTTCGACGCGGCCGTTGCAGCCCGGGAGGCAATCGAGGCGACCGAGCACCCCATCCCCGCGGTGTTCGAGGTCCTGGTGTGGAAGCGGCCGTCGGGGCTCGCTGCTCTGAAGGCTGGACAGCAAGCGCTGCCTGAGCGCGCGGTGGACCATACCTACGAGCGCGATGTTCGCATCCGCATCGAACCGCGTGACAACGGCGCCAGGGAGGTCATCCAGTTCATCGGCGCGGTGACGGGACATGAAGCCTTCGAACTCACCCCGGACCTTTGCGCTGGGCTCGCGAGCGATGCGGGCGGAACCTGGTCGATCTGTGCTGGGACGCCGAACCGCTACGACTCCTGCACGATCCAGGTCGCCGACGTCCTCGACTATCTCCGAGATCGCCGGCCAGAGCTAGTCGGCGGGCTTCCGCTGCGCCCTTGAGGTGTCATCATGACCATTCGCACGACATCCGAAGAGCAGCAGCGCGAGAGGAGCCCCATGAAAAATGGGGTGACGATCCTGACGGACTTCACCGAAGCTGAGCGCGATCGCATCTTCGCGGCCGTCGACGCTGAGAAATTGAAGCGGACGAACGCCTACGACGAGATCACGGTCGGCTTCGGCCTGGAGAAGCTTTTCCAGAACTGCGAGGACGCCATAGAGGGGTCGTTAGAGACGACGGCTCCGGAAGACCTGCTACCGAGGGTTATCGCAGCCAAAGTCCCGGCGGGAGGCAAGCCAAGGCTGCTCATCGCCGCGGTCGTGAACTGGCGCGGCAATCTCGTCGTTGAAGCTCATCGGAAAATGAGGGTTGGTGATCTTCATCTCGACGAGGCGCCCGAGTGGAAGCGCGGTGAAGCGAGCCGCATCCTCTGGATCCGGGACGTTGGGAAGCTCGATGCCTTGATCGCTTCCGACGACCCGGAAAAACGGCGCGCCGCGAGTGTCGCATACGAGTTCGTTGGATTGGCGTTCGCCGAAGTCGTCAAGCAGTTCGCCGAGCACTTCGATGTGTCGATGATGCACCAGATCGGCGTCGAGTACGGCCAGGACGGGTTGGCGTCGCGCATACGCTTCCTCGACCCCACAGGGATACGGAAAGCTCGCTTCGACGAGGATCTGCGCGATCAACGCTCCTGGGCAGGGTTCTCAGCGGACGAGATCTGGAATGCTCAGCACGGCGCCCGCGGATCAGCGTCCTGGTTCCGGGCGGAGAAAGCTGCGCAGACGCTCTATCGTCCTGATGGGCCGCGGCTGCAGGACCTGGAACAAGAATTCGCGAATTGCTTGAAATTCCTCGATGAGGCGATCGATGACGGCTTCTGGTCGCCGGCCGATCCCACACCTATCCGTATCGACAACGAGCGGGACAAAGAAGAGATCGTTCCGTACGGCATTCAGTTCAAATTCCCGGATCCTGAGAAGGAGCCCGAGCCAGTCCCGTATGTCGAAGACCCGGAGGTCATCGGCTTCGGGGATATGCCGTTCGACACCCGCAGGCCTCCGCCGGAGCCGAAGCGCGAGCCTGTGCCGCCGGCGAGAGGGCGAAAGCCTGCTGCTCCGCCTCCGCCTCCAAAACCACCCACCAAGATCGGCTTCGATCCGATCATGGTTGCATCCGTCACAAAGTTCGCGCCGCTCGTCCTCCCCAGGCCGGCTGTAACAGCCACGCTGTCTCCAAGAGCTTCTTCCGCGCCCACACCAAGTTCAGGAGGGCTTGCCGCGATCAAGAAGGCGCGCATGGATGCTTCAAGGCTTCATGAGGAAGAGGCCGCTCGGCTTCATGCGGAGGAGGCAGCTCGGCTTCGTGCGGAGGAGGCGCGGCTTCAGGCAGAAAGGGCGGATCGGCTGGCTGCCCAGGCCCTCGAACGGAAGTGGAGGCCCGACTATAGCGGACTGCCGGCCGCGAACTGGAGCTCAGAATATGAGGAAGAGTTCGGTGCCGGAAGCACGGAAGAATTCGTCGCGCTGCTGAACCTTCACAGGAAAGCGAGCGGCCGCCTTCCTGTGCCGCATGGCGGATTCCCCACGAGCACTCGCATCCTGAACAACCTCTTCAAGGAGGCACGGTCGACTGGCATGGTTCAGAAGGTCGAAGGCCCGAAGCCAGGCTGACGGAGCATGGTTACCTCAGGAGCGACAGACATGTCGGCGAGAAGACCCTCCAAGACCATAGGCGACGAAAAGCTCGCCGATCCCGAGGCATCCAGGCGCGCAGCCTAGCCAAAGCGGGGTCCGACTTCGAAATCGCAATCGAGAAGGCGGCGGAGACGATGCAGGTTGAGGACGATCCAGAGGACTATGACGATGCCGAGATTGTCGCACAGGTCCCCTGACCGAGCGGATCAATTGTGAAAGCCGGCATCGACCGCGTCGACAGAGGCAATGGCCTCGCCGGCTCGTCCTTCACGAACGAGTTTCATTGCGGTCTTACCGGAGAGGCCAAGCATGGCTTCGGAACGGTACCAGGCGAAGGCCAGGGTCGCTGAGCCAAAGCGTGCCTTCACCTTGTTGAGGATCTCGACCAGATTGCGCAGGCGGCGCTGGGCAGTCTCTGAGCGCATCGGGTCGATGTGTGGATCGGCATCTGGGTTGAGGCCGGCCGCGGCGATGATCTCGGCCTCGCTGAACGTCATCATCGCCAATTTGACCAGTGTGCATGATCGCGTCGCTCAGCGATGGCTATCGCCGAGCTTAACTCGCGACCGCCACGCTACGACACGAGCGCTGGCTCGATCGAGCAGCGAGAAGAAGCCGTTCCGCTTGTTCAGATCGACAGCCGGGATCTCGCCGCTTTGGATGCGCGCAGCATCCTGCTCACGCGACCGGCGCTTGGCCTCCCGACGCTTCTCGACATCGAATGTTGGTGGCGTGCTCATCAGGAAAGGATGAGTGATAAAGCCACAGTGTCAACTCAGCCCCTCACGGCGCCGGCGCACCGCCAAGCAGGCTGGGATTCAACTCATTGAGGCGCTCGATATAGGCGCTGTAGTCCGCGATCCCGACGCGCTCGGCCTCGGCCGCCGTCATCGCCCAGGCCTCGCTGTCGCCGTCGAGCCAATCCTGAAGCGACAAGCCCTCGTTGTAGATTGTCCCGTCCTCCGCGTTGAAGTGCACAACCAGGCCGTCGAGAACGCCAACGACATCACAGTCGCCGAGCTTGGCGTGAACGAGGTGCGGAGCGAAGTCCTTGAGCAGCATACTGGCGATCCTTTGCGGTGATCGTGGGATCGTATCAGGGGAGCTTGAAAGTGACTTCGTCGTGCACAACGAGCTGTTGTCTTATCGACCGTCTGGCGCACCCGACAGTCCAGAGGGTTCACTGCCGTCAAGCAACCATCGTGCACTTACCCCATAGGCTCGACTGTAAAGCTCCGCCGTGGCTTCTGTGAGCCGGTTCTGCCCATTCTCATGCGCCGTATAGGTCGACTGCCTCCAGCCGAAAGATGTCGCCGCGCGCCTGGCGCTGCTGAACCCACCGGCAGCCCGAGCTAGCCTGAGCCGCTGCCATTGAGGTCTGTACGGGTGCCCGCGTTCCAGATGAGCCAGCCGATCAGGGATCTCGGAGATCGCGGCCTCAGCTATGACGCTCAATCGATCCAATCCGAGCTTGTCAGTTGGATAGGCTCCGGTAGCCAGCCATTCTGCGGGAACGTCGAAGGTGGCCGCATAAACTTGGAGCTGAGCCGGCGGACAGTGCCGTGAACCTGACTCGTGCGCCGCGTATGTTGCTGGCGACCAGCGGAACGCCGCCGTTGCCTTTTGAGCAGTGCCAAACCCTTTTGCGACGCGCGCGCGCCTCAACAGATCACCCGCAAGCGTGTCACCATAGTGAGCGCTCACCTTACCTCCCTGCGCAGCGACCAAACGGAAACATTGATAATTTACGCAGCCGAGGAATCAACTTGTCAGGGGGTACGCTGCCGTTCGCGCTCCATCTTCGCATCCTCTCGATACCCCTCACAAGCACCGCCCGGCAGGCAGTGACCGCCGGTCCAGCTGCATGCGAATCCGGCAGAGGTCACGCCGCCGTTGCGCGGGGTGACCGCCATCCGCAGCTCGCAGCCATCGGCGGTCCAGCCAGGGTGACTGGCATGCTCGGGGACGAGTTCGCCGTTCGACTGCGACATCTCAGAACTCCTTCGAACGGGTTGCAGGCTTTTGGGCATAGGCCTTGAGGATCGCGGCGACCTGGGCGCGCGCGGCGCACGGCGCGTGGGCTTCCGTCCATATCCAGGAAGGGATGCGGCTACCCTCCGGTCGCCAGCCCACCTGGACGAAGCCGCCGACATCGTCTTCGAAATTCACGGTCACCCGCCGGCGGCCGGGCAGCAGCTGCTTGACGAGGGCCGCGCCGGCATCCTGACTTTCGGTGTAGCGAGGCACGACGACACTGTGCTGATCGCGGTCCACGCAGAAGCGTGCGAAGTCAGCGGGCACGTCAGACGGCAGATCCCGCACTGCAAGGCCCAAAGGCACGGAAACGGCGTCACTGAGCGAGCTCCAGCGATAGGGATGCTCACTCCACAGGTTCAGGATCGCGAGATCGAGCTCGCGATCGACACCCTCACCATCTTCGAGACGGCGGATGACGTCCTCGATGGATCGGTCGGGGGTGACGACCGGGGCGGCTTCAACGGGGCTCGCGAGGACCTCAGACATCGGAGATCTCGCTTCGCCTCGAGGCGGGATCAGCCGAACGCTTCTTGCCGAGCTCGATCCCGGCGTCAGTCGCCGTGAAGTGGTTCAATCGGTGGCGGATGGCGTAGCCGTTCTTCGCCAGCCAGGCCGCCGCTGTCAGGTCTGTTCCTGCGACGAGCTTGGGCTGGTCGGAAAGGGTCTCCAGCACCCGGTGCCGGTTCGCTGTCAGTATGTCAGGCATCGGGGCGGCCCTCGGACGAACCGGTCGGCTCGGGCAGGACGTTCTTCAGCCCCCAGATGGTATCGCCGACGCGCTGCAGGAGTTCGACTTGGGCGGTCCTGGCCTTCGACGGTCGGCCGGTGCTCTCGATCTCCGCCCGGCAGATGTCGACCAGGTGAGCAGCGTCGAAGAAACCGCCGCGAACGCCGTTGAGATAGGAGCGATCGCCGGCGTGGTGTGCGGCAGCTCGACGAACGAACTCACGATGGGCATCCACGCGATCGCTCTTGATCTCGTTGGTGGTGGCGCGCTCGGCTTCCTCGGAGGGTCGAACAATCGTGGCGGACTTCGCGCCGCCCGGTGCCGCCGGCGGCGCGCGCCAGTGGGTCGGAACTCCGCAATCATCGACCGCGACAGGGCGGTCCACGCCAGGCACATGGCGCATCCATCGCCCGTCCTGATACCAGGCATCCGCGATCCGGCCAGGGTTGCCGTTGGCCTCGGCATCGTACGGTCGCACCCACAAATCGACCTTGCGGCCGTCGAGCGGCGCGCCTGCGATGTCGAGCCAGCCATCGTCGGCCTGAGTGGTGCCCGCGCGGATCTCGTCGTGGGCTTCGTCGAGAAGCGTGAAGACGAAGGCCTTCTCGGCCTTGGAGTAGCTGTTGGGGCTTTGGAAATAGTTCCAGGCGGACACGACGGCTTTCTCGAACGCGCTGAGCGAGTCCCAGCTTCTCTTCGCCGCAGTGTCAACTTGATCCGCAAGGGTGGTGGGGCACAACGCCGGCGCGACATGGCGCACGATCACCGGAATGATCGGATGCTCGCCACCATGTCGATCGTAGGCTTCGGGAGACAGCCGATATTCGACACAGATGGCGCGAGCGATCGTGCGAGCCCGCTCGATCGCCTCGGCGGTTGGGAGCGGTGTGGTTGCGGGCATTGTTGGCCTCACGATGGAAGTTTGAGGTTGCCGAGGACAAAGGCCGCGAGCGTGCGCGGGTCATTGTGGCCGTCGGCGATAAGCTGGAGGGCATCGCGAAACACATTGGCTTCGCGATAGGCGAGGCGGGAGATTTTCTGGTCGATGGTGCCGGAGCCACGGAGGCGCCGAGGGTTCGGTACGTACTGGCGGGCCGGCAGAGGGGCGCCGGCATAGTAGCCACCAACGACGGAGCCTTCGCCGTTCGGAATCCATTTCAGCTCGATCGGGAAGCTCGGCTCGGCGATACGGTGCCAGCCGTCGAGCGAGCAGGCCGGCTCGAAGGTCCGCGGCCCACCGCATGCGGGTGACTCCCGGCCGACACGTTTGCCCTTGCGGTCGTACAGCACGAGATCCGCCAGGGCCTCGCCGCTGCAGTCATAGACCGCCTTGACCTTGGCCGGGCGACCGTTGCTGTTCGACACCCAGTCGCCGGGCTTCACAGGGAAGGTGACCGTCGTCATGAGCGGGCCTCCGTGACGGCAGCGATTGCGTCAAGGGCCTCAGCGGTCACCGCATGGGCATAGGCGAAAGCCTCGGGTGCGGTCGAGCTGTTCGTGTTGCGGTGATCGGCGTCCCGGATGCGCTGCAGCGACTTCATGGCGATCGCGAGTTGATCCTCCAGGACCTTGTATGAGGGTCCGTAGTTGGACTCGGGCGGCGATGTAGTCCAGCCGCGCTTCCAGCAGAAGGCGGCATAGGCACCGACGTCGAGAGGATCACCCTTGATCAGGTGCTTGAAGAGCGATTGCCGGCACTCGGTCTCCCAGTCGTCGGTGCGCCAGTCGTCTCCGAATTCGTATTTTTGCTGGGCCTTCAGGAGCTTGGCGCGCAAAGCGAAACTGAATTCCGCGACGAGCTTCTCGGTCTCAGGATGCAGCCCGTCGCCGCGCTCGGACCGACAAGCAATCAGGCTCCGGACCATGGCAACAAAAGCCTTGCCGGCCTCGCGCAACTCTCGCCCTTCATCGGCGTGAGCCGAACCTGTCTTTCCAGTCTGAACGGAGCAATGCGTTTCCAACTGCTCAAGGTGCGCTCCCATCCCGATAGCGAGCGTTTTCCAATTCCGAAACTCGCCAGCCTGGGGCAACGGCATCCCGCCGGTCCACGGTTCATCAGGCGAGCCACCGCGGGTCTCGGGTGGCGGAACTAGATTGCAAACAGGCGAGGAGGCGGGGTTACCGAGGGCTGCGTCCAGTTGAGCAGCCAGCTTGGTCGTCAGATCGAACTGCTCGGTGAGCTGCTTGTTGAGCCCGGCGATGACGGCTTCGCTCTTGTCGTGCATTTCGAGGATCGTGCGCTCTCGGCTAAGCACTGCGGTCCGGTACTTGTCGAGAGGTACGGTCTCGCCCCCAGCCGCGTCCGAGACGGCCATCCGCTCCTTCATCTGGCGCAGATTGGCAGCGACCTCATTGAACGCAGCGAAGTGGGAAAGCACCCACTCGTAAAGCTCGTCGCCCTTATCCTTGTCGCCAAGCTCATAGCCGGCCTTCATGACGCCGAACTCGCGCTGCTTGCGCGTAAGCCACTCCTCGAACGTGTCGAGATCGCTGACGCCCGTATGCGCTGCCCACCGCTCCAGAGGGGTGTTGCCGCTGATCAGGTCCGAAAGCGGGATCATGCCCGCCGCCTTCATCCGAGCATCGATATCGCCCCCATCAGACCCTGGCGTCGCTGATAGGGACGCGGACGGGCCCATACCAGTATCGCAAGGCACGCTAGGTGCCTTCTCAGAAACCGTCATGAAGATTCTCCCGCTGCCCACCGCCGCGCTGCACATCATCATTTCCTGCTGACGTTGCCGGCCGACGCTGATTGAGCCTGCAGCGCGGCGGCGCCGGCCGAGGCGAATGTCTTCCCGAACCCGAGAGCGTCCTTGGTCTCATGCGGGATCAGCCCAAGACCGGATCCGGTCACCCCGTACGCCTTCATATCGATGGACCCAGCTCCCTTGCCCGGCAGGCGGACCAGCCATGGCGATGGGCAGTTCGGGTTGTGCTGCACGGCGAAGGTGAGCGCCCTGAATTCGGCCGGGACGAAGCTTCCCGCCGTCGCTTCAGCCATCAGCCCCTCGACGCGCTTCTCGATGAGGCAGTCGATATCCGTGCAGATGTCGCGCACGGTGTCGGTAACTGCCTGGTCCGGATCGCGATCCACCGGCCAGTCGAGGTGCAAGCGGATTGAGGCCTCGATGGCGCTGTGCATCGAGAAACGCTTTCGCGACCGGATTTCCTGCGACAGCTGCTCGAACTCGCGTTCGACATCGTCGGTCGCAAATTCGAGATATCGCTGTCCGTCGAGATCTTCCTTTCCCGGGAACCCATTCGCGAGAAAATCACGAACCCTCTTGAGAACCTCGACCATCCGAGAACGGAAGCCCAGATGCCGGGCCTCGGAATACTCCAGGTCGTCGCTGGCATCCCGGGCGCGGGTTTTCCAGTCCTGGCTTTCCTGCAGGGCCGCGGCATAGAGCTGATGCTCGACAAGCCCGGCGGCATAGACCTGGCCGAGCGCCTCGGCCTCGGTATCGAGACCGAGCTCCACCAGGCGCCCCCGAACCTGCATCAGCTGGTCAAGATGAGGAACCTCGGGGAAGGATCGGGTGGTCGATACGGTCGCCGCGGCCTCAGACATGGGCGGCCTCCGATGCAACGTGATCTGGGAGCTCGCGCTCGATACTCCGCAGCAGGGTCTTCGCGTTGAGGCAGCGCTCGGTGACGAAGGGGCCGGCCTGCATCGCCTTGAATACGCGATCCTTGAATTCGGCGAGCCAGGGCGTGCCGTTGACGAAGTCGACACGCAGGTTGCGCCACTCTTCATGGAGGATTTGAACCTCGATACAAAAATCGTCCGCGCGATCAGAGTGATGACCGAATCGACCGACGGGGCCATCGACGGCTACTGGCTCGTGGCCGGCAAGGCGATCAGCCGCGTCGTGAAGCATCCGAGCATCCGAGCCACCGAGATAGTCGCGCGCACGCGCCTTGCGGCCGTAGAGCGCCAGGCAGAGGCGATCGGTGCCATCGCGGCCGTCGACATCCGATACGGGCTGTCCGCCGTCAGCGCCCGCCATCAGGCTGGCGAGAATGGCCTTCGCATTGCCATCGGCCGTGCCTGCGGCGCCATCGGTGATCAGCCGCTCGCGCTCGGCGACGGGGTGAACCGTGGCGATCGCGAACCAGGCAGGGAGGCCGTTGATGCAGGAGATCTCTCGCTCGATGTCGAAGCCGCCTTCGGCCCGCGGTGTGATGCGGTAGCCCTTGGGTGTCGCCGCGGCGATCGCCTCCTGGATGGTCTTCATCCACCAGTCGGCCTCGCTGTAGCGGCCGTTGGTATAGCCGGACGACCAGGCACCTTCGTCGCCGATCGGAGTATGAGCTCCGTGCTCGGAGTAGGCGTCCTCCAGAGCCTTCTCGCTCACCTGGCGCTCACGCCAATACTGAACCTGAGTTTCCGCCAGCTTCAGCAAGGCGGCGAGGCCGGCCGGCGCCGGCGGCGTCTCGTTCGTAGGCGGGTTCGCGTTTGCCATCTCTCAATCCCGGATGAGGACCAGCGGGGAAGGGCGGTCCAAACTGCTTGACCGGATGAAGGCGGAGATCGTGAAGAATTGGAACTGCAATCCTTGCGTGAGCGCGACAAATCCGTGGATGGGCCGGAATGGAGGGTGGCTCTGCAATGCCTATTCTTGATCTCGACGGGCTTCTGACGTTACTGGGCGGGAATGACCGCTCCCAATCTGTTAGCAGACGAGTGCTACGCCTGGATCTGGCTTCCAGCGGCAACCGAGCCGGTGCTCGCTGGCCGGCTGGGTCGCGACGGCAATACGCTCTCGTTCGCCTATGCGGATTCGTACCTCCGGCGCAGCGATGCGATCTCGATTTATCCTGATGAGTTGCCCCTGCAGGAGGGCCCGATTTCCCCCGCACCAGGGCTAATGCTGGCGAGCTGCATTCGCGACGCCGCTCCGGACGCATGGGGCAGGCGAGTGCTCGCGAACCAGAGTTTTGGGGCCGGCGCGAGTGATCTGGACGGCGCAGAGTTGGACGAAATCTCATGCCTCCTTCGATCGGGATCTGATCGAATTGGTGCGCTCGACTTCCAGAGCTCGCCGACCCGCCATACGCCACGCCTCCCGCATGGGGGTTCGCTGGACCGGCTTCTGGATGCAGCCGATCTCGTGCAGCGCGGCATCCCGTTGTCGCGCGAGCTGAAGTCCGCGTTGCTTCCTCGCTGCGCCGTCGGCGGCGCCCGTCCGAAGGCGCTCGTGGCAGACGAGGGCAAGGCCTTTATCGCGAAGTTCAGTGGACCGAACGACGGCTTCGACATCGTCAAGGCCGAGTTCATCGCGATGCGCCTCGCTCGCGTAGTCGGCCTCGAGGTCGCTCCGGTCCAGCTGGTTCGCTCTGGCTCGCGCGATGTCCTTCTCATCGAGCGCTTCGATAGGATCATGGATGACGGCGTCTGGCGTCGGCGCGCAATGGTCTCAGGCCTTACCCTGCTCGGCCTCGACGAGATGATGGCGCGTTACGCCAGCTACGAGGATCTGGCAGAGCTAGTGAAGAAGGGGTTCGACGCTCCCGAGCGCACGCTGCGCGAGCTCTTCGGGCGGATCGTCTTCAACATCCTTTGCGGCAACACGGATGATCATGCCCGGAATCACTCGGCGTTCTGGAACGGGAGCTCTCTGCAGCTGACACCGGCCTACGACATCTGCCCGCAATCCCGCCACGGCAACGAAGCCTCTCAGGCTATGTTGATCCATGGCGATCACCGGGACAGCAGGCTCGCGCGGTGCATCGAGGCCGCGGATGTCTTCGGGCTGACCAGAGACGACGCGATCGCGCTCATCATCGGCCAGGTGCAGGCGATGATCGCGAACTGGGAGAACGTTTGCGTGGAAGCGGGCATCAGTGATCTGGACAAGCGGCAGTTTGCTCGCCGACAGTTCCTCAATCCCTACGCGTTCGAAGGCGCGCCCGAAGACATCCTCAAGGCTCTCCGTTAGCGGGCACCCCCACATGCGACCGTCTTACTTGCACGTCCTGTCCTTCCTTGCGCAGCGCCAGGGCACCTGGACGATCCCGACCGGAATCCCTGATCTCAAGGGAAATCTCGGGAAGGTCTCTGGTGTCGCCCTAAATGAACTGCGCCTCGCCGGGCTGATTGAATACGGCAAGGAGCCGCAGCACAGCCTGCATGGCTACCGGCTTACCGCGCTCGGGATCGAGACCGAACTCGCGTCGCGCCACCGCATCGAGAAATACGACCGCGTCTCCCGGCGCATCGTCGACGAGGCCGGGCAGGTGGTTGCGCTGGCTCTGCTGCTAGGCAACGATCAGTGGTGCCTCGCGGACACCGAGGGCAAACGCATTGGCAGAACCGCATATGCGGCACCGAAGGATGCGCTCTCCGCCTTCGTCACGCAGCGAATCGAGATCGCGATGAAAGCACGCGAGGAGGAGCCGGACACATGGCAATCGGCGGTCCGTAAAGCCTGAGCTACTGGCGTGAGATCGCCTTTAGGACCGCCACGAGCAGAGCCCTGCAATCCGAGGACGCCCGGGCCTCAATGTGATCCGCCCAGAATTCGTCATCGTCCGACGGCTTGCAGACGGTCATCACCAGCGGGCTGCGTTTCAGCCACATCCAGCCTGCCAACTTCTCATCGATGACGGCTGTTGCCGCGTCGAGGCTCGTCGTAAAGGCGGGCGCTACCCAGGAGCGCCCGCCGCCGGCCCACTCGGGCCGGCCGAAGAAGCATTCCGGTCCGTCGACTTCCTTAAAGCCGGAGAAGGGAGATCGACCATTATCGTCGGTATCGAAGCCGTCGAAATAGGCCTGCGGCATGCCGAGAGCGAGTGCGATGTCGCCATCGAGCGCGCGATCGGCGCCGCTTCCCTGCTCCAGGCGTTCGATCAGCTCAGCCAGCATGCATCACTCCTGACACCGCTGCTCCGCCCATTCCGGCTGATCGCTATCCATGCGCTGAGCCCTCCGATCAACCCAGCTATCACGCCGCATGCAATCGGTGGTCCCCACGCCAAGACGGCGTCTAGCCGATGGGCGAAGAGCCAAGCGCCCATCGCGGCGTCGAAAATGCCCATCGACAGGAGAAACAGGGCGAGCTTCACGAGCGATCCTTTAGTTGCCGACGCTCCAACCAGGCTAGCAGCAGGCGGACGGCGGAGCGAGGCGCTCACTTGAGAGTTTGGTGGACGACGTCCGAGCCATCGCCGGGAATTATCGCAGGCCCCGGCCGAGCGAGCTGTGAGCGGCACTCCAACCGATCTCGTGCTGGCTCGCCCATTCATCCAACCAGCCGGCCACCCGATCCCGGACGTCCTTCAGGCGCTCAACCACCGCGGCCGAGACGTAGTTCTCACGATAGGCGCCGTCGGCCACGTCCTCTATTACAACGACAGGCTCTCCGCCGAATTGGTCCGCCGTGATGTCGACGACAAGCTCGAAATCGCCGTCCGCGACCCAGTAGTGGCCGCTCCAATTCCCATCGCTGTCGCGATAGCCGCCAGGAAGGCCCAGGGCGGGATCAACGTCCTCATCGGCGGCGTCCGGGGATCCGCCGAGGCATTGCCATCCTACGGCCGGCAGCTCCTGCTCCAGGACGCGCAGCAGGAAGAGAGCGGAAAGCCGGCACATGCCTGTCGACGGGTGGCTCGCGTAGACGAGCCCGCGCTGCCTCTGGAACTCGATCCAACGCGGATCCAGGAAGCTGCGCACCTCGGTTGCGATCGCGAAGAGCTCCTCGCGGTCGATGGCGGCCGCACTCGTAGACGTCATGGCACGAAAGCCGGTGCTGGCGGCACTTCAACCACAAGCCTGGGATCGAAGGTCGGGTTTTCGCGCTTCTCGCCGAGCGTAGGGTAGCCGGCCTGGTTCGATAGGATGCGGGTCGAGCCAACCGTGTAGTCGTGCGAGCCATGGTCGTGCCCATGGATCCAGAGCGCAGGCTCGTAGCGCTCGATGACCTCCGTCAGATCCGATGCGAACGCCGGCGAGAGAGAGCTTCCACGATGCTTTGGCTGGACCGAACCGGGATGAGGGGCATGATGCGTCACAACGACAGTCTGCCCGTCGAAAGGCTCCTCCATGCGGGCCGTGAGGAAGGCGAGATCCTCCTGATGGAGGCGCACCGCGTCGGCCGTCGTGAAAATGTGGTCGCCGGTGTCGTCATCGATGGCGATGAGGCGGTGGTCATTCATCGTGCGGCCGGCAGCTTGCCGACCCGCGCGCGCATCGCCGAGCAGGGCGTAGTCGGTCCAGAGGGTTGCGCCGATGATCCGGACGTCGCCAAGGACGACGCAGCCCGGCGCCAGCAGGT
The DNA here is from genome assembly GCF_011764485.1 of Bosea sp. ANAM02. NCBI lineage: Bacteria > Pseudomonadati > Pseudomonadota > Alphaproteobacteria > Hyphomicrobiales > Alloboseaceae > Allobosea > Allobosea sp. ANAM02. The sequence continues at coordinate 124,925 of NZ_AP022849.1, read as the reverse complement.
GAACGCCGGTCTCTCGGGCTTGATCTCGCCCCCAGGCAAGCTGACGGGTCATGTTCTCGCGGTAGAACTCATGGTTGCCCGGAACGAGCACGACCTCCTTTCCCTTCAGGGGGCCGTTCTTCATCTCGTAGTCGAGCCACATCAGCGAGCCCGTTAGAGGCTTGTCGATGTCGCCGGCGAACACGGCCACGTCAAAGTCCGGAAGGTCATCCGGAAGGCGCCAGGGTGCGAATTCGAGGTGGAGGTCGGAGATGACGAGGAGGTGCATCGGTCTCAGAGCTCTGGGGTTCGGGCGGCGTCGAACTCGATTTCGCACCCGCTGTGATCGCCGAGGGGCAGCCATGCGGCGCCGCCATCGAAATTCTCGCAAAACCATTGCCATCCGACGTCGCCGCTGTCCGAACCCTGCGTATTGAGCTGAATATAGGCGCGCCCGCCGTCATCCGCCGCGAGGTGCAGTCCGACGTGAAGGAAGCCGGAGTAGGTTTCGATAACCTCGCCCACGCGGCCGTCGGCGTTCCGAACCTTCGTTCCCTTCCAGCCAGTCTCGTCCATGGCGGTCACGTGCCGATCGGGGCAGGGGACAGCTGCAGGAGCGCGTCGCGGATCGTCTCGCCCTTGGCGGTCAGGCTCCCCAGGGCACCTGCTGCGCGATTGGCGTGAGCCCGACCGTGGGCGAGCCCTCGGGTGGGCAGACCCCGAAAGCCGGGGTGGCGAGTGCTGACGACCCAGCCCCAGCCGCCCTCGCCCTGTTTGGCGTTGCGCAGAGCATCCTTCTGGGACGCGCTCAGCGACGCGATCTCCTCGGCAATCTGTTCAGGCATGACTACTCTCGGCCCTGAAGGACCGAGCTTCTCGCCTTCGCAGGCGTGAGTTCCTGATTCCGGCCGCCAGCGCGGCTCGATCCACAGGCCATCCCCGGAAGTCCTCCGGTTGAGCCGAGCCCGCGGGCCAGGATCGACCTGGCCGCGTTGACGTCGGCGTTCTCTATGAGACCGCAGTTCGTGCAGACGAACTGCGAGCGGCTGATGCGGCTCTTTGCATCGACCGTGCGGCAGGAAGAGCACTCCTGCGACGTGTAGGCCGGATCGACGGCGATGAGCCGCGATCCGTACCAGGACGCCTTGTAGGCGAGCATGGAGCGGATCATCCCCGGCGCGATGTCGAGCATGGAGCGGTTCAGCCCCGCCTTCTGGCGGACTTTCGAACCGGGCTCCCCGGCGGTTCCTCGCGCCGAAGCTGTCATCTTCCTGACCTTCAGGTCCTCGACGACAATCGTGCCGTGGCTCTTGGCGATGATCGTCGTAGCCTTGTGAGCTGCGTCCCTCCTTCGTCTGGCGAACTTCGCCTGCAGGCGCGCGACGCGGCGCCGCGCCTTGGCCCGGTTCCTGGATCCCTTGCGCCTGCGAGCCATGCTCTGCTGCGCGGACGCGAGCCGGCGCCGCTCGTGGGGCGTCACGCGCGGCAGCTGGAAGATGGTGCCGTCCGATAACGTGATCGGTTGCTCGACGCCCAGGTCGACGCCGACGGCCGGTCCTTGATTGGCTGGAGCCTCCGCGACTTCCTGCTCGACCTGGATCGAGACGAACCAGTCGCCCGCGATCACCGAAACGGTGACGTTCCTTATTTCGCCTTTGACCGGCCGGTGCTGGACGATCTCCACCCAGCCAGCCTTCGGCAAGAAGATGCGCTGTTTCTCCAGCTTGACCTGCTTCGGATCGGGATAGCGAAAAGCCTCGTTCTGTCCCTTGCGTCGGAACGAAGGGTAGCGCGCCCGACCCTCGAAGAAGTTCGTGAAGGCACGGTGCAGGTCCCGGATCGCCTGTTGCAGCGGGTGATGCGGGACATCCCTCAGCCACTCCACTTCGCGCTTCAGTTCGGTCAGGCCGTCGCATTGCTCCGAGTAACTCAACCGCCGCGGCGCGCTGCGGTGCTGCTCCAGAGTCTTTTGATCGAGGCACAGATTGTAGACCAACCGGCAACAGCCGATCGTCCGGCGGAACAGATCCACCTGATCGTCACCTGGATAAATTCGGAATCGGTAGGCCTGCTGGCGCAACATAGCCCGAAGCTATGCTCGATCCTTTGACGAGACAAGGATTGCCGAACGCTTGACCCGGCGCTGAAGAACCGGACTTGCGGCGATCATTTTGTCCAGCCACAGGGCTCGCGGCACCACGCCCGCCTATGTAGAACCCTCTCTGAGGCTGAACGAGGCTTTCGACAAGCTCGCCGGCAGGAACTGGTGGACGAGGTGGCCTCAATCCTTCTGGGATACGGCAGTCCTTGTTACGATCCCAAGAATTCGACTCCAAAAACTTGATGAGAGCGCAGTGTCCGAGCGAGCCCGCCCCGATCTCCCGGTCCGCCATCCCCAGAACGTGCCGCTGCATCAGTGGACGGATGGCTGGCTGAAAATGAGCGTCGCCATGCACACGGACGCCTTGTTCCTGATGGCATACGACCACGAGAAGCGAGCAAAAGGCTGGCCGGTGACCCGGGAGGAAATGATCGCGCTGCTGGTCGAGAAGGACGACATCCCAGCAGCTGGTATCGGCACCCCCTCGTCGGTTTCGTAGCACCGCGCCAAGCTCGCGCTTTACCCGAGAAATTCACATCCAATGAGCATGCTGCCTTCCCCTTCCTTTCAGGCCGCGGTCGTCTCGCCGAACTGCCGTCTCTATTCCGTGCTGCAATCGGCCCCGCACGGGACGATGGACGAGGTTTTCGGGGAAGTTCTCGAAGACCGGATCGCGGACGCCACGCCCCTCAAGGCCGTCACCTACGCGACGTTGTTCACCTATTTGCATCGGCGCTTTGGCTATCCGTCCCGCGCTAGCGACCCTTACAAGGATCTGTCGGCCGCCTGGCTCCTATCGACGCCGGAGCCTGACATCGTCATCCATGTGCTGCCGAGCGTTAACGGCAACCACTTCACCTTCACCATCTACACGACGACAGAGCGAACGCCGTTCAAGCCGGAGCCAATCCCTCGGGAAGAGCAGCTCCGGATCGCCGGCGCCTACCGGAGCCTTCTGCTCGACCTCCTGAGGCCCGTCTGCATCCAGGACGCCCACATCAACGCCCTCGGCGAGGTCGATGACGATGAGCTCTTGGCGTACGACGAGAAGGAGGAGGCGCCTCTTTACGAAGTGAAGTACGCGGCGTCCTCTGGATATCCGATCCTACCGGGACTCATTGGGACGAAGACCTGGGAGGAGTTGTTGGGGCAAGCGGCCTTCTTTGGCTCCGACCGCCTCGATGGGCTGACGACGATCGTAACGGAGGGGCGAAATCGGATCATCGCTCAGATCCCGAACGAGCCCGTCGATGTCCAAGTCCTGATCGGGATGTACACGACGCTCTCTCGGCCCAATGCGCCGGCGATCGAGATCGACTTCGCGCCGGAAGTGCCCGAGCGCATCGCGGCGCTGCAAGCGGTTCTCTGGAAGGACGGGCGTCCGACCTCCGAAGATTTGGCGATCGTGAACGACGCGGCCGTCGAGCGCGCTGGGAGGTATCTGGATGCCCTCGCAGTCCGCGACGACCTCGACAAGGCAGCTCGAAGGGTTCGCGCTACGGCGCGCCTCAATGAGGTCTATGAAGCGATATGCGACGCTTGTGGGCGGGATTTTCCGGACGAGGTCTTCGACGAGAAGCCGGTCCTCTGGAACGATGACGACGTGCAGAGAGCGGTCGCGCGGATGAAGGAGAGCGGCCACGACGCTCTTGCCGAAACCGTCGAACGGCTATTCTCAACCGACCCATGGCCAACGACACGCTGCCTCCATGCTCTGCAAGCGCAGGCTATCGAGCATCGCAAGAATCGCGATTCCGGCCCGACGCCGGGCTGACCCGCCCCCGGAAACCCCCGAGACATACCCATGACCAGCGACGATTTCGACCATCTCATCGCCCGCATTTCAGCCTTCGAAGGCGAGAGCCAGGAGCTCGACGCCCGCGTTCTGCATGCCTTGCTGGCGCCGGAAGGCTCGAAGATCGAAGAGAGCCCGATAAACGGCCAATGGGTCATCTACGAGCCCATGCGCTTCGGGCGCGAGTCTTTTCGTCTCTGGCAGACCCCGTCGCCGCTGCGGCAGATGCGCAGCATCATCACCTCGATCGACGCGGTTCTCGAATTGTGCGGGAAGAGCGTCGGCAGTGCCGAAGCGGCGAGAGGATTGATCAATGCGCTCCACTTCGGCGACGTCATCAATGACCAGCCCATCGGGCCCCAAATCGCGAAAGCGCTGACGCTAGATCTGCTCCGCAATGCCCAAGCTTCACTAGAGGCCAACCCGCAGCCGGTCCGCTGACGTCCCTCGACTATAGGACGTGCTGAGTTCAGCTTGCATTCCCTCAATCGGCAACCAATAGTTGTCCTGGGTGACCAAGGGGAATGGGCATGACACATGTTGGCTCGGGCACGAACGATCCAGGAGACGGATACGATCCGAGAGATAGAGCACAGCTCCAGGATCAAGATGTCATCCTCGAAGGCAGAGAGGTTGGCAACGAGATTGAGAAAGACCTCGCGGTTTCTGGGCCGCTGATCCCTGAGGAGCCGCCGCAACGCGGGCCCAACAAGATCCTCCTCGGGGGGATTGGTATCGCCGTTCTCGCCGCAGGCTACGTCGGCTGGGATTGGTACAGGTCCTGGGAGAAGACGTACTCAGAGCAGCCGTCCAGAAAGGCCACCGTCGCTTCCTTCGACCCGCGGCGAAGCACTATCCAGCCGAGTGTCATGCTTCCCTATCAGGCCTTGAAGGACGCCGCGAACAAGGCGGTCGACAAGTTCGCGCAGCCCGCCAGCGGACAGATACAGGCTGCCTGCAAGAAGATCGAGTTCGGCATCACTCTTTTCGACGGATGCCTCGATGTGAACTGGAGCCTCAACGCTTCTAGAAGCGGGAGCATAGATGTCGCGAAGGCTGGGGACGGCATCACCGTTAGTATCCCCGTTCAGTTTTCCGGACAGGCGGGAGTCGGCGGTGACATTGCGAAGGCGCTCAGCCTGGGTGGGAAGAACTTTTCCGGGTCGTTCGTTGCGGGCGCTTCAGGGAAGGTGATCCTTGATGAAAAATTCTGCCCCAAGATCACGAATCCGTCGGCGAGCTTCAGCTGGAACACGCCTGCTTCGATCCAGATCATCGGGAAAAGCTGCGTGGGAGTTGGTCACGGCTTGGATCTGTGCGTCGGCCCGTGGGATCTCCCGGTGGGAAGTCTGCTGACGCCACTCATCCAGGCAAAGATCGCCGAGCAGGTGGAAGACATCAATTCCAAGATCCCTTGCGAGCCAGTTCGCAACGCCCTCGACAAGGTGTGGCAGAAGCAGTCTATCGCGCTGCCGGCGCAGAAGGGCATGCCGCCGATGTTCGTGAATGTCACGCCGCGGGCGCTCGCTAGCCCCGGAATCATTGCGGAGGACGCGGGCGTGCGTTTGCTCGCGCGTCTCGATGCCGATGTCGGGGCATCAACGCAGAAGGGTGACACCGGACCTGCCGGCCCTCTACCTCCCAACAGGCCGATCGCGGATCCTGCTGGGATGCTCTCTGTGGCGCTTCCTCTTTCGGCCGACTATCCGACCATCAACAAGGTCGTGAACGATCAGATCAAGGCTCAGCTCGCGAAAAAACCGATCGTCGCCGACACGCCTGCGGGGGCTGTAAAGGTCGATGTGGACGAGGTCGAGATCTATCCCAGCGGCGACAGGCTCGCCGTCGGAGCGAAGTTCAAGGCGAGCATTCCGGGGCGTATCTTCGACGCCAAGGGGACCGTCTGGTTGACGACCAACCCGACGCCGGCCGCCGACGGCCGATCTCTCACGCTGGCCGACATCAAGCTGACGCGGGCGATCGACAATCAGCTCTGGTCGCTTCTCACGGCCGCGCTCAACACCCAGCTGGTCCAAGCTCTCCAGGAGCACTCGAAGGTCGAGTTCGGGAAAGAGATCGACGAGGCCATCGCCAAGGCCAAAACCATCCTCGCGGATCCGAAGCAGACCCAAGGCGTGCTGGTCAACGTCAAAAAGATCGAAGCGAAGTTGGGCCGGGTAGCGCCGACCGAGCAGGCGCTAGTGGTTGAAGCGCTCCTCGATGTCCAGGCCGACGCAACGCTCCCAACGATTCCGTTCTGAGGTGGGCGAGATGTCTCGCTTGGCCCGCCTCCGGTCACCGCCGCGTCAGAAGCGAGGCGCGATCACCTACTTGAAGGCTGTGCTGGAACCGTGCCGAAAGAGCGCTGCGGGTGTCGAGGCCGGAGCCTGGTTGGGCATCGCGGTGCTCGCAGCGCCTGCTGCCGCACTGGCGGAACCGTTGCGGACTGCGCAGTCAGCCGTCGAGCTGTTGCCACTATGCACTCGCCCGAACAAGGAAACGGTTTTCGGGACTGAGGACCAGGCGAAGGCAAGTTGCCAGGCTGGAATGCGGAAAATCGCGATGCCTGGTTGTCCCGCCGTATGGCTTTGCGAAGCAGCGGCGCCGAAGGCTAGCTATTCGACGCAGTACCGCACGAGAGAGGAAGCTCAAGCAAATTGTTCAAATGGCGTTGTGCGAGGAGTCATTTATCCCGAATGGTATTGGTATTGCGACCCGATACCGCCGGGCACATCTGCTGCCAAGGACATATTCCAGGGGCAGTCCGAGGACATCCAAAAAGAGTACGATCGAATGATCGACAAGCTCTATTCCGGCCAGAAGGATGCCGTGAAACTGCCCGCAGAGAATCCCTTCGGAAAGGGCGCCGATGCATCCAAAGCGGCGCCAAGGCATATGCCCGCTGCCGCGTCCGAAGCTGTCGATCGGAGCAAGCGAGGAAGGAAAGGTGGCGAGCCGCCAATCGTCTGTCCTCCGAACCCCGCGGGATGCATCACCGTAAAAGAGCTGGGAAAGAGCTCCGAACAGCTGGCGTCAAAATTCGTTCAGTCGTGCAGCGGGGTCAAAATTTCATTCAGATGGCAAAGCTGCGGTCGGGTCTGCATTGAGCACACCGAACACATGTCGGAGGGAGAGAGCTTCATCAACTACACAAACAGGACCTATCCGACCGCCTACGATGTGACGTGCAGCGTTCCCTGACGTGCTCATCCGTTCGATCACATTATTGACTTGGGTCGCCGGCCTTTTCCTGGCTACGGCATCCGCCGTCCGCGCGGAAACATCCGAGCGATGTGAGATCCCCGCTGGGACGACGTTCGTCTACGTCCCAACCGAGGTCACCATCTACAGCGACCGGAACCGCCTCAATGTCTACTTTTCGACCACGAAACAGTTTCTCGCGCCGTTTCGCTCAATCACAGCATCAGGCGACCGGTTCGTGTTGGAGCTTTTCACCGACGGGATGCCTGTTTGGGTGGTTGCCCCTCGCTCTGACCTATGGCGGTTCCAGTTCGAGAGCGCGAAGACTTTGGTGAAGTCGCCTACTGATCTTCGCTTACAGGACGCCTTCCTGCAGGCGAACACGGCTGAGAGAACGATGAAATGCGCGGTCGCAGAGAGGCGGGAGCAGGCCCGTCTGCTTTTCGAAAAAGGGTATGCGAAGCTATCGAGTGCGCCGGGTGATGCGGAAAAAATCTTCCGGGAAGGGCTCGACCTAGATTCTGAAAACGCCACTGCGATCTTGTACTGGGGACACGCACAGGTTCTGACCGGGAGCCCATACCTCAAGGGAGCATACGAGGCCTTTCAAGAGGCGCTGCTGATGGGGTTGCCGGACGATCTGGGAGCGCTGGCGCGCGCGCATATCCGGAACCTGGAAAGGCGTTCCCCGTGCTACAAGGAGTGGTACGGGGCCTTGCCGAAAATCTTCGATGGCGCTTGTCAATGATCGGCGGTGAGCCGCGTCCCCACGGCTCACCGGAACCCATCAATTGGTCGACGGCTTTGCGGCTCCATCCGGCTTGGCCGCCGGGGGCGCGGCATGGCGCGCTCCAGTGGCGCCGCCGACCGAAGCCGCAAGAAGCGCCTGCGTCGGGTCGGCGCCCTTGAAACCGGCCTGGGACAGGATCTCGTCGAGGATCGGCTTTTGCGCCGTGAAGCTCAGCAGCTGGCTGGAGAGATCGCCCATCGAGTTGCCGTTCTGCTCGCCCGAGCCATTGCCGAGGGCGCCCGCGAGCCCGCCGGCGCTGAAGATGCGGATATCGGAGATCTTCTCGATCGGCTTCATCGCCTGCGCCAGCGCTTCCGGAATGATGTCGACGCGCGCCTTCGCCAGCTCGAAGTCGATGATGTTGGCAGAGAGTGCGTTGCGGGCCTCGTTCTTGGCCCGTTCAGCGCGAGCCTGCGCCTCGCCGAGCTCGATCACACCGGTAGCGCGGATCTTGGCCGCCTCGGCCTCCGCTTCCGCCTGGATTTTGACCGCGGCAGCGAGATCCTCGGCCGCCTGACGTTCTGCTTCGGCCTTGACGGTGACAGCCGTGGCCTGCTGCTCGGCATCCTTGCGGGCGTCGATCACGGCGATGCGCTTGGCACGCTCGGCGATCTCGACGTCGCGGGCAGTCGTGACCTGTTCCTCGGCGGTGATGGCGGCGGCCTTCGCGGCGTCGGCCTTCGCCCGTGCCGCCTGCTCCTCCTCGGTCTTCTGAGCGACCGCAATGGCAGCTTCGATGCGGGCGGTTTCAGTGATCTTGCGCGCCTCGGCCTCGCGCTCAGCAATCCCGCGCTCTGCCGCAATCCGGGCGGACTCGCGGGCCTGGCGGGCTTCGGAGTCACGCTCGGCAATGCCGCGCTCTGCGTCGAGGCGCGCAGTTTCCTCGGCCAGTCGCGCGAGCTGCTCGGCCTTGGCGGCTTCGGCTCGGGTCTCGGCGGTCTTGTTGGCGATGTCGCGCTCCTGCGTCAGCTCAGCGTCACGCTGCTCGCGCTCGATCGTCAGCCGGCGCAGCGAGGCCTCGCGGTCCTTGGTCGCGATCTCGACCTCGTTGTCGCGCACGATCTGATTGCGCTCGCGCTTGCGTTCCTCGGTGATCTTGGTGAGCGCGGTCAGGCCCTCGGCGTCGAAGGTGTTGTTCGGGTTGAAGTGCTTGATGTCGGTCTGGTCGAGCCTGGTCAGCGAGACGGATTCCAGTTCGAGTCCGTTCGACTGCAGGTCATGCGCCACAGCAGCCTGTACCGACTTCACGAACTCGGCGCGCTGCTCCTGCAGGTCGCGCAGAGACATGGTCGCCGCGACCGAGCGCAGACCGTCGACGAACTTCGCCTCAACCAGCGCCTTCAGCGCATCGGCATCGTTCGTGCGATCGCCCAACGTCTGGGCAGCGAGCGCGATGTTTTCCGCATCCGGCTTCACGCGGACATAGAACTCGGCGGTGATGTCGGCACGCATCCGGTCCTTGGTGATGAGCGACTCGTTCTCGGCACGCTTGACCTCGAGGCGCAGCGTGCTGAGCGACACCCAGGAATACGAGTGGAAGATCGGCAGGATGACGGAGCCGCCGTCGAGCACGACCTTCTTGCCGCCGAGGCCGGTGCGGACATAGGCCTTGTCCCGGGTTGAGCGGGTGTAGAGCGACGTCATGATGACGCCGATGACGACGATTGCCGTGACGATGACGCCGGCAATAATTCCCAGAGAAACGAAATCCATGGTCAGCCCCCGTGGCTATCTGTGCGGCCAAGTTCCAGCGGAGCAGGAATGGCCTGAAACAATCCGTCGGCGCCGTCGACAATAAGGACAGCGGCACCTGTCTCGATGAAATGACCCTGCGCTGCTTGGGCGCGCAGGAGGTGAATGTTGTCGTGACGGTCCTTGACCCGGACAGTGCCGGGTTTCCCCTGATCGAGCGGTCCGAGCGTCACCATGCCGACCAGGCCGATGAACTCCTCCTGGCTGAGGACCGAGGTCTCATCGCGGGGAATGACCCTCGCGAGACCGCGGCTGACCCAACGGGTCGTGGGGATCGCCAAAAACAGAGCAACGGGAACCGCCAACGTAGCCGAGAGCGGGCGAAGAACCGCTCCAAACACTCCTTGGATGGCGAAGCCGAACACTGCGAAAGCCGAGAGCAGGATGACCGCCAGAACCAGGATCGGTACGCCGCCAGCATTGAGCCACGACATCCAGCCGCCGAGCATTCCGGCTTCGTGCTCACCCGGGCCGTGATGCCCAAGGCCATCGTCGATCAGGCCAGACGCCGAAGCACCGAGAAGGACTGACAGGAGTTCGACGAGTCCGAGGCCGGCGACGACCATGAGCGCCACCCAGAAAGGCCCGGTGCCCGGCTGGATGATTGACGACATCAGCGCTGCCCCTCCTTGAACGCCTTGAGCCGGGCCTCGATCGCGTCCTCGCGCTGCATGCGACCGAGCTCCTCCACCTCGGAAGCGCCTGCCATCGGCTTGGCCGGCACGCCGGTCACGCGTTCGACGGCAGTTAATGCTGCGGCGAGGCGCTGATCGTTGCGCTGTGATGGGGTAGCCGGGTCGCTTGCAGCGACGGCGCGCTCGGCCCGCTTGGCGTCGTCGAGGCGCTTCATGGCGTCTGCGCGGGCGGAGGCGATGCTGCGCAGGGCAGCTTCGGCTTCGCCGATCTCGCCGGCGTTATCAGAAATCGCCTTGGCGAGCGCGGTGCGCTGCGCCTCCAGGTCGAGCTGGACGCCGGTGGCGGCTCGGGCGAGATCTTCGCGACCCTTTTCGAGGCCGGTCCTGATCTTCTCGTCGAGATCACGTATCTCCGCGTCCAGATCGTCCGCCTTCGCCTTGAGACGGTGCCCAGCTGCCACGGCGACGCCAAGAGCAGCTCGGGCTTCCTCCGAAATCTTGTCGATCTCGCGGACCGCCTGCTGAGCAACGGCCGTTGGCGTAGCGCCCTCGGCCGCATCGACGGCGCTGTTGACGACCCCGGCGATGACGCGTCCGAGGCGGGCGAGAATTCCTTCATTGGACATCGTGCTCTCCTTCTGTTGATGGAGGCCGGCCTGGACGCCGACGACAACGTTAATTGAGGTGCCGCTGAAGCACAGACGCGCTTCAGCGAAGTCCTCCCAGCCGCTGCGATAACCCTCGACCGAGAAGGGAACGACCACTCGACCAGCAACGGTCGAAATGCTCAGGATGTCTGGGCCCTTCACCGCGAACAGTTTGGAATCCAGCGGAATATCGTGGACCGGCAGACCGGACATGCGGCGGCTATGATCTCGCAAGGCGAGCGTGGCCATGCGCGATGGCAGTCCCGTCTGGGCCCGTATCTCCTCGTACGCCTCCTCGTGAAGCGCGACGAGGTTGGCTCCTTTCGTACCGTCCAGGATCTCCATCGCGCGCCGGTACGCTGTCAGGGTCGCGTTAAGTGCCGCGCGATCGTCAGCTGACGGGGACAGTGATAAAGCCATCGTGGATTGAAGCTTCGAGACCATGTCTGAGATATAAAGCACTTCATTGGTGCTTTCAAGAGTTGACGGCTGCTTCGAGGGGATGACAATCTAATTTGTACGGGCACAGTGACCTTAGCGAAGGCAGTGGCCCGGCTTCAGCGCCGACAGGCCGTCCATGACCGCAGGCCTAGCCGCGCTCACGGATCTCGATAGACTGGAGGCGATCGACACGGCTGAAGTCGCCGAGGAACATGCCTACCGATGCTCGTCACATTCCGGGGCGCTGGAAGCCATGGTATTCGAGGGCTTCAAGCTCGTCCGGCGAGAGCTTCGCGAGACCGCTCTTCAGGTCAGCAACACGCTTGGCATGTTCGGCCCGGTCTGCCTTCATCGCGGCGTAAAGCTTGTCGCCGGGCACCTTCCAATCGAAGCTTTCCCAACGCGCAGTGTTCGGACGCCAGCGGCCGCAATCCCGCATCACCAGGTTGATGCTGACCTCCTCGTCGAGCTCGGCTCGATTGGAAACATGAGGACGCGACAGCAGTCGTATTTTCTCGGCGTCTTCCGGCGTCGCGGGCTCGGATCGATCATGCCCCGGCATCTCGGGGGGAAAGGGCCAGCGGCCAACGACGGTGTAGTGATGATCGGTCATGGCGCCCTCGCAGGAATTGCTAGGTGATCGTGCTTTATTTCGGAGGCAAGGAACAAGTGTGCGGGTCGACGAGCGGATCGGCTCGTCCACCACAAGGTTCGTTACCACCCAGGAGATCGGGAAGCTTGTTCGACACCAGGCCGAACAAACCCGGGACCGTCTCGACCATCATCGCGCGAAAAACCGTACCGGGCGAGAAGCGCAGTCACTTCCAACTCGGCGGCCCACTCGGGCAATAGCTTCTCGCGGAGGACTGAGTATCGATCCGGGATCGCAGCGTCGAGATCATCATCCCACTTGTTTCTCAGTTCGAGCGCCTCAAGGAAGCCTTTGCCGGCGCCGATCGACGCATAAATTTCGCGACCAACCCCCCAATCCTCGTTGTGATCCGCTTCCGGCTCGATCCCATTTTCGGAAAGGAATTGCGATGCGACGCAGTTCCCGATCTCGTTTGGAAGACTCTTTACCCAGAGCGCGCTTTGGCCGTTTTCGTCGTAAATTCCCCAGTCATTCCCGTTCTCCGAAAGCTCGCGGTAAAAATCACCTGGCGCGATAAAGCCCTCGTCGAAAATGAATGTTGCGGCTTCGATGAATCCCATAGCGGCCTTCATCTGCTCGGGCGTCTTCGGCAATGCCGCATCCGGGGCATATGTAAGAAACGCCACATGCCAGGGCAGCAAGCCAAGGTCGTAGAGAACCACGACATTTCCAATCGCTTCGATGACCGCGCGAGCGCGGCGGGTGTCGAATTCAAGGCCCGGCCACTTGTGGCCCGCGAAGTCGGCAGCCTGTTGAGCGAACGCGCCAATTGGATCATCGGACAGCGTCGGATCATTCAGGTACGCGCCACCGTTCATTTCTGCATGGGCGCGGTGGGTCAGAATCGCTCCAAGCATAGGTGATTTCTCCACCGCTGCGCGAAAAGGCGCATCAGCTGGAAGGGAGCGCGCGATATTGTAAGCGGGTGTGTCGTAGGACCGCACAGCCTTCAACAGGCTCAGCGCGTCTCCATCGAGGCGCGAAAGCGTTGTGCGAATATACTCTCGTTCGAGAGTTCGTTTCGGGAACTTATCTTCTAGAAGACCTGCCATTCGAAGCGCTGTGCCGAGAAAGCTGCTCTGGTCCCGTTTGACGGCGTCAGAGGAACCAGGCGCAGTCCAAGGCAGCCTAACCATTTTGAGACTACCGCCTTCAGCCGTAAGCAATCGGAACCCAAGCTGCTCAGCTGGACCCGATGTTAAACGCCTACGGCCCTCAATCTGAGAAGAACTGATCCAAAACTCGAAACCATCAAGTTCACCGTCAGAGACCGGGCGGATGTGGGTCGCCATGGCCTCAAAACCGAGCGCCATCCGCTCGACCGTCTTCGCCCAGGCGTCCGCCTTCGGGTCAGCGGGCTTGGCTACGATCTCCAAGCCTTCGGCTACCACCCTAACGCCGGAACCGAATTCGATCTCGAACGACCCGTTGGACGCCAGCCCCACCTTCTGGATCTGATCGTGCCGGGCCTCTCCGATTGCGGCCCAATCGTCAGGCTCAGGCCAAAACGCCTCGGAACGCCCGTGATCGAGCAACGTGGCCTCTCCCTTAATTTTGAATTCGTATCCAGATCGGGTTCGGATGTGCAACGCACTGCGATTGAAGGCGATGTGTGAAACCATGCCGCAATTCGAAGCCAAGGGCTGGCTCTTCTTTTCTGAGCGATAGAGACGCGATATCTCCGCGTGGAGCCACGGAGGCATCTTCATCTCAAGCACGCCGGCGGCGAGTGCCTTCCTGGCAACCTGCAGCGCCTTGATCTCGCGGCCGATCCTGGCCTCTGCAACCCGGCTGAAGGAATCGAGGTGTTCCGCGACGTAGCTCTCCATCATTTTGGAGAGGCTCTGGACATAGTTTGTGAGTCCGGCTTCGCCGCGGGCTACTCCCATATGATCGTGCAAGATGGACGGTGAAATATCGACGACATGGCCGCGGGCGTCGAACGAAATTGCGTGGTATCGGCTGCGATACAAGGATTCGTATCCGGGAAGGTGGCCGAACCAATAGACCTCTGTTCCCTTCTGATTGAACACGACGTCGAAATGCCCACCGGACGTGCACGGAAGAGGGACTTCCCAGACGGTCAAGGAGCCAGTTCGTTCTGAGTATACCTCTTCATAGCCTTGCGCCCTTGCGAGCTCCTGGCCCTTCGCCAAGAACTCAAGTCGCTGATCGATCCCCTTGATGAACGGGACACGCCATTCTTCGGTGAGCCGAACGCCGACTTTCCCGGTCGCTTTGCTGCGCTGAAGGTTTGGGTTGGCCTCCTCTTTCAAGAACCGGCGTGCATCCGTGCGGATAGACATCGCGTCAAGCCTCACCCAGTCGTGATTTCGCACCGCCTCACGGTAAGCATTGCGCTTTTCCGGTGTGCCAAACGGCATCCTGGAGTCGGGGCGATAATCAGGGCAGTCGACTGGGATCATGGGTTCCGCCGAGCTTCAAGGGTTAGTGCGCGATCCAGGGATCAGGGCGAGAAGGCGCTCGGAGCCTCCTTGAGATCCTCGTCGAGGTCGTCATCCTCGTCGTCGGAATCACTGGGCTCGCTCGGCCACATGTCCTCCTCGGTCAGCGAGGAAGGAGCTTCGGTCCATTCCAGGCCCAGGCCCCGAAGGCGCTCACGGATCCCGTCGCCCATATCGTCGACGACGCCAGCTCGCAGGGCGATCGAGGAGCCGAGCGACACGAAGGTCAGAGGAAAGGCTTTCTCGGCCGCCGTCGCGTTCTCGAAGGTGCCGAACTTGAATTCAATGAAGTCCGGATCGGAATCGGTATGGGTCATGGAAGGCCTCGCAGATCTGCAAGGACTCTTCCGGATCGGCTTGCCTACGACAAGGCCGCGTTTTGGCACCTCTAGTCTGGCAACCGGCAAGCACGTCCAGCCTCTGGATTGTTCCAGCCCGCGGTGATCGCCGCAACACGGGCAGCGCTGGATGGATGGGTCCGCCCGGGTCGTTTCGAGAACAGAGGGACAGCTGAGAGGGCATCCTTCAGAGTCTTCCCGCGAAGACGAGCTGCCGCGCCGGCGAAGGCGTCTGCCTGGAGCTCGTGCGTGGTGTCGGCCGCCTTTCCGAGATGGCCACAGCGATGATGCCCAAGCTCATGGGCGATGATCATCTCCGCACCGTCGTAGCCAACCTGACCAGAGAGCTCGCGATCATAGACGATGATCCGGTTGCCATCGACGAGCGTCGCCAGAGCGTTGCCTCCGAGCTTCGCGTTCATCGGGAAGATCGAGCATTCCTTGCTGGAAAGTTTCAGCGCATCGCAGAGATCGAAGAGCATGTGAGCATAGTCTTCGAAAGCCGGGTAGGCGGAGACGACGCGACTGCCGGCGGGAAAGTGGATGGTGGGCACAGCGTCGAAGTCGATCCGCGTTCGCTCCTGCGCTTCTGCTGCTGACGGTGAAAACAAGTGTGGCGTCGCCAGAACCCAGAAGGCGTAGGCGACGCGAAGTAGTGAGCTGCCCATGCTTCGCTGGTCTCCCGGTTTCCACTCTGTAAACCTGGCCAGCGTATCGCTTCTCCGATCCAGCTGGAATTCGTCTCTTGGATGCACCGTCTGAACTCACAACCCTCTTGGAAACGGCAAAAATCGATATCGCCATCTTCCATCAGGAGCTTCTACTCCGCGGTCACGCCGTTCATCTAAACACGCTTGCGCGCTATGTCGGCCAATCCGCGACAAAGAGCCCGCCAGCCTGGATGGTGGCCACGGCCCGCTATTTGGCTGAGAACGGTCCCAGCGTAGCGACCGCTGGTCGAAGAAAGCCCACTCCCGCATCGCCCGCGGTATCGAAGCCTCGCACACTGAGCTGTCTCGCCCCGCCGGCCGTCGTTGAAGCGGTCGAAGCGCTGCGGTCTTCGGACCCTACCGGGCCAACCGAAAAGCAGGTTGTGCTGCAGCTGATCGAGCGTGGTCTCGCCAGCCTGCAGCAGAACGAACCCAGCTCTCGAAAGCGCTATGCCTGCGCAGTCTGCGGACATATCTCGGACGGTCGATTGCTCGAAGCGGGGAGAGAGCAAACTGATCCAAGCATGCGCTTTCCCAAGAAGCATAAGGGGTCGGACGGACAACCCTGCGCGGGCAACTATCGCTACGCCCGGATCGTGTAGCGGCAGCCGCCGACGCGTTGTGACTTTCAGGATCAGCTCCCAGCATCGCGTCAGCGAACAGGAGTTGATCCATGAATCTCGACAATGGGCTGCAGCCCACGACGGCTCTCTGAGGGCCTCGCCGTGGTCAACGCTCTGCGCACGCTCGCGGCTCTACGCGTCGCTCTCGACGCCGATGGTCTGGTCCGCACTTCCGACCTCAACGGGGCGGAGATGAGAGGCTGGCTTCCGTCAAATGTGATGGGCTCTACCGGGTTCTCGCTCCGCGCGGTCGCGAATGGCGAGATCGAGTGGCACCTCGTGATCTCCGGAAAGAACCATCTCCGTTACCGCGAGTATGAGGATACCCGAGACGAAGAGACTTATGAGCTGCACGAGCCGGTGAATCCAGAGATCCTCTATCCGCGGATCAAGGCGATCTTCTCCTCGCTGGGAATCAAGGCGGCCTCTGTCCAGGCGACGGACTGGCAGAACATGTGGGACGACGATGTCGGCTACACGATCCGCAGCAGCGCTCCGGCCTGGCTGGAGAAGCCTGACCCGGAAAATCGCTGGCGAATGCCGGGCGAGCCGATCCTCATCACGCTGACCGGCGATCCCAATTCGAGTTCCCGCCTTCGGGGCCAGGGCCTCATCGGATACGCCCATCTCGGCAAGCTCTGGCTCACCCGCGAGACGATCGACCATCTGATCGCGACGCTTCCCATGAAGGCGCCGTCATCGAAGAACGAGTTTGCCAGGCCTTCCCTCTTCGGCGTGCGCCGCGCACCGAGTGATTTCGACGACCCGGCAAAGCTGCTGACCAGGCTGACCTCGAAGGTGACGAACCACTGGGGTGACGAGGTCAAGCTCTACCCCGTGTTTGATACGGACCTGAAGATCGATGCAAGGTTCAAGCCGACCGTCCCCTTCATGATGGGAGGTGAGCTCCGCTCGGAGGCTTCCTTCGTGGAGATCGACGCCCAGTTCGGCGACGAGACACCGTGGAAGGTCGAGCCGACGCCAGCGCTGCGTCCGTGACGCCACCGTGCCCCGTCCACGGACCCTTGCTGGCTTCCTAATGCGGACCGCCGCATGATCGCGGTCCAAAGCGGAGACGAGACGTGCAGATTACCTTCGACGACGACGGCCGCGGCGATATCCGCGTCCTGACCTTGGCAGAAGGTCGTGAAATCGCGCGCCTGGTCGAATCCCCCGACGGCACCGTCGCCCTGAGGCTCGACGAGGGCGAAGCAAAAGAACGGTCGCTGCCGGCTCGATCCAGCTACCCCGATCTGCTCGCGGCGCAATCCTTTCTCGTTGGGGCTTTCGATCCGGATCCCACCTATCAGGATACCTCGGTACCGCAGACTGCCCCCGAAGTTAAAGCGCGCCCAATCGCAACGAGCCGGCCTCGGGAACGGGCCGGTTGGCGCGGCGGCCCCAAGCGCGGCACGCACTACGCGGCAGCTCTGGAGATCACCGACTTCTTCGAGCGCCGCTATGGGACGGTCGATCTGATCGAGAAGCTCAAGCAGCAGTCGTCTGCTCACGAAGCCTGCTATGCAGAAGCATGCGAAGCCGCCACGAAGCTGCGAGAAGCCCAGAGCCTGAGCCGCCACCACTATCCAGGCGCCCGGCAGCACGAGATGTCCTATCGAGGAAAGGGCAAGCGAGCCCTCGACAGGGCGAAGGCGCTGTTCGAGCCAATTCGTCTGGCTGCCCGGCAGGCCGATCGGGAGGCCATGCCGAACACGGTCTACGACATCATCGGCAACACCCGGGATCTTGAGGTCGCGCTGAAGCTGATCGAGGCGAAGGGCTTTCACGAGATTGGCGCCGGCCATCATGCAGCCGTCTATGGCCGCGGGCGCATCGACACGATCAGGGCTGGAAACGGCGTTGACGGCTATTTCCGGCAGTTAGTCGCGGCCGCCGGCCCGCTGGCTCCGTTCGTCGGGCTTCACACTCCTGTCGTCCTCGATGTTCTGCTGACCGACGACGGCGGAGCGGTTGCGCTTGTGGAGCGGCTGGATCCTCTGCCTGATCAAGGCGATGCCCCCGAGCTCGACGAGGTCGTCGACCAGGCGATCGCCGCGCTTCGCGGCATCGACGGGCCCAGCGGCAAGCTCGACCGTCGCTATCCGCGCTTTCGGGAATACGCGAAGATCCTGCGGGAAACCCTGCCGACGATTGATTATCGGCGCGAGAACCTGATGCTGAGGCGAGGCAACCTGATCGCCAACGATCCCTGCGGCCGCGGCTTTCTCGAAAGCGAGCTCGGTGCGTTGGAGGCGGTGATCCCGCTGCTGCCGTTCGAGCCCGCGCCGCGCGCCGACAAATGGTGGGACGACGAGCCTCGCGCTTCGCTGCGGCCCTAAGCGCAGCCTGGACCAACCTCATCGGCACACTGAGGGCACCGCGCCTTCAACCGGCCATAGGCAATTGCCTCGTGCCCGCATTGGAGCTTGACGAAATCGTGGTCGAAGAGCCCCTCGCGATGCCGGATCACATAGGTGATCGCTACCAGGGGTGCCTTCCGCTTCTCAGCTGAAACGGGACGCCCCCATTTCGCCCGGCTGCGCATGAACCGTTTGGAGATCCAACCCATCTGCTCGCTCCTGTCCTTCCATCACTAGTCCGGGCCCGAAACAGGGCGCCGGCAGTTAGAGGACGGGAGGCGTTACAACGGGACACGCGGCTAGACGGCCAAGGCCTCTTCAACCCCGAGGACTGGCAGGCCGGAGATATCGATGACCCCGCTGTAGACAAAGCTGTCTGAGCGGGATGTCTGAGGATCCGCGAGAAGGCGATCGGAGCGAACCCGGCTGTCGTCGACGACGATCACACAGATTTCGTCGAGATGCTCCGACGGAACGCTGCTCGGATCGCCGTAGGCGAGATAATGCTCCAGCATCACCGAGACACAGATCGCCGGGTGAGCAGCCAGGTAGACGCCGGCGGCACAGCCTGGCCAGTTGGTGCCATGGCCATCGGCTCCGAGACCATGGCGACGAATGCTGTTGAGGTGCTTCCGAAAGGTTGCGTGGAAGAACGGCATCAAGCTTCAATGACAGCCGAGCGCCAAGGCGTCGAGGCCCAGCTTACCAGCGGTCGTCGTAGTATGGCCGGCGGTAGCCGTAGGGCGGGGGAGGCGGTCCGTAGCGGCGATAGCCGTAATCTCCGCCGTATCCGTCGCGATAGCGGCCGCCATAGCCGTGGCGGCGCTCATAGGCATTCTGCCGCGCCATATTCTCCTGGATAATCATCAGTCGTTCGCGTTTGGCCTCAGACATCGTGAATTCCGCGGGCAGCCTGTCGAGCCGGGCAGCGACGGAGGGCGCCAGGGCCTCCGTGGCGTGAGCGGCAGTACCAAGGCTGACACCGAGAGCGATCAGGGAAGCGATTGCGAACCGAGCCATCGAGAGCTCCTTTCAGAAGATGCCGCATTACGGCAGAGCGAAGCCGAACAGTGGGTGAACGGAAGCGTTGTCACCCATTCAGGAAACGGGTGGACAGGGTTGCGACAGTCAGGGCGAGGGCTCATCGGAGGGCTCGTCATCGGGGTCGTAGCCCGTGCCATACCATTCGATCCCCAGATCCTCATGGAGGTAGGAGGTGGTGTCCTCGGAGCGGACCCAAAACGCCCAGCCGCACTTGTTTGGGGCGTCGTTCTCGCCGCCGTCTTCATGGAGCTCGAAGGGCGCATCCAGCTCGCCGAGCGTCTCCGTGAGGAAGGCATCGATGACGGCTTCAGCGACCTCGCGCGATGGCCGCCGGCCGCCGCAGGACGATGCCGACAACACCGGCAGATCACCAGGCGTCAGAAGCTTGACGCCCTCGAAAGACAGGACCTTCTCGTCATCGAGGTCATCTTCGTCGATCTCCTGCCTCAGATAGTCGGCGATCCCGGCCGGAAGCTCCTGGCGACGGCCATCGGAGCCGCTCAGCACGACTTCGACCTGATCTCCGGACCAGAGCGACAGTTCAGTGCAGTCGAGGAGCAGCTGGCACCGAAAGCGCTGCTCGCCCGCACCTTCGACGCCAGTGTCGACCAGCTTTATCGGCGTGGTCACCAACCGAACCGCTCGAAGGACCGCAGCGGCGTTGACGAATGCCAAAACACGGTCTGCGTCG
This sequence comes from Bosea sp. ANAM02, assembly GCF_011764485.1. NCBI lineage: Bacteria > Pseudomonadati > Pseudomonadota > Alphaproteobacteria > Hyphomicrobiales > Alloboseaceae > Allobosea > Allobosea sp. ANAM02. The sequence goes on along the minus strand of NZ_AP022849.1, from coordinate 104,701 downwards.
GCCCCGACGATCCCTTCGAGCTTCGCGCCGTCGAACTTCGTCGTCCGATCGACGATGACGTTCTCGAAGAGGGCACCAGTCATATCGGCGCCGGAGAAATTCCAGTTTCGCAGGTCGAGCGGGCGCTCGGCCGTGCCACAGAATTCGCTCTTGGCGAGATCAGCGCCGATGAAGGCGATCGCGGGGTCCATCCCGCCGGCCGCGACCAGATCGTCGAAGCGATCGGACTCCAGCGTCAGCACGCTGGCGAGGTCCTTGAGGAGGTCGGCCCGGTCCTGAGGATCAGGCATCAATGCAGACAGGGAGATGGGAACGGGTTGGTCCAGGATGACCTCGGCATGGGCGGTGCCGTCAGCGCCGAGCTTGATCGGACCGGTTCTGACGATGGAAATCTGGTCGCCGGAGAGGACGTTTCCGCGGACCGTCTGCCGATCATCGTTGGAAGGCTTGCTCACGGTTGATCCTCAGTTCAGGGCGCCGGCGCCGCGGCGGTCGTCGGACGCCGTTCAGGGCGCTGCCAATTCGACTTCAGCGCCGGGCCTTTTCCTTTCAGCCAGGCTTCGAGCTCCTCGACGGTGAACCACCCGGAGTTGACGCCGTTCTGATCGTGCGGGTTCAGGAAGAACATCACGTTGTGCTGGGTCTCGATCGGATTGGGCAATCCAACCCGCTCGCGCAGAGGCCGGCCCGGTGCGAGGGCGAAGAACCCATAGGATGACCGAAAGCCGCTGCCCTTCATCGCGGTGTGCCGCTCGGTGATCTTCTGCTCGATCCCGGTAGCAAGAGCATCCCGCTTCAGCTCATTCCTCGCTCGATCGGATGCGAGCATCTGCGCCTTGTCCTCGGCCCTGACCCGGCTGGGCATGGCAATGACAAGCCCATCCCGGGCAAACGGATTTCCGCCGGCGCCGCCGAGCCAGATTGCGAGGTCCGGCACGCGAATGGCTTCGGCGAGAGCCTGGAGATGCGGGATCGCATCCCCATGGGCCGAGATCGCGAACCCAGCCTGGTCCCACCAGCCGCAGAGCTGGTTCTTGGCCTCGAGGAAGTGAGCACGAGGCGAGATCGTCGAAGGACCGATCTGCAGCACAGCAACCTTGTGGTGCTTGCGCGAGCCTGCGAGTCGAACCTTGGAGGTGACATGGAAGTCGAGCGAAAGCGGAACTTCGTCCGCCGACCGCGAGCCGATGCCTTCGGGATCAGAGACCAGCCGGATGCCTGCCCATCTCAGGAGCCGGTCAATTCCGCTCTCATGCTCTGCCCAACCGGACGGCATCAGAATGAACCCAGCGACCTGATCATTCTCGCCCTGGATGATTTCGACGCTCATCGCGCGCTGCATCGGCGCCTCCTATCGAATGCACAAGACGACAGGAAGATACCGGCGTTGTCCAAGAAAATTGAGCGCGAGCCCGCAGAAACCCGTGGGCGGACAAGGACCGCTCGTTTGTTCCATTCATTCCCTCGCGGGAGACTCGTCGTGACCTCATCGAGATCCGGCAATGCGAACGAGACAGGACGACCCCTTCGGCGAGATGCTCGAACGCCAGATGAAGAGCGAGCATCACGAGCTGTTCCGGGAAATCAGCGAAGCGACGGACACGCTCATCTCGGCCGTGAAAAGCGTCTGCGATCCAAGATTTGCTGCCGCGGGGCAACTGGAAGTGGCCGACGTGGAGGAACTCGAAGTGGCCTTCGAGGAAAGCCTCGGTGGCGTAACCTCGCTCTATTCCAGGGACATGGAGCGCGCGAAGAAGACGGCCTTCCGCAACGAATACGCGTTCGAGCGCCTTCGGCTGCATGCCTCGCCGGGCGACTCCGCCGAGTTGTCGTGGCTATGGACGACCAACTTCTACGCCAAGAGCAAGATCGTGATCCTGGAGAATTCGCGACTCCCCTTCGCGTGGAGCACGCATGCCATGGCCAGGATGATGCAGCGGGGCATCGCCCACCGTGATCCACGCAGCGCGATCGCCAAGCAGGTGCTGGAAAGCAGCTTCCTGATCTCGGTTGCCGCCGACCTGATCGAGGCTGAAGGCCTGGCTCCGCGCTTTTCCGTGCCGGTCGCGGACGGTATCCTGGCCGGCTTCGTCTGTCCCATTCCCGAGGCCGACCGCGGTTCGTTTCGCCTAATACGCAGCAGGGACATTGCTGGGATCGACTATATCGGTCCGGCTGCTCTCTACTGGCGCGGCCAGCAGGGTCCATCCACCACGGGTTGGATCGGTCGAACCTTCATCGGGTCGGACACCCTTGGCTCAGCCGAGCGGCAGTACATCTACGATTTTAGCCGCATGCAGCGCCGGTACCGGCTGGCAGCGAAGGAGGCTGCCCATCTGCTGATCACCATGACCTCGGTGATGAAGCCTCCGGAGGAGCTTTCGCAGGGCGTCTCGGAAAGCCTCAGAGAGGCGTACGAGGAGGCGACTGCCGAGATGCGCGAGTTCCTCACCAAGTTCCAGCGGACGAACATCTGCGGAGCCGAACGCGGCAACAAGCGCCGACGCTCCTGGATCGAGCAGCGGGAGGATCTCCAGAGGGAGGAAGCGCTGTCATTCGGAATGTGACGGAAAGGCCCGTAGTCGATGACTTTCGGTGGACGGGCAAGGATCGGTTGTTTGTTTCTTGAGCGGACTGAACAATTGTTTGGTCGGAAACAACGAGGCCGGATCCATGAAAAGGAAGCGCGATCCATTATCAGAGGCTGCCGAGCAGCATTTTTCGGACGAGCATTACAACCTGCTCGCCTCCTCGAATGCCTCGCTCGCGGCCTTGGTGGAGCGTGTCCAGGGAATCTGTGATCGCCCTTTCCTGAAAACAGGCCATCTCGTCACGGCAGAGCTCGATCTCCTGGATCAAGCCTATCGTGACATTCCTGGCATTGCGGTCCCCTCCTTGTTCGAGCGCGATATCGATCGCTCTCCGACAAGCTTCCGTCCGCGGGCGGAGTCGTTCGAGCGCATCCGGGCCCACGCGTCGCCGGGGCACGGCTCGCAGCTGTCGTGGCTTTGGACGCAGACTTTCTTCGCTAGCCGCGAACTGGTCGTCATCGAGAACGCGCCGTTGCCCTTCAGCTGGGCATCGCACGCGATGGCAAGGCTCGTCGAACGCGGCGGGAAGCTAATCGATGTTCGCAGTGAAATCGCGAAGAGCCTCCTCGAACACAGCTTCATGATCGCCGTCGCCTCCGATCTCATAGCGTCGGAAAACCGGCTTCCCCGATTTACCGTGCCTTGCGGGGACGGGATGATCGGCGGTGTCGTTGGAGAGATTGGCGACCTCGGCGTCACGGCGTGCCGGACGATGATCAGTCGGGATTTCTGTGAAGCGACGCCCATTATGCCCAAGGCGCTGAAGCGGAACGGACAGTTCAGCGAGGCGACGACGGGCTGGATTGGGCGAACCTACATCGACGAGGAGACGATCAGCCCCGCCTATCGTCGCTACCTCACGGATCTGCAGCGCTTCCAGAAGAAGTACCAGATTGTCTCCCGCCAGGTGGCGAAGCTGCTGATCACCGGGGGCTCGATCATGCAGCCGCCGGAGGAGGCGCTGCGCGGCATGTCCGACGACCTGCTCGACGCATTCCGGGCTGCGAGCAACGACATGCGCGAAATCTTCAGAGAGCATCGGCGCACGCGATTTTGCGGAAGAGACAAGCGGGCCCCGCGCCGGAGCTCTTGGCCGGAGGCCATAAGCCGCGAGGAGCTGGAGCACGAGGCCGAACTGGCTCTCGCATTCTGACACCGGTTCGTGGCGGGGCAGGGTTTCCCTTGTGCCTCGGCGCGAACGAACCACCACCCTCTAACGAGTTCGGAGCATCCCCATGCTGATCGATGTCAGCAAAGAGCCCACCGTTCTGAACCTCAGGGTCCAGCGCCAGCGGGAGAAAGCACGCGAAGGCATCTATCGTTCGACCGAGCCGGTACTCCAAGCGATTGCTGGTGCGTGCAATCGTCGCTTCGGTGGACGCAAAAAGCTGGTCACCGGGGACCTGCAGGGCATCTCCGATCTCCTGATGACCGAGTTCGACACGACGGTGAATTCGATCGTCTCCTTCGATCACAAGCGCGAGGCGACCCGCGTGCGACCCAAGGGGGACGCGATCGAGCACGTCCGCATGTTTGTTGGCCCCGGGACCAAGGATGATCAGCGCAAGGCGTCGATCTGGACGCTGCATCTCTATGCCACGCGCAAATACGCCATGGTCGACTTCCGGCGCTTTCCGAGCACCTGGAAGGCCCATGCCTCTGCGCGAATGCACGAGCGGGTGGAAGCCGACCTCGACGCTGAACGGGAAGTGGCCCAGGCAGTGATGTTGGAGCATTTCATGGTCTCGGCCGCAACCGACGCCATCGCAGAGCTGGGGCTGCCGCCGCGGTTGGCCATTCCGTGCCGGGAAGGCCTCCTGCTGGGAAACGTGGACTCGATCGATCCGTACGAAAGCGGATCCTTCCGCTGGCAGTTCACCCGGATCGGCACGCAGGATTTCGACGTCCCCAGTCGCTACATCTTCCGGAAGGGTGGATACCCCGAGCTCATGCCGACCTGGACCGCGCAGACCTTCATCGGGCCCAACGAGATGCGCCCGACCCAGGAAGAATACGTTGCCCGCTTCAGCGAGATCCGAAACCGCTTCAAGCATGCCGCCGACCAGGCCGTGCAAATCCTGACGATTGGAACCTCCTTCATCAAGCCGCTCTGGGACGCTGAGACGGCGGAGCCCGAATATCAGCGACTGATCGGTGCCTACGAGGAGGCCAAGGCATCGCTCAAGGTTCTGCTGTCGATTCCCCGGTTTGCGCTCGCTTGCGGCAATGATATTCCGGCCCGACCCATAGAGACCTCCTCTATGGAGTGGGATACGCCCGCGCCGGCTTTCTAAAAAGCGTTCACTGCTTGATCCATTCAGTGATCGTCGGCATATTCCTGTCGCTGATCCTCTCTGGGAGTGCCGCCCGCATCATGCGCGCAAACGCCGCCGTGAACATGACCGCAGCCGTCGCGATTAACGCGGCGCGCTTTGTCGTGTCTGGAGGCGGCTAGAGAGCGATCATTCCTCACAAGGATTGCGCCAAGCCAGGGGCCCCTCCGGAAACGGACGGGGCCCCTGGCTTTTTGGCGTTGGAGCAACGCCGCCCGGCGCTCGGAGAAGGACGATGGGAGACGACGGCATCGCCGGAAACGGCATGGAAAACGAAATGGCGCCTCGGGCGCGAGACTTCAGATCTGGGCCTTCCGACGCGCTGCCAGTAAGCGTGAATGGCGAAGCTTTGCTATCGAGTTAAGGCATTGAAAATAAATGAAAAAAGGCGTTGACGCCGAGGACGGATCGTCCTATCTATCAATCATCAACAGCGGGGCAGCCGATGGGGCTATAGCTCAGTTGGGAGAGCGGTAGCTTTGCAAGCTTCAGGTCGTCGGTTCGATCCCGTCTGGCTCCACCAGGTGCCCCGTTGTTGGTCATGTTCGACGGTTCGGCTTAGCTCAGCTGGTAGAGCACCCGACTGTTAATCGGGTTGTCCCAGGTTCGAGCCCTGGAGCCGGAGCCATCGGAACATGCGGTCGAGTAGCTCAGTGGTAGAGCAGGCCCTTGATAAGGGTCAGGTCGCAAGTTCGAGCCTTGCCTGGACCACCATATAACCGGCCGATTGGCCGAAACGTTGACGCGGAATGGCGCAGTCCGGTAGCGCGCCAGGCTCATAACCTGGAGGTCGAGGGTTCGAATCCCTCTTCCGCAACCAACGTCCCCGCCGGGTCGGTCGAGCTCAGCTCCCGACCCGGTAATCGCAGCAAAACAATGCCGAGACCAATGCAGAAATCGCCTCCGACGCCCTAATAGGCATGCGCTGCGTATCAAGTCGCCATGCTCCGGATCAGCCGGTTGCCCCTAATGCCTTCCAGTTTTCCGCTTCCTCATTCGCTGTGGCTCCTGCGAGCGGGTAACAGAGTTAATCAAGGATTGCGAAACGATTTCTCTGACCGCCATCCACCGAAATGCAGTTTCGTCATCTTCTCATCCCAATTTGACGTCGTTATCCATGGATGCAGAGTTCACTGACAAAAGGACTGCTGATATGGACAAGAATGACTTGGTCGACCTGACCGCCACGATCGTTGCCGCTTACGTTTCTCACAACAGCCTGCCGCGCGCCGAGATCGGTCAGCTGATCACCGACACCTATGGCGCGCTCAGCAAGGTCGGCGCCGGCGAGGTCGTGGCGGAAGTCACCGCCCCGCAGCCGGCCGTCCCGGTCAAGAAGTCGGTGTCCCCCGACTTCATCGTCTGCCTGGAGGACGGCAAGAAGTTCAAGTCGCTGAAGCGCCACCTCCGCTCGGCCTACAACATGTCGCCCGAGGAATACCGCACCAAATGGAACCTCCCGGCTGACTATCCGATGGTCGCGCCGAACTATGCCGAGGCGCGCTCGAACCTCGCCAAGAAGATGGGCCTCGGCCGCAAGGCTGCGATCGGCCGCCGGGCAGCCTGATCCTCTTCTTCCCGTCTGAGATCGAGCCGCGGGTGATCGCCATCCGCGGCTTTTCTGTTTATCGATGGACCTCCGATGCCTCGCCTTTGGATTCTCTCTGATCTGCATCGTGAAGTTGCGGAGAACCGCGGGTTTCTCCCGACCCGGCCTGATGCCGACATCCTGCTCGTCGCCGGCGATGTGCAGGAGGAAAACGTGTCCGACGCGATCGCCTTCGTCGACAGCATCAGGCACGGCATGGAGGCCGTCTTCGTGGCAGGAAACCACGAGTGCTGGGGAACGTCGCTCCAGGCCGTCTCTGAGGCCGGGCGGGAGGCCGGACAACGCCATGGCGTCCACTTCCTCGATGACAGCTTCGTCGAGCTCGCCGGGATCGTGATCGGTGGCGGCACCTTCTGGCATCCGGTCTGCGCCCAGGAGATCGATGCGGCACCAGATCTGACCAAGATCATGACCGGCGAGCAGCCGGCCTGGTTCGGCGGGAGGCATCCCTCTCTGCCCTACGAAGAACCCATCTTCGTCGACGGGCCCGGCGTTATGGATCGCCGCGCGAAGAACCGGACGATCCAGCAGCGTCACGAAGCATCGATCGCTGCGCTTCGGTGTCAACACGCGGATGTCGTGCTCACGCACTACCCGCCCACGATGGCAGCTCTATCTGCGCTCCCAAATGCCAGGCTCTGGGTCCACGGACACATCCATAGGCGTATCGAGAGCCGTCATGGCGACACCCGGATCGTCGGCAACGCGCGAGGCGGCATCTCGATCGTGCCGGATTTCGCCCCGGCCCTGGTCGTCGAGATCTGAAAGCCTCGCGGCCCAAGGATATGTGTTGCGGGTCTTCGCGATCCGACAGATGATTCCTTGCCCATGGAGGGACAGAACGATGCCCGACGTCGTCTACGAGCATGCGGTCAAAGCTGAGCTTCACTCCGGTGCCGTCCGGACATTGAGGGGAGGCTTCCCTTCTAAGGAGGCTGCTGAGAAGCACCCAGTCGACTACTCGCGGTGGAAGCGGGTTTGGATCGAGACGACCGAGAAGGTCTACGAGGAGCCCAAGCCTGCGGAGCTCCCGCCGTTCCCGTGGTCGTTGGAGAAGAGCAATACCTCAGACTCTAATGGGCAGTTCCACGCCTATCTCATCGACGCGACCGGCAAGAAGTTCGCCGCCCTCTGGGGTTCCGGCGATCAGAAGAACCTGCTGGCCGAGCATATCCTAACCCATTGCTCACCGAGCTCCACGGCGTGACCATCGACCCTGCACCGAGACCGAAGGCCCCAACCGCAGAGTGCGAGCTGAGCGCGCTGCTACGCGAACTCGAAGGCGCATCGGCAAGCATGCCCGAGGATCTTGCTAACAGGGCCATCGAGACCATTCGAGCGCTGGCGGCCGAGCGAGATGAAGCGGACCGCCGCGCCGGCGCCAGTGAGCGCCAGAAGGCCCATCTGGAGGAAGGCGAGCGGCGAGCGAACAGCTGGCTCATGCAAGCCAAGGAAGATGCAGGCTACGACAACAATGTCTCGTTCGACCAGGTCTGGGAGGAGACGCTTGCAAAGGCCCGTGGCGCGCGTGCGGAGCAGTAGCGCGCTCAGGCCACGAACTTGTTCAGCGCAGTGTCGGCGCTGAGTTAGCGGGCTCCAGGTCCGGGTTGATCGACACCTCGACATCGCAACCGCCGAAGAGACGACGGGCGTATCGATCAGCCTCCGCCTCGTCGAAGGTGATGAGGACTTCTTCGAGCGTTCCGTCATCCATCTCTGCGAAAACCTCGTGCACGACTGTTTCGCCATCAGTCCAGGTTTTCAGCTTCACGCCATTGGAGGCGTCGGTGCCGGCCATTCGATAGACGCTTTCTCGAATGCAGTCGCCGGCGAAGGCTGCGCGGATCCTGTCTTCGCGCTCCTGCCGCTCTCTGAAGAGATCGGGTAGGCGGTCGAGACGAAGGCGCCAGGTCTCATCGAACATCGCCAGCGTGCGGCCACGAGCTCCGGAAAGAACAACATCCGCAAGGAATCTCAGCTTCTCGGTCTGATCGCGGCCGGGAACATTCTCGAAGTCGCTGATCCAGGCCGCAGGCCGTACGAGATCATCGATGTCTGGATTCAACCCAAGGTCACGCATCACGGCGAACTGCCACGACCAAACGCGAGTCTCACGCAAAGTCGCCTGATAAGAGGTAGCGAGACGTTGGACCCCCGCTCTGGACAGGAACGGCGTCCCGAACTTGAGCCCGAAATTCCGCTCGACCGCGCGATGCTCCGGGATCTCGATGAGATGAGCCATCTCGTGCAGGAGGTTGCCAACTTCATAGCTCGGCCCCGCTCGGCAACCGAGGGTCACGATCCTCGCGTCATAGTCATGTTCGACGCCTTCTGTCCGGATATCGATCCGAACCGAGGGGCACCCGCGAAACCAGCGTTCGCGGATAAGTTCGAAGGTCGCAACGTCGTCGAGCTTCCTGAGGTCGTTCATACCAGTTCCCGCTATCCCGCCGGCATTAGGGGCGGTCGCTCCGAAAGCGACAACCTATGCCGACGCCTCCGCGATGCCCGCGGTGAACTGGTTGTTCTGCAGTGTCCGCAGCCTGCGAAGGTAGCTTGGCAGCTCATCGCGATAGGCCGGCCCGAAGAGGCACACCGTCTTCGTGCCGGGCTCGATCTCGGAGCGGCCGGCGTCGCGCACGGACTGATGAGGTATGCCTGCTGCTGCCGCTTCACGCTCAACCCGCTCCAGAGCCTCCTCAGAGGTTACCGCAACGACGATCTTGGGCGTCGCATCCTCCAAGTACTCCTGCAACAGAGCGGGCTTCTCAGAGGCCACGCGAAGGTGCAGCCAGCCTGCCGCATGCATTGCTTGGCCGAGCAGCTTGCCGACTGATACCGGAAGATCGGTTCGCACAGCGAGCCACATCTTGAGCTCGCGTGCCTTCGGTTCGACAGGATCACTCATCGGATCGAATTTCGCTCTCTACCAGCACATCGCGGCTTTTGCCTGGCCCTAGTCGATGGAAAGCGGAGATACCACCATGACCGACGAGCCAAAGACAAAGGTTCTGCAGAGCTGGGATGACTGGAACACCATTGCGGAAGCGCTGGCGAGACAGGGGGCCCTCGAACGCGACGATCAGGTCATGTTCCTGGCAGCCTCAGTTTTCCGCTCTATCGGACTGTCGGCGACGGCGGGCTGTATCGAAGAAGCGGCACGCCAGATCGCAACGATCTCCCCTGGACCGGAGCGCGCACCCATTCCTTGACACCGGCGGGAACCTACCCGATTTTCAAGGGATGACGAAGCTGTGGATCATCGGCGCTGAAAGCGGCCTGGCGAAAGCCCGGATGCCGATGCGCGTCGAACGGGTACCGCTGGCCTGAAGCCAGCTCGCAACCACCTCGTCCTCTAGCCCCCTAGGGCTTCCAATGCGCATCTGGCTCTTTTCCGATCTCCACCAAGAGCACGACGATCAACCTTGGGACCCGATCCCGGAGGCGCCGGCGGACGGCTTCGACGTGCTCGTGGTTCCCGGCGACGTCCACACACCACTCACCCGGTCGCTTCAATGGCTCCATGAGCGCTTTCCGGGCTCGCGAGTGATCTATGTCCCAGGAAATCACGACTATTACTGGGATGGGGGCGAAGAGCGATACACGCTCTGGGATCAGCTCGATCGCGGACGCGAGCTCGCCGACAGACTGGGCATTGATCTGCTCCTCGACAGCTCCGTCGAGATTGATGGAACGCGCTTCGTCGGCGGGACTCTCTGGACGGATTTCCGGCTGGACACGTGGTCCCTGCACAGTGCCATGCGTGAGGCCGAGCGCGACATGAAGGACTATAAAAAGATCCGCCGGAAGCCCGAAGGGGGCAAGAAGCTTCGAGCAATCGAAACGTTAGCTATGCATCGAGCTACGCGTCGCTATCTCGCGGATGAGTTGGCGCAGCCATGGGATGGGGAGACCGTCGTCGTGACGCATCACGCGCCGCACCCCAACTCACTCGCGCATCGGATGGACTCCCATGGCTATTGCTATGCCTCGGACCTCACTGGGCTGATTGAACAGGCCGCGCCGGAGGTCTGGCTCCATGGGCATATTCACAAGGCCCGGGATTATACGATCGGGTCGACGCGGATCGTCACCAACCCTCGAGGCCACATCGAGGAAACCACGGGCTTTCTTCCAGGCCTTGTGGTTGAAACGAAGCTGGCGCCGGCGTTCTCCCCGGCCTGATCGAAAAGGCCGGGGAACCCATTCGGTTGCTGCCATTCCCTATCCTGAGGTCTGCCATATAGTCGGGCATTCGCAGGGGGATCGCTGATTTGTTCGTGCTCGTTGACACCACCGTTGCCAAGAAGCGCGCGCAGGCGCAGATGGAGCGGACCATTACATCGGCGCTCGGCTACAAAGGCGTCCTGAACGTCGGCTTTCCAGCCGGCAATTTCGATCGAACAGTCTACAGCGGCGGCGTTGAGGATCTCTGGGCAGCCTTCAGCCCGCCGGAGCAGGAAGAGTCGACCAAACGCTACTGGAACGGCTTCGGCGTGTTTCGGGAGGCGCCTGCGTTGACGATCACTGTCGAGATAAATATCCCGCTGGAGGTCAACACGGCCCGCGTCGCCGGTTTCTTCGCGCAGGAGCCGATCAGCGGCGCCATCTACCTGATGCACTCCGGCAAGATCGGCGGCGGCCAACCGGGCGTCGGCAAGTCTGCTTTTCTGGCCTGGTCGAAATCAGAGTTGGTGGCGACTGCCGACGGAGAGGGGAATGTCCGCAGCGGTATCATCATCGGCCGCATCGACGATCCTGATCTGGCCGGCCGCATCTGGCGCTTCGTGCAGCTGGTCGCAGCGTTCAAGGTCGCTGCGCGATCAGGCGAGCTCGAAACAGATGAGTTCCTGGCAAAGGTCGAGGCTTACGATCGGTACCGTAAGGAGTTTTCCGGCCGTAAGCGGGGCGCGCGCGCCGGTGGCGCTATCGACTATCTCAGCTACCACGGCGATGTCGTCCAGGCTCTTTATGATGAGCGGTTCGCGAGCAAATCCAAGGCCGAAGAAATCTCGAACACCGGATTGATCGATCTCTGCGTTCGCGATCGCGGCCGCCTGACCGAGCTGTACGAGGTGAAGACGAGCACGGAGCGCCAAGCTCTCTACACCGCGATCGGGCAGCTTCTGACCCACGGTGTTGGTGGGCCCAAGCGGATCATTGTGCTGCCGGCCGGCGAGGAGATCGCGCCTGACTTTCAGGAGGCGTTCGAGGAACACGACATCGCGGTTCGGCGCTTTGAGGTCACCAAGGCTCGAAAGGTGATGCGCGTGACGCTTCTGCCTGCGGAGGATTGAAGTCGCCGATGGCCTGAAAATGCGAACGGCCATGTAGCTGATAAGGTGCGCGTACATCCGGCGTCACCAAATCCAGCTCATGGCCGTCTAGACAACGAAGGGAAGATCCCTCGACGTCGTCGTTGGAGCGCTTGTAGGGGAGCGCGCGGGCGATAGCAAGTAGATTCTTTCGTGACGAAGGATCGCGGTCGCAATCCTTCGAATCGGGCGGGCTTCAGTGAAGAGCGGCGCCGCCGGGTTCTGGGAGGGCCGATTTGTCCCAACCATCGCGCGTCAGATCGATCTGGTACCGGCGCATGCGCTCGTCGAAGCCGTCCTGCCAGGGGAACACACCCTGCTTATCGGGCCAAACGAGCTGTCGGGTCGGGAACTCGATGCCGCGGTAGAACCAGATGCTCCAGCCGAGGAACTCGCGATATCGCTCCTGGTCGACATCGAAGACGTAGACAGGGATGTCTTCGAAGAGCGCGTCGGTCGGTCTGCCGACTTCGAGGGGTCTCCCTTTCGTGCCCTCTCGATATGCGTTCCAGAGCACCGCGCGCGCGATCTCCGGCGAAAAGCCGAGGATGATGTGCTCTGGCTGCTGGGCGGTGAACCACATCCCGGTCGAATAGCTGAAGGCGGGGCCAGGGCCGCTGCCAACCGCCGTGCCGGCCCAACCGCTGTTCCTGATGTGGTCGAGAAACGTGCGGTCATGAGGCTTCAGAGAGCCGTCAGGAAGATCGAAGGCTGTCGTCATCGGCGCGGCGCCGACGGATTGGCTTCAGGCGCATAGGCGTCCAGGTCAAACAGATGGGGCCGCTCGATCGCCAGAAGAGCCGTTCGAGCGCCGATCTCGGACAGAGCGTCGCTGAAATTGCGCGAGAGGTGGTTCGCCTCGCGGTGGTGACCGAATTCGTGGATGAGCAGGTCGAGCTGCCGGCGGTTCAGCGGGCCTTCGAAGAACTCCTCTCCGAGCGCGCTCATGCAGAAGTAGAGGCTGCCCGGAGCGTAGGCCGCGGCGGCGTTGAAACGCTTGTAGAAGGTGACCGAGATCTCCGCGTCTAGAAGCTCGCGAGCCATGGTTTTGCAGAACTCGGCGAAGGCATCCATAGCCGGCGTTCGAACCGCCAGCTTGGCCGGCTCTCCGTCATCGCTGAATGGCTTGGGCGTCGGCGTGACCCGGCCCGCGGGCTGCACACCGGCTGCTCGGATCTGCGTCCATGCCTGACCGCTGAAAGCGCCGCCGTGGATGACGGCATATCCCAAAGCCACGGCGCGATCGTTGGCTTCTCGGTCGCTGGGGTCGTAGCTGACCATCTTTTCGCCGTAGCGGGCCTTGAGGACGTCTGCGACGGCGGTCGAGGAGACGCCCTCGTCCTCAATAGCATCGTTGATCCAGGGCGCCGCAGCTTCTGCCTTGGGCACTAGGTCGGACGTGTGCGACAGAACTGCGGCGCGCACGTCCCTGAGATAGGCGGGCGTGACCGAGTCCCGTTCGAGCGACAATGGGACCTTCTGCCCAATATCGACGTCGAACAGATCGCCGGTCTCCACGATGGGGATCCCCAGTTCATAGATCCGGGCAGGCTGGCCGGGCAGCGGAACATAGACGTTGACACTGCAGCGACGCGCCGAGCGCCGGAGAACCCCATTCTCATCTGCGAGCTCGGTCGGCAGCGTCGTCTGGAAGCCGCGCAGTGACTGCCGCTGAAACAGATGCTCGCCATTGATCAGCGTCTGAACTTTGGCAGGGGGGATGAAGCCTCGAACGAAGGCCAGCATCTCGGTCAGCTCGTCCCGGGTCATCCGTATCTGCGCCCGGAATTCGGTGCCTGCTTCGGTCTTCCGCCGCGGAAAGGATGCGCGACCATCGGCGTTGAAGGCAATCGTTCCCGTAGTCGACGCGATCGTCGCGGACTCGCAAAGAGCCAGGACCAGCTTTTCTCCGAGGTTGAAGCGCCCCCGGAGGCTGGCGTTGCTCTTTTTGACGGACTCGGAAAAGAGCGTGAACGAGTGAGCCAGATTGTGGAAGCCGTGGGGGCTATCGTCCTTAACGACGAGATCCACCAGGGGGCGGCCCTTGACCGGCTCGGCTGAGAACTCGACACGGGTCACGCCTTCGGCGTCCCAGGCGTTCTGCAAGAGCTCGGCGCCGACGAAGGACTTGCCGCGGCGTTCGAGAAGCTTGCCGAGGCCGGCCCTGTCGACATCGAACCACTGCATGGGGAATCCGATTCTGAAAACTGAGGCCGTGAGGCCTAAGGGGAGGGGGTGCCGAAGTTTTCCGACGGTGCGATCCAGGGCACGCCGCTGCCACAGCGCTTGTCCGTCATCGTGACGCGCATCGGCTCCTTCAACTCCATGGTGCCGGTTCCGAGTTCCGGGAAAATCAACACCATCTTGCCGCCTCGAATCTCGGCGCGTCCTTCATCGCCTTTGATCTCGAAATGTCGGGTGGTCGTGTTGGTCTTCTCGCACTCAATCACAACCTGCCAGCGGGTCACCGGCTTGCCACCGACTGGCTTGAAATCCATACGGGTGTTGTATTCCAAACCATCGGCGCGCCGCTCTGGTAGCGTGACCGTCCAATCGAGCACGAGCTCGCGAACATCGGGGAAGATCGTCGGATAGATCTCGGCTTTCGCCGGTGAACCAACGAGGGTGAGGGCTGCCAGGGCAGCGGAGGAGGAGATGCGGATCATCGCGACATCCTAGCGCGGAAACTGAAGGATCTCAGCAGTCGTTTTCGGTGTCTCGACCAGACGCTCCTCGGCTTGCTTCACCGCGTCGCGGATAGCCCAGCGATCCATGTTGCAGACACCATTCGGCTGCTCGCTCCATCGGTCGGCAAGAGCACTGTGGCCGGCGAGGCGGTAAAGGCGCGCAATCTGCTCGGGGACAAAGCCGCATCGCGGTGTCTCGGCCATGCCTCGGCAGTAGCTGAGGAACTCGCGGTCCGTCATCGCCTCAGCCCGCATCGCGAGAGCCTTCCATATCGGGTCGACGAACGAAGCGCCCGTCCTCGAATTCATCCTGATAGCGCGCGTGGAGAGAGCCATCCTCGTCGGCGCGATAGATGGTGAAGCTGCTGCCCTCAAAGGCGGGGCGGGATCCGTCGGGAGACGTCGGCGAGGCGAGCTGCAGCTTCGCGTTGCCGAGACAGACATAGGTGGATTGGCGCTTAAGATGGAGCATCTTGGGCAGCGACTGGAGCTCGTGATAGAGCTTGCTGGCGCGCAGAAGAAAGTCGTGGTTCACCGAGGCTGTCCCGGAACCGGCCGAAACGCTCTCTGCGAAGGGACGCAGCAGCTCGATCAGGGCAGGGATGTCCGGGGAAGGAGCCGGCTGCTGAAGAGCCTGGGGCCCGGGCGCGTCGATCATCGTCTCACCAACCACTGGAAAGCTCATCAAGGATTGCGTAGGCCATCCTTGATGTCCCAGCAAGAACCGGCGCTTGCCCATCCACCGTCAAGGCTTGAAGGTGGGCTCGGTCTCCAGTTCGGCGTGCCGCGTGAGGTCGACGACGAAATGGCCCTCGGTCATCACGTAGTCGTCGGCGGGAACAAGGAACGTCCGGCGCTCGGCATTGGGCTCACGGATGCCGTCAACCGTGGCGATGACTGCGACCATGCCGTCGTCACGCCCCGAAGCCGAGACCACCATCCAGCAGCCCTTGTGAATTTCCAGAAATGCCTCCTCGCGAAGCTTCCTCGAAGCCTCATGAGGAACATCCATGCCGGTCGCAGCCATGAAGCGGTGGGGATCACCGTTCATCGCAGCGCGACGCGCCATCTCCTGCTCGCGGCGGGTGAACAGCGCCGGGAAGGTGATGACGACGATGTTTGCCTCGCTATCCTCCTCGTAGGCGCCCTTTTCGTTGCGCCACGCGGGGTGGACTTGGTCATTGGCGCTCTTCGACAGCAGAAAGCCGCCATGGCTCGGGGTGCCATAGGCCTGGACGCCGCGGGCATAGGTCGTGCAGCTGTCTGCCTTGCCCCAGGGCGTCGAGCGTCCTCGTCCTCGACCGAATGAGCGCTCCTGCCGGTTGAAGCCTTTCAGCTCCTTGCGGTGGGCGAAGATCGAGGCGACGTCGTTTTTCGCGATGGCGACGGAGTCGTGACGAGTGCCGTTGCGCTCCCAGTTCGGATCGGCGAAGCGATAGCGGGTGTTGAGCTCCTCGACCACGAAACCCGGAGGGATACGCTTGCCGTAGGCGGGAACGGGCACGATCCGGAATGTCCCATCCTCATGGGAGATCTGCGGGTTACCGTCCTCGTTGGTGAACCACTCGGCCATGGCATGCTCCTGGAAATGCTCTCGCGAAGCTGCGGCGCGACGTTGAAAGTTGCAAACCTAGAGCGACAGGGCTGCCAGATCGGCTTCCGACACCATAACAGCCTCGATATCCGCGTGGCGTCCCTTCTCCATCAGCTCCCAACGGAGCATCCCGAGATCGATGCCGCGAAGCGTGTCGCTAGCCAGGCCGTCGTGGTCCGCGACCGAGAGAAGTCCTACCCGCAATGTCGCGGCATATTGGATCACCTGGCCCGCCCATGAGCGATCCCGATCGCCTTTGCCTGTGGAGCGAAGCTGGAGCAGTCCATGCCGGGCCTCCGAGACCTCTTCAGGCCAACCACGCTGCCCATTGGTGACAGAAAGCCCGGCGCCGGCTGTGATCTGCTCAGCGAGCATCACAAGGTCATCGCGCACGATCGAAGCCGGTGTGTGGATGATCACCTGGTCCTCGGTTTGGCGCAGCGGAAGGCCGGATTGCTCCGCGACCCGGGTTGCGAAGGTGTGCGCTTCATCCCAGCGGTCAAGGCGGAACGGAGAGCAGTAGCTCAACATCTCCTGGCGATAGCCCACCATCAACTCGATCGCCTCAGCCGAGCGATGAACGCCCCACCACATCTCGTCAGCCGTTTCGGTACTCCAGACACAGTCGTCGACGAAAATCAGGCCTTTCGCCAGGGCGGCTTGACCAGCGGCCAGGTCTTCTTCGCGATTGGAAGAGGCGATGCGCCCGAACTTGCCAGCTTCCAAGATGGTTTCGAGGGAAAGAGCATTGTCGCGATAGAAGCGCGCCCGCACGTCCAGGCCGGGCACTGCCGGATAGTCGGATCGGCGCCACCGGCGCTCGCCGATCGCACCATTCGAGTGCTTCGGACGTTCGATGTCCGAGAGGAAGTCCTCGACACGCAGCGGGGTGCCGTCCCCTTGCAGAACGGCGCCATAGTGCCGGCCATCGTGAAAACGAGAGACGATCCGCGGAGCGGGACCTTCGACGTTATAGCGCGTCTTCAGGCTATTCTGGATCCATTCGACACCAAGACGAGCCTCGATCGATGTCAATTCTGGAATCGCCACCGTGACGTTCTCACGGAACATCGCAGGATGCGGATTCCGGTGTCGGGGAGGGATGACCTGGGCCCGATAAGCAGCCGGCAGGCTGACGATCCGCTTGTTCAAATCGAGCTCCCGATGTTCACGCGCCAGTCGGGGCGTCCACCGAAGATTGGGCTCCGAGGTTGCAATCGACAACCGCCCAGTCCCACATCTGGGCATCTTTCTGTACCGAACGGGCCCTGTTATGCCGCGCAAGCCTGCTCAGATCGAGATCGTTCCGCTTTCTGAAGAGGATCGCAGCATCCTCGCCGGCTACTACGAGAATGGCTATCTCCATGGTCATTGCGTCCCTCTGGCAATCGCCTTGGCCCGGGCAACCGACGCCGAGCTTGTCATCCTGCGGACAGAGGAAGGGCGACTGATCCACGCCGGCGTGAGAACCGCCGCTGGTGAGCTGCGCGATATCCGTGGTATCGTCGAAGAGCTTGAATTCCGTCGACCATATGCCGGGATGGGCCCGCTTCGGCTGGTACCGACGACGGAGGCCGCTCTCCTGGCAGAGGTGCCCGATACCACTGAGAAGATGATCGAGCGCGCCAGCGCGCACCTATGCGAGCTGTTCGACGATCTGCCACAGGCCCGCGAGCACGAGGAACGGTTGAGAGTATTCCTGGCCGAGCTCAGCGATCTTTGCGCGACGCACGGCTTCTGGCTCCGCGGGGAGCTCCCGAACTCAATCGTGCTCTACCCCGCCTATGGCGACGAAGCTGGTTTCAAGGCCCGCGCGGTGCCGGGAGGGACGCTGCGACTTGAACGTCTTCTCGGCGCGGGCGAATCCGAACCTCGCCGACCAGGGGACCTTAAGGCGCCCCCGGCGCTGGCGCGTTAGCTGCCCCAAGATTGACGAAGGCCGGTCGAAGAGTGTGGTCCGGCGAGACCCAGAACACCTGGTGCGCTTCGAGCGGGGTCGGAGGCTGCCACCTGTCGATAAAGCGCTCGACCACCTCCTCCGGCACCTGCGCCTCGCGCGATCGGTTCTGCTTTAGCACCGTCGCGTAGGGCGTATCGAGCGCATGGACCTCGATATGAGCGTCGTAGCTGCGAGCAAGCGCGATGATGCGATCGCGCATCAGCTTGTTGGTGTTTGTGGCGTTCCAGACGAAGGCTTGCTTCTTCCGCAGATGCTCGCGTGCCAGCTCATAACCGAGCTGCAGCACACGGCCAGGATCATCCTCGTCCTCGCGCAGATCATCGAACGACACCTGCGGAAGGCCAGGAAAGGCCTTCGCCGCGTAGGTGTTCTTGCCGGAGCCGGGGATGCCGCTCAACACGAACACCCGGCTTCCCGCCGGCGGCCGCGGCTCGTAGAAGGGCGACTTGCCGGTCTCCCGGCAGAAGATGACCCGCGCTTCGTCATTGCTGAACGCCCAAGGGGTCTCCAAACAGCCGAATTCCTCGGCCGCGAGGCGGACGCATTCGAGCTCAACGGCGGTCTCTTCGGTGTTGGGACTAATCCTGCCGCGATTGTCCGCCTGCGCGAGCATGACGAGGTCCCGCCAAGTGGCCAGATGCGAGAAGGTGATGAACTCATCGCGCGGCTCGGGCTTGCTCAGCACATGAAAGACGCGCTGGTGCCAGGCCACGAGGGCGAAGACCCGCTCCCGCAGCTCAACGTCGGCTCCGACCTTCCAGAGGAATGACCAGGCCGCCCGTGCGCCCTTCAGGGCGTGATGCGGATTGGACACCTTGACCCTTCCGAGTTCGGCTGAGAACTCCTCGAGGCGAGTTTCGGGCTTGGCGACGTCATGCAACAGCGCGGTGACGAGGAGCGCCTGCCGGTCGAAATCCGATAGCTCCCATAGCGCGGGATCCTGACGAAGGGCTTCGACGACCATCACCGTATGCGTCCAGACGTCGCCCTCGGCATGATAGACAGGGTCCTGGGACGACGCGGCCATCTCAGCTTGCCACGGCACCCGAGCTGCGATCGCATCCCAGGCAAGCGCCGATCCCACCGGCCGGTCGAGGAGCTGGACGAGCTCCTCGAAGCCCGACTGTTTCAACGAGATCGTCACGAAGCTATCCTCGAAGTGCGGTGCCGGAATACGGCGCAGCCAGAATGTCGACGCCGGGAGCGAGACCGTTCTCAAGCGCTGGCCGCTGTGACCAATGCGCACCTGAGGTGATGGTCGCCAGAAAGTCGGCGCGGATCCATTTATAGCGCCCAACGACGCAACCATCGACCTCGTGCTTTACATAGAGGCCTTCAGGAAGGCTGGTCATATCGACCCAGGTGGCGGCGTCGGACGCAGCCACGCCGGCCGCGACGCATTGCTGAGCCAAACTCCTTTGCCAGTCATCGCTCTTGAAGAGGCTCTGCCCCAGGAGGTCCGGGACGTCAGCATCGGATTTCAGATGCCCACGATGGACAACCGGGACGGACGGCATAGGGGCTCCGTCCAGAAGGGCGTGGCGCTCATCGGTCGCGAGGTAGCGGCCGGTTTCGCGGTCGAACACGTCGAATTCGAACAAAAAATGCGGGAGCAGGTCGTAATAGGCACAGTGAACCCTGTGCAACCATTCGCAGTAGATGACGTAGCGCTCGCCAACGAGGTCCCGCAGCCAGCCGTCATGAACCGCGGCCCAGACCTTCAGGAGGTCGAACTGCGGCTCGCGAGAATGACCACCGAGCACCGTGCCTCGATGCCGAAGCAGTAGATTGCCCTCCTCCTGGTAGATCCCGATCTCGCCGCCATCGAGCTTTTCCTCGAAAACCAGATCGCCTCCGCGAAGGCTCGTGACCGAAACCTGGTCACGCGCGCCTTCGCCTTTCGCGGCCTTACTGCCGCGGAGGTGCTGTGTGCGAGGAAAACGGGGAGGCGTGAACATCTGAGGCCTGAGTCGCAGGTTCGAGCAAAAAACTTGCCGGCTCAACGCGGCAAATCACCAAACGATCCTCTCCCGATCGTCGGGATGAAGCAACGGCATGTCACGCACTGCCCACCAGCGCATCGGCCGATTCAAACACACGCGATGGCCCAAAAGGACTTGAAACGCAGCGCGAACCGAGGAAAACCGCTTGGGCGCGACAAGGAATTTCGATCCAATTAACCAATCTCAATCCTTCATCTACATGGATTGCTCCCCCCTGTTGACAGCGATGGGGGCTTTCAACGATATGCGGATCGTCCAATCCCGGACGAGATGAGTGAGTTCGATGGCTACGCACTTCGACAGCAAGGACGGCTTCAAGCCTCGTGCCCAGCGCACGATCGCTGCCGCTCGCCTGTCGTCGTCCAGTCTTTCACTCTCCTCGTTGTCCTATTCGGACAGCGCGACGGGGCATGGTCGAAACTGTGCGGATGACGGGAGCCCCTGAGGCCCCAAACTCCCAACAGACTGAAGATCAAGGCGAAGCCCCCGTCGGACACCGATCGGGGGCTTCGCCTTTTTCATTTTCGGGTCATCGCTGACCCACCGCTGTTTGACAATTTAGCTCGCGCATCGGTCGCCACACCGGTGCGCTCATGTTGGGCGAAAGCCCAAGCTGAGGCGTTGTGCTGCCCCCTCCAGGGCGTGCCGCGATCCTCAATCGGAAGGTCGGCTGGGTGAGAGGCTTAAACCAGCTGCGTGCTAAGCAGCAGCGGGCGTCACCGTCCGCCGCGAGTTCAAATCTCGCGCCGACCGCCGCCGAGTTTTTTGAAGGATTGGTCCTTCGGATGATGAACGTCGGGACTGGGAGCCCGCGGCTGACTGTAAATCAGCTCCTTTGAAAGGTATGGGGTTCGAATCCTTCCATCATCCACCAGATATCTTCAGATCACGTTGAGCGCAGAAGCGCTCCGTGCATGCTGAGGGCGCGCTTCGGCGCCAACGAGATAGGAAGAGACGGCAGGCAGCGGCTCGGAAGGCCGCCGGCAGCCAACCTGGTTCTCCCGGGCTCTCTTCCTCGAACCAGGAAGGCGGTTTCGAAAACCGTCAGTTCGCACCGGCTCAGAAAGTCGGAGCGCGATCAACCGGGGGAACCGGGCTTCCTGGACCAAACGAAGGGGGCGGCCTTGAAAGCCGTCGGCCAAGTGCAGCTCAGAAAGCTGCAGACCAGCCCTCCAGGTCGGAAGCCTGGATCCTCTTCGCCAGCGGAGGCATGCGGCCTTGAAAGCCGTCTGGTAGCACCGGCCCAGAACGCCGGCAGCGCCCACCGGACCTGAACTCCGGGTTGCCCCCGCCGATTTGGAGACCTTGCAGGAGCAGCGGCTCGGAAAGCCGCCATGGCAGCGACAGACTCGAAATTTGCTCGCTCGCACCCGGACTTGAAATCCGGAGCTTCCTGTAGCGGCCGTGAGCCCGGGCAAGCGACTTGAACTCGCATTTGCCCGGGCTCTGAGGCGGTCGGTCTTCGGTCCGAATTGTACCCCCGTGATTTGCCGATAGCGGCGGCCTTGAAAGCCGTCGGGAAGCCCTGCCTCGAAAGCTGGCATGCCCCCTGGACTTGAAATCCAGAGCTTCGGCAAGGCTGCTGGTGGACGCGACTTGAAATCGCGCTGCGCCGGCAGCCGAGATTTGGAGGCAGCGGCCTTGGAAGCCGCCGTGACCGCTGCGGTCCTGAAGGCCACAAGGCAGTCTGCCGGGTTTGAAACCCGGAGCTTCCCACCCATGAGGGCCAGCAACAGGTAGAGCATCACCTCGCTCCCTGTTGCTGGCGACCTGGAAAGTTTGCGCGCTTGGAGAGGTGGTCGAGTGGCTGAAGACGCCTGTTTCGAAAACAGGCCTAGGCGAGAGTCTAGCGGGGGTTCGAATCCCTCCCTCTCTGCGCGCGCGCAAAAGATTGAATCGGAATTCCTCGTGCATCGAGGATCACGGACGGAGAGCTGGCAGAGTGGTTTATTGCGGCTGGTTGGAAATCGGCTAAAGGCGAAAGCCTTTCGGGGGTTCGAACCCCCCGCTCTCCTCCAATCACATCAAGGAATGCCCCTTGGGTCCATCTCAAGGGGATGGGAATCGGAGCAGTGGTCGAGTGGCTTAAGACAGCGGCCTTGAAAACCGCCGTGGGCGAGAGCCCACCGTGAGTTCGAATCTCACCTGCTCCGCCATCCTGGAAAACGAGTTTCGACGCCCGCTTGGTAGGTCGAGCCTTGGCTCCCACCAGGCGGGCAGAAAGCAGGTACGGACAGGTGGCTGAGTGGCTTAAGGCGGTGGCTTCGAACCCCACCGAGGGGCTGAATAAGCTCCTCCGCGAGTTCAAATCTCGCCCTGTCCGCCAACGATGATCGGCGAGCAGCGTATTCGCCGAGGTGCAAATGCGGACGTGGCGAAACTGGTAGACGCAGCGCGTTGAGGGCGCGCGATCGAAAGATCCCTGGGAGTTCGAGTCTCCCCGGCCGCACCATCCCTTTTCTCTTCGCGGGCATGGCGAAACTGGTAGAACGCGCCGGATTCAAAATCCGGTGGCTTCAAGCCGTGCAGGTTCGAGCCCTGCTGCCCGCACCACTAATGCGCTCGTGGCGAAAATGGTAGACGCGCCTGTCTCAGGAACAGGTCCCTTGCAAGTTCGAGTCTTGCCGAGCGCACCAACTTCGGCCGCGCCGATCGCCGACCTGGCGGGCACTTGAACGGTGATCATACCGCTACGCGGCACGTGAGCGTTTCCGGATTGCAAGGAATGGCGATATATTCCTTGAACATTCCTCCGTCCGCTGCGCTCGTTGCGCGAAGGAGAGACGATGAAGCCGGCACCTGGCAAGACGTCAAGATCACGGACCCGCGGACATCTTCGTCTCGTATCCGGTCCGGCGCGTCCACATCCTCGCCGCGTCGATACCCCGGTGCAGCCGAGCCCTCATGCCCATCTCGCCGTGGGCTGTGATGCGGTCGAGGAGGCCGCCTTGGCGCAACTCGCCCTCGACATCGAGGCCGCGACAGTTCGCTATGCCCGTGCGACAGGAGCCGACGGCAAGTCGCCGGCTCGCGTCATGGCTGTCATCTCTACGAGCCTGCTGGAAGCGTCCGTGGCGTACGCGCAAGAACTCGGAAATGTTGGAGGGCCGCGCTTCGACGCCGTAAGGATGGCCCGTGCCGCGCGTGTCGTGGCCGAGGATATGCTTGCTGAGGAAGAGGTTCCCGGCCTCGGCTTCCGACGATAAGGATTCACGCCGGACCGCGATCGGGATAAGGTACTCCACCTCATCGAGCACTGCGCCATGTCCCTGGACTCCGAATCGATCATCGCGGACCCCGCCGCTGCCTTTGTTGACGGCGAGATTGGTATGGACGCTGCCATGCAGCTTCTCCAGGTCGACCGTCCGGACCAACTTGCCAGTATGCTCGAACATGCGGGACTGACGGCTCCCGAA
This sequence comes from Bosea sp. ANAM02, assembly GCF_011764485.1. Taxonomy (NCBI): domain Bacteria; kingdom Pseudomonadati; phylum Pseudomonadota; class Alphaproteobacteria; order Hyphomicrobiales; family Alloboseaceae; genus Allobosea; species Allobosea sp. ANAM02. Next base: position 81,193 of record NZ_AP022849.1, on the reverse strand, counting down.
GCCGATGGTGAAACGATCGCACCCTTCCGGCGACGGTAGAACAGAACTGCGGTCTTTGTACCTTTCATCGGTCACCCCTAGCAAAATTGGGAGATCCAATTTCGCAGGACGACCTATGAGCCAGGTTTGGAAAGCCCCCGACCAGAAAATTGATGGTCAGACCCGCTGCCGCGGCATCAACGAGCACGAGAACTTCCGCGTCATGCTCAACGAGGCCGACAAGGCGATCGAGGCGCTGGTTGGCGGGCCTGACGAAGCCTACGCCGACAAGCTGGCCTTGACTATTGTCGACTGCGAGGATTCGCTCTTCGGCAAGAAGCGCAACGCCGACCGCTATCTGGAAGATTATCGCCGGCACGCCGACCCGGTGGAGATGAGCGTTCGCGAGCTTGATCGCCTCCCGTCGCGGCGCCTACTTGCAACGGCAGAGCTGTCGAGGCGTGGCAACCTAACCGTTCACCTGACACCTCAAGCGGTAGGGAGCAACGGCGAGCTGACGCGCGCTCGTGAGTGGAAGAAGACCCTTTTCGACGGGATCGGCGGCCGCTACCGCGAGCCGAATGAACTGCTCTTCATCCGGAACGCCGGGATGCTCTTCGCGAGCAACAGCCTGGATGGCAAGAGCGTCGGTTTCGACGGCCTGAGCGATGCAGGGAAGAACGCCTTCCGTCTCGTCGCGGATCTGGTGAACACCGCCTACTGGCATCGCATGAAGGGCCTCGAACATTTCGACATGGCTGTCGATATGCATATCGCGCTGCTGCGAGACGATAAGCATGCAGCGCTCGGACTGGAGATGATCGATGACCTGGCCGAGCATCGGATCCATCTCGCCAGCCAGGTCGACCAGCTGGAAGAGCAGACCGGCTACTCTGCGGACGTCTTCCTGGAAGCGATGCGTGTGGCTGCCAACGAGCAGATGAACGGCAAGCCCAATGCCAAGGACGAGCTTCACACGAAGCTTTCACGCGAGCTGCGGACGAAGACCGATGTCGGCTCTGACCTCACGCCCGGCGCGGTTCGAGAAATCCTCGACCTTCTGAAGACGGCGATCGACTATCGCATTTGCAAACTGCCCAAGGCGGTTGCTGAAGCGGCGCCTTTGACGCCCCCGCCGCAGGCTCCTGTTCCGCCCGAGCCAAAGCAGCTTCGTGATCGCCCTCTCGCAGATCCCGAGCGCGTACGCTTTCGCCAGCGTCCGGATCTGTTCTTGGAGCCGCCGTATGCCCCGCTGCCGGCCGCCGAGTGGCCGGAGGCTCTCTCGCACGAGTTCGGCGTCAACAGCACGATGGCATTCGTCCAGAAGTTGAACGAGCTGCGCCAGTACGAGGGGCGCCTCCCAGTTCCGCAGGGCAGCTACCCCTCCTCGCCACGAATGCTTTCCGTCTTGCTCAAGGAGGCTCGAACCATCACGCGTCGCCAGAACGAGATGCGTCCCGGCATGTGATTACCGGAGCCGGCGCGGCGCTACTGTTCCGTGTCGGCTCCGCTCCGCGCGCCCCCGGAGCCACGAGCGCGAAACAGACCAACCGCTTTCTCGATGAAACCGAGTGCTTCCTCCTCGGGCATCCATCCGGCGTCGAACGGGCCGGCCCCGTAGGGCTCCTCATGACGCCAGGGTGAGCCGGGCGCCTCCTCGATCTCCAGCGCCCAGTGCATGCCGCGCGCCCTGAAATAGTAGGGAAGGCCGTCGACCGTCCCTTCCGACTGGACCGGGCAATTGCCGCCGATCCAGGTGATCTCGACACCGTCCACCATCTTCGTCGTCTCCTCGCTACGCGACCACCGGCGCAGCGCCCTGCCGGACGTAGATCAGCCCCGGTGCGATGACGGTCTCGCCGCTGGCGAGCTGATCCATATCCATCGTGCCATCACCATCGATGATAGCGACACGGTCGAAATCGTAGCGCACCCTGTCGGCCTCAATCCATTCCGGGATCGGCTTCTCATAGAATGTCCCGATGCTCGGTCCGTGCTTGACGCGGGGCTCGCTCGAACTCTCGGACATGGCGTACGACTCCTTTGCTGTCACGCCTATGGTCGCCCCGGCGAAGGTTTGCGTCCATCGATCCTTCAGTCTCGCTATCCAGGCCATTGTTCCATGCGTGGTCTCGAACGATGGTCGACCGACAAGGAGATCATCATGGCGTTCCAGCTGACCACCGGTGACATCGAGGCGGAGATCGACATCCGCAAGGGCGCGAGCCTCAGCGAGGCCGTCAGCCAGGCGCTCGATAACAAGGCGGTTCGAGAGCTGATCGGCCAGACCGTCGAGAAATATGCGCGTGACGTCTTCGACAATGACGGCGAGCCCTCCAGCGATTGGTTGGAGAAGTGCGCCCAGGCTTTCATCCTCGGCGGCCGTGACGCTGTCGAGGATCACATCCGTGCCAGCTTCGAGCATCCGAGCGCCGTTGACCATGCTGCCGAAGAAGCGCGTGGCGACCCGGCGATCGAGGAGCTCGTCGATGACCTGGTCGATGGCCTGCGCGGCGTTCGCCGGGAGAAGTCGTCCGCCATTCGCGATGCGATCTGGGCCCGGATGGATGAGGTCCTGGAAGAGGAGCTCGCCGCGAAGGACACCTCCGTGCCGCTCGACGCGATCGGCAAGAACGATCACGTCCGGCTCACCTACGTCCCCGGGATGAATGGGCTGTCGCCCGAAGACGTGATGATCAAGGCCGTGGATCGCGTCTGCAGCGCGGAGACCGTCATCCTGGACGAGCGCCTCATCCCGCTCTTCGTCATGGCAAACGTGGACCGCGACGCCTTCGTCGACTTTGTCCGAGAGGACAAGGGGATCGATCTCACCCAGGCCGGATTCGATGAAAGCTGGAGCGACTACCGGCGCGCGGAAGAAGAGGCCCGCGCCGCCTCGTGGCGGGATGCGACCTGGACGACCGATCCTGACAAGCCGGAGCTGGTCTCGAAGGAAGATCTCTTTCTCATCCTCGGCGAGAGCTCCTATGGCGGCGTCCCGTCGCTCACGATTTCGGTTCCGCTCAAGCAGTTCATCGAACGAGACTGGAGCCTTCCGCTCGTCATCGAGCCGGCGACCATTCGCGACAGCGGAAAGATGAGGACAGTTGCCGGCCAGCTCGGCCTTCATGATTTCGTCTGGGGCTCCGGCTACACCATCACCAATTCGAGCCCCATCACAATCCCACCGGATTCGCTGAAGGACTGGTGCGTCTCGGAGAAGACCGGGCACGGCTTCGACAAGGTCTACGACATGGTGGGCTGGGCGTATCGCGCCGGCGTCAAGGATGGAGAGCCTGCCCCCGAAGCTGAGCTTCAGGCTCCGACACCCTGATGCTTAGGCGGAGAGGTCAGCAATCTCGACCTCTCCGCTATCGGCCTCTTGAAGGCGCTTGAACGAGGCGTGCCGGAGCTTTCCTCCACCCGTCACGCCGAGGAAGGAGACCTCGGCAACCGTCTCCGGCCTCACCCAAGTCGCCTTTCCGCTATCGACCTGCGCCACCGCCTCCGACCGCTTCAGCGTCCGCAGGCGCTGCAAGATCGCAGCGGCGGAGCGTTCCGAGAACCCAGTACCGACGGTGCCTACATAGCGCAGCCCATCGCCTTCGCGTGCAGCGAGATAGAGCCGGGCGAGGCCACCCAACGACGAACGGGACGATTTGTATCCGATCACGAGGAAGCTCGCGGTCTGGAAGCATTTGATTTTCAGCCACTCGCCGCCGCGGCCCGAGCGATAGGGCGCGCGGGCACGCTTCGCGATAATGCCCTCCAGTTTCATTTCGCAGGCAGCAGCCAGGAACGCGGCGCCATCTGCCTCGACGGTTTCGCTCATCCGTAGATGAGGATCATCACCAATGATCTCCACAAGGGCTGCGCGCCGCTCCACAAGCGGAAGGTGCCGCAGATCCGTGCCGTCGCAATAGAGCAGATCGAAGCCGTAGAAGAGGACCACCCCACTTGAGCGCCGGCGGGCGGCGCTTTGAAGAGCGGAAAAATCCGAGACCCCTTGATCGTTCAGGACAACGGCTTCGCCGTCCATGATGAAGGTCTCGGCGGGAATGTTACCGGCGGCCGCGAGAATCCCGGGGAAGCGATCAGTCCAATCGAATCCACCCCGCGTCCTGAGGACGAGGCGACCATCGGGGTGCCGCTCGATAAAGAGCCGGTACCCATCCCACTTGACCTCATACACCCAGTCCGAGCCGGACGGCGGCCGCACGGCGCTCTTCGCTAAGCATGGGGGAATCGGAGCAGGGAAAGGATCATCGACCAAATCCGGCCCGGGCGTGCGCGCAACGACGCGGGAGCGCGAGACATCGCCGCCTGGGCCGGATCGCATGATGGGCCGCTTACGCACAACGCTACTCCACAACGCCGACTCAACTGCGACGAGGGCGATGCGTTCCTACGACCGAAGGGAAAGGGTCTGAACGGGGAAATGCCCCGCGAGAGCGCCTCTCAGCAGCGCCGCCAACCTCTCGACAAGCTCGGGATCATCCGGTGCATCGAGGAGGTCACCTTCCCGGTGAGGGCGGATATCGACGCCGCGCCAATTCCCCAGCATCTCGGCGGACGCAAAACGGCGGATGAACAGCAAGCGGGCCCTCGGCCCGGCGTAATCCCAGAACCGGTCGCCTTGGTGTACAGCTGCGTGATCGGCCAGGCCGTTCGCGCGCGTCAGGACGACAAGGTCGCCACCGATGACATCCTGGAGGGCACGCGCGAAGGCGAGACATCCTCCATCGAAGGGCCCACATTCGGCGGCGTCGAGCAGTTCAGCCGCGATATCGTCCGCGATCGGTCGAATTGCGGTGCGCCACTCCGCGAGCGTCATGGTCATGGCGCAGCCGGGGAATCAGCTCGCGAGCGCGTAGGAACGCTCGGTCAGAAGCGAGTTGGGGATGGTTGCGACCGGGGTCGACTCGCGGAGGAGCTGGACCAGCTCGACGTCGACGGCGGAATAGGAGAACGGCAACGCGGCGGGAGCGATGAAGACCTGCCACTCGGCGTTCTCGGTCGGCTCCGAAAGCTGAGCCTCCATGCGTGTGACCGCATCTTCAGGTCGCGCGGCGGCGATATCACCCTGGATCCAGCCGCAGTCCGCATTGAAAACGATGAACCTGCTGTTCTTCATGGGGAGACGCCTTGATCACGATTCGATGCATCAATCGTGAGGTCCATCGCTGAAAGCGACAACGCAGCTACCAGTGCTCATCCCCCGTTTCGATGAGCCTCGTTCTTGCGACTGTCGGCCGGCGAGCGCCATTGTGGTCCGGTAGATCGAGGACGATTCCAAATGACCACGCAACGCAGCGAAGCAGTTCGCCAGCTCGACGACCTGAAGAAGCGTCACGATGCCCTGCGCACCCGCGCCATCCGAAACCAGGCGGATAAGGAGCGGGCCGAGAGCGAACTTGCCGAGGCCGAGAAATCCGCCATCGAACAATTCGGCACAGCTGACGTAGCCACGCTGGTGAAGATGGCCGATGACATTCGGGCCGACAATGCGCTCAAGCTCCAGAGCTTCGGTGAGGCGATCGTCGCGGCGGAGACCAATCTCGCCGCCTTGGAAAATCAGCCCGCATGACGTCCGACCGGGCGACCCGGCTTGCCCGCGCCAGCGAACGCCATGCCCGCCTTGAGGGGCGACAGGAAACCCTTGCACAGCGCCGGGATGAGCTGACGCGCGATGTCGGCGCAGCGAAGGGGCGCTTGCTGATCAAGCGCGAAGTCGAACAGTTCATCGACGAGATCCAGTCCGAGGCCGGCCGCCGGCGGATCGGATCGTTCGAGACGCTTCTTTCGGCCCTGGTGACCGAAGTTCTTCCGGATGAGAAGCCGATTGCTCTTACGCTTTCGACCGAACGCGGCATGCCGGCGCTCGATATCTCCTCGAGGCACCCTTCCGGAAAGCTCGAAGACGTCCTCAACGACCAGGGCGGCGCGCTCACCAACGTCGTTGTCATGGGCCTTCGCCTGATTGCCGTGATGAAGTCTGGCCTTGCCCGCTTCGTCGCGCTGGACGAGCCCGATTGCTGGGTGGCCCCTGAACGGGTGCCGAGCTTCTTCCGCGTTCTCCAGGATGCTGCGACCCGCCTCGGGCTGCAATGCCTGGCGGTGTCACACCACGATCTCCAGAAATTCGACCCGACTGGCGCCCGCATCTCACGCATCGTTGGCGTTCCGAAAGGCGAGTCCGCCGTCCATTGCGAGGAGGCTCACCCGCACTGGGACGACGATCAGCCAGGCATTCGCTGGATCCGCCTGATCAACGTCCAGGCATACGCCGACGCCACGCTTCATCTTTGCCCTGGTGTCAACTTCATCAACGGAAACAACAACCTCGGGAAGTCTGTTTTCATTCGGGCTTTGCGGGCTGTGTTCATGGGCGAGGCAAGCGACAGCCTGGTTAGGCACGATAGCCAGCTCGCCACCATCGAGATCGGGCTGGCCGCGCGGCGCACGCTTCGCTTCAGCCGACAGCCGCGGCGCAACCCGGTCAATCTCTGGACGCTTCTCGAAGAGGATGGCTCGGTCGTCGAGGAGGCCGGCATCCATCACGAGACCGGCGGACGCGAGGCGCCGGGTTGGCTCTCCAGGATCTTCCCGGTCCAGCGCATCGAGAACCTCGATGTCCAGATCTCCCATCAGAAGACGCCTGTCTTCCTGCTGGGTGAGTCCCCGTCGCGGCGGGCCAGCGTCCTGTCGATCGGCCAGGAATCCGATTACGCCCGCCTCATGCTGGCGGTACACAAGGAGCGTAACCAGCGCGATCAGCAGGTGGTGCGCGACGGCGAGCGCGAGCTTGGGCGGGTGCTCGATGTCCTGAAAGCTCTGGAGGCTCTGGGCGCGATCAAAGCCGATATCGAGATCCTGCGCGGACTGGCGACGGAGATCGCGGACGGCGAGAGAAGGCTCAGCGCGGTCGAGGACGTTGTGGGCAGGCTCACCCGCCTCCGCAGCGCTCAAACCCGCCTGGAGGCCACCGGGGTGGCCTTGAAGGGGCTGCCGGGACCAGAAGATCTGGACGGGATCACTGCCCGCGAGGCGCGAGCAACCGAACTCGACCGCCTCTCAACAATCATCGACCGCACGTCCGGGATCATCGCAAAGGCCACACGCGAAGCCGACGTGCTCGGTCACATCCCGGAGCAACCGGTCTTCGAACCGATCGAACGGCAGATGCAGTTGGCGCGCAAGATTGCTGGACTACTCGACGAGCTGTCATTGATCGAGGCCTGCGATGCTGCCTTGGCGGAGCTTCCTGCGCTGCCCGATTTAACGCAGGAGCCGACCCACGACCGCACCGCCCAGACCATCGATGCGGCGCGTCAGCGGTTGATCGATGCCGAACAACAGGACGCTGCGATCGCTTCGGAGGAGGCGGATATCCGCCGGCAGATGGAAGCGCTCTCTGCCACCCTCGGCAATCGGTGCCCGACCTGCGGCTGCGAGGTCACCGCGGAAGCGCTGCTCCATCACATCCATGGAGTTGCAGCGTGATCGTAGCGGGCCATTTGCTTTACCAGGACCCGGTTCAGGTCGAAGGCCTGATGTTCGTCGGCGATCCGCACATCACCTCCGCGCGCCCCGGGCGCCGGAAGGATCCGACCTGGCCCGACCCGGTCCTGCGCAAGCTTGAACACTGCGTGGAGGTCGCAAATCAGCGCGGGCTCGCGATGATCCTGCTCGGCGACCTCTTCGATGACCCGTTCGAGAAGGACGAGGCGCTGAAAACCCGCGTCTCCCGTATTCTGAAAGCGCTCAAGATCCCGCCGATCGCGAATGTCGGGAACCACGACATCGCCAACAGCAGGCTCTCCGACGGCGATAGCCTGGCCTTCCTCGCTGTCAACGACACCCTGGATGCGGTGGCGGCTTCCGGTCCGGTCTGCGTTTTCGACCTCGGCGGCGTCAAGCTCGGCCTCGGCATGACCCCCTACGGCCAGGAGATCCCAACTGACGTCACCGGCGCCTTCAGCGGCGTGAATGCGGTCCTATGGGTCACGCATCACGATATTGCCTTTGAGGAGACCTATCCGGGTGCGGTCAATCCTTTCCCGATCGAGGGCTGCAAGCTCGTGGTCAACGGCCATGTGCACACCCGCAAGAAGCATGTCCTCGCCGGCGGCACGACCTGGCTCAACCCGGGCAACATCAACCGCCTCAGTATCGACGTCATCGATCACGTCCCCTGCGCCTGGACACTTGACCGGAATTCTCGCTTCGAGCCGGTCGAGCTCCCGCATGAGAGCGATGTCTTCGATCTAACCGGGCGCCTCGTCGACCCGACGAAGCCAAGCCCGCGCGACGAGAACATCTCCTCGGCTTTCGTCACGCTCCTGCAGGCAGAGGACGCCGTCGACACCTCGGCGAGCGCCGATGGCGGCATCATGCTCGAAGAGATCGAGCAGAAGTTCGAGCGAGACAATACGCCTGACAGCGTCCGCGCTGTGGTTAGGGAGCTGCTCCGCGAGGCGGTTGCCCGGAAGGCCGCGGCCTAGAGCGGCCGAACCTGCGGAGTCGGGGTCAGGAGATAGCCAATCTCGTCGCAAGGTGCATCGACCGTCTCAAGCGCGCCCAGCCCTCGTTCACCCTGGTCGATCACCGGTGCTTCGAGATGCAGCTGGTCGCCCTTGTCATCGACATAGGTCAGATGCAGGCGCTGTGCCTTCCCCTCGGCCGGCGAACTCAGGGCAATCACATAACTGCTCCCTGAGTGGTCGGAGATGAACTCCTGTGCCGCGTTGCGCATCGTATCGGGATCGACGCTGTCGAGCAGGGGAAGCACGGCGTAATTCTCACCGAGCTGAACGACGAAAGCGGCACGGAACGGCCGGAAATCCTGGTTCACGAAGACGTCCGTCGCGAGCTCGATTGCGTGCCGCACGAGCTCCGGTGATTGGATCGTCATGACCGCCCCTTCGTTCGAAGGGTTCGAAGGCCTGTGTTCGGATTTCGATGCGGCGACATCTCTGTCGGTCGTCCTGCATTCGGCGTCAGAACACGTTCTCCAGCTCCCTCGACACAGAATGCGCTGGCGGCGAATTCGGTTCAAGCGGCTGCGTCTCCAATTCTACAGCTTAGGGCGGAAAATTTGGCCGGGACGAGCTGGGCAAACCCGCTGGCGGCTTGCATCGCAGCCCCGTATCAAAGTCTGGAACACCAGCCTCGGGAAAAGCAGTTGTCGAACGACCCTAGCATCGCCTCGGAAAGCGATCAGGCGACCGTTTGGGTCCACCAGGGCGGCTTGACCGTCGCGCGCTATGGCAGGATGAGCTTCGAGGTCTACTCACCCGAAGAGCCGCGCCGGCTCGTGGGGCACGGCCGAAGCGTCGGCGCGGAGAGCTGGCTCTCCTTCAAGGCGAAAGTCCGCGAGGTCTTCAGCCACGACATCGATGACATGCTCACGCCCGTGCGCTTCTGGGACGAGCTCGGGCTGACCCCCGGGTTCGAGACCGGCCACCCAACCTTCTCGATTGCCACCGACGAGATCGCTCATCTCAACAATCCATTCGAGGACGATATCTGGGGCAGGGGCCAGGTCACACGCGAAGAAGTCGCGCGGTGCATTGAGTCTGGCAATCTGGCAGCAGAGTTCGTCCCGATGGGTCTCCGCGATCGCAAGCCCTCAGGTTGGGATGCGCAGCGGATCGCCTACTTCGTGGTTCACCCCAATGATTGGCCGATCGACATCGAGGTCACAACCGCAGAGGGCGAATTCCAGATCGAGGATGGCTTCCATCGGCTTGCCGCGAAGATTTTCGAGCAGAAACCGGTGATCAAAGCGACGCTCGGGGGCTACGTCAGCGGAATGGCCAAGGCATTCCCCTCACGCGTGCCGCTCTCACCGGAAGCGGCAGAGTTGGTGGACGCCATGGATGATCCCGAGATGCACCTCGGCCCGAGCATGTAACTCGAAATCCACGAGCACCACAAAAAATAATCCTTAAAGATCCGCAGGAATGATCGTTGTTATTCCTTGCGTTTTGGTGCCCGGAGCACCCCGCGGGCTGGGATAATCCTTTCCAACGCGAAAAATCGCTTGACCGACCTCTGGTGACTTTCATCGATCCACCGGAACCTCTCTCCATGCAAGGATTGATCGACTCGATCCTTGCTCTAGCCGCTGAAGGGCGGCTGGCGAACCCAACCATCTGCAACCCTGAGCCATTCGAAAACGCCAGGGGTTCGTTAGGAGAGATTCATGTCGCTCGCTGCACTCAAGCAGTCCAAGTCCGGTGGCCGCGGCGCCGGCAACGGTTATCCGAACGTCCTCGTCCTCTTCCAGGGCGCCGAGCTCGCCAACAAGGCTGGCCGCACCCCCGACAAGGACGTGCTGACCGGCCTCCTGGTCAACTCCGTCGACGACCTCGTCGCCAACTACGACGAGAACGGCATGCCGACCACCGTCGTGCAGGTCAAGGTCTCGGCCGACAAGCCCGGCAAGCAGGAAGCCAACATCAAGCACGGCGTCTACGAGATCGCCAAGGGCAAGAACAACAACGAGGCGCTGAAGGAAGGTCAGTACGTCGCGTTCGATCGCTGCAAGATCCGCGGCACCATGATCGAGGCGGAGTATGTCGATCGCCCGTTCGGCAAGCTCGGCACGTTCAATCCCGAGACGATGTACATCTACCTGAACCTCCCGATGAGCGTTCGTCCCGAGCGCGAGCTGAAGCGCGACGGGAAGGAGCCGAAAATGGTCCAGGCGGCCGTGATCTGCCATCCGGCCGAGAGCAAGCTGTTCAACGATCGCGACTCCTTCGTCGAGGCCATCCGCAATGCGGTCGAGATCGGCGGCGCCGGCGGTGTCGATGTCTCGGTCTATATCCGTGGCCTCGAACGCGGCGAAGACGGCACGGTCGTGGCCTTCTCGGCCGAGGGTATTCGTCGCTGGGACAAGACGACCGAGGACTACGAGACCCCCGAGGCGTTCGCCGAGCGTCTCCTGACCGACGAGCGCAACACCAAGGACCTCCTGGAGGAGGCCCTGAAGGGCAACGCCGAGCAGATCTGGGAGGTCGTTCCTCAGACCCGTATCGGCTACGGTGTCAACTCGACCCTGTCCGGCAAGATCGCGGCGAAGCAGGCCAACAACAACGCGGTCGCCCTGACGGACGACCAGAAGCGCAAGCTCGACGACTCCGAGCGCTTCCGCATCGATCTGGACGAGGGCACCGAGTACGGCTGGGTGCAGTCGAACCTTCCGATGCAGCGCAAGATCGACGGCGACGACGTCGGCAAGTGGTACGGCACCGGCGTGCGTTCGCTGAGCGGCTCCCAGCCGCGCCTCGGCCGCCACGAGCTGATCACGGCCAACACCCCCGAGGACATCGCGAAGGTGTTCAAGGACAACGCCGAGAACCGTCGCGCCGCGCGCCGCGCTGCTGCCCAGGCCGACCAGGCCGAGCAGACCCCGGATCCCGCGACCCAGGAGGCGGGCGCCCCGGCGCCGGCGTTCTGATCGACGCGACAATCGAGACTGGAAGGGGCGGGCATCAGCCCGCCCCTTTTTCGTTAGGGCGAACAAGGTGGTGAGAATGGCTTCGACGGAGTGGCTCGATCCAGGTGTGGAGGATGCCCGCATCTTCGTTGCTCAATTCGACAGCTCGAAAGAGCCGCATCATCGCGCAGTAGTCATCGAAGGCCATGGTATTGATCAGAAGGCGGCCCACGCGCTTGGAGCGATTGGCTTCCGAAAGGTCGATGGCGACCCGCCGGCGTGGCTTCGCCCGGGCGGTCAATTCAAGCTGGGTGAGATCCGTTCAGCGTTCCCGGAATTCCGAACCGTCAAGCTCCCGTTCGAGGAGACGAGGAAGCGCTTCGCCGGCAAGTCGCCACTCGACATCGCGAGGTTGGCGCCCGTCGGAGGCACAGCCAAGGTCAATCGTTTCCAGATCAAATACGAACCGGCCTCGAAGCTGGGCAAGCCGATCGCAACGATCCCGACCAATCTTGCTGCGGCGACGGGGCGAGCGCTCGCGCAAATCGAGGATCGCAACGGGCCGGTCGACAGCTTCGTGTCCCGCCGGTGCGGTTGGTCGATCGCGGAGCTATCCAAAGCGCTCTCTCCGGAACAGATCGACGCCGTTGCCATGGCGCTCGATGCGATGGATCGAGGGCAGGGACTTGTAATCGCGGATGCCACTGGTCTCGGCAAAGGCCGAGTCGTGGCCGCCGTGCTGCGCGCGATCGTCTATGCCGGCTCGGTAGCTATCTTCATCACCGAGAAGGAGAACCTGTTCTCCGATCTCTTCCGGGACATCATCGATATCGGCTCGTTCGATCTGTTCGGGCGTCCCTTCATCCTCAATAACGAGGCCGAAATCAGCGAGGGCGGCGGCGAGGATCGCAAGGTGCTTCACCCCGCCTGGGATCCTGCTGTCGTCCAGAAGGCCATCAAGGCGGGCGAGCTACCGGCCGGCACCAGGCTGGTGATGGCGACCTATTCCCAGTTCAACCGGGCCGGATCGATCAAGGCCGACTTCCTGCGGCGCGTCGCGCGGGGCTCGCGCATGGTTTGCGATGAGAGCCACAATGCCGTCGGCGACTCCAACACTTCGGAGAACCTGGGCGCCGCCATGGACGAGGCGGATTCCGTTACGTTTTCCTCGGCCACCTTCGCCAAGAACCCGCGCAATCTGGCAGCCTATCGCCGGCTGTTCCCAGCCTCGATGCGCTCCTCCGATCTCATGTCGGTGCTGTCGGCAGGCGGTCAGGCCATTTCTGAAGCGCTGTCCCAGATGCTGGCAGAGGACGGCGCGTACCTGCGTCGCGAACACGACCTCTCCGACATCAAGATCGAGGTCATCGAGGACACAAAGCGCACCGAGCGCAACAGGGCGTACGCCGACGCGCTTTCACCCATTCTGAGCGAGATCGCGCGGCTCGGACGCCAAGCGACGAACATGGCGGAGGACCGCAACGGCGGAAAAGATGAGGACGAGAACGCCCGCCGGCGTCGGAAGGAGTTCTGGTATGCCGCCAACTTCGGGTCCGGCCTGGCCGCGATCGTTCGCCAGTTCCTGACGGCGCTCAAGGTCGAGCTCGATATCGAACGGTGCATCGCCGCGCTTAACCGAGGGGAGAAACCCGTCGTGGTGGTCGAGTCCACGATGGAGAGCCTCATGCGCGAGCTCGCATCGGACACCCGGGCCGATGAGACGGCTGATGATGTCGCCTTCGAAGCCGGTGACGAGGAGATCCCCGTCGAGAGCCGGCCGCCGGACTTCAAGGACGCGCTGCGACTGTTCCTTGATCGGACTCTGACCTTGCGCATGAAAGTTCCGAACAAGGATCCGGAGCTCGTCCAGATCGAGGACCCGGACATGATCGCCGCAGGCGAGAAGGTTCGGGAGATGATCGCGGCGTTTCCCGATCTCTCGCTCTCGCCAATCGACGATATTCGCGCAGCGATCGAGCGCGAAGGCGAGCGACTGGGAACCGGTTGGAAGGCGGAGGAGATCTCAGCGCGCTCGGTTCGGGTGATAGGCTCAGAATATGTCCAGCTGCCCAAGCAGGATCGCGTCGCCCAGGTCGCCGGCTTCAACTCGGGACGCTCGGACGCCCTCGTCATCACCAGGGCCGCGTCGACGGGCTTGTCGCTGCACGCCTCGGAAAAGGTCCGCGATCGCCGGCGGCGAAAGATGATCGAGCTTCAGATCGCTTCAAACGTCGTCGAGCGGATGCAGTTCTTCGGACGCGTGAACCGCCGCGGGCAGGTCTCGACCCCAACGTTCGAAACGCTCTCGACCGGGCTTCCCATGGAGACCCGGAATCTCGCTCTTCAGAACAACAAGATGGCGCAGATGTCGGCGAATGTGACGGGCAGCGCTGAAAACGCGACGTCCATGGACGTGCCCGACATCATCGACCAGGTGGGCAACGAAGTGTGCAAGCGCCTCCTCGAGGACAGGCCAGGCCTCGCCGAGCGCATGTTCATCGCGATGAAGCTGCCTGACCCGGAAAAGGCCGCGACCGAGCTCTATCACATCAACAAGTTCCTCTCCCGCTTGATCCTGCTGCCGTCGCAGGAACAGGACCGCCTCTATGACGAAGTTGTCGCCGCCCATATTGCGATGACCCAGGATCTCGCAGCGCGCGGCCGCAACCCGCGGGGTGCCCGCGAGCTCGACGGCGAGTGGAAGGTGATCGCTCGCGAGATCTTCGAGCCGGGCGATCCGCGCGATGGCGAGGTGTTCGGCCGGCCGGTCACGGTTACGACCATCGAACGCATGCGTGAGGCGAAGCCGCTCAAGGCGGACGAGATCCTGCGCATGATCGACGAAGCCGAGGAGAAGACCCCCAAGGCAGCGAACGAGCGCTTTCCGGACCATAAGAAGGCAATCGAGAAGCTGCGTCCGAAGCTGCGGTTCGCCGCGCTGTCCAAGCGTTATCTCAATGTCGAGCAAGCTCTCAAGGATCCGAAGGGGAATGCCGTCCAGAACCAGGATGCGAAGCTCAACCATCTGCAGGGGCTGATCGCATCGTGGCGCCCCGGCTGCTCCATCCAGATCCCGGGCGAGGAAGGTCTGGAGACCGGGCTTGTCCTGGAAGTGCGGCCGCCGGACGACAAGGACCAGGTGGCTCACCCCGGACAGTGGACGATCCGCTACGCAATTCCGGGGGACGAACGACCGCGCGTCATCTCCGCAGCCGGCGTTCACTCCGAGGCCGGCATCCTCGTGCAGCCCTGGCGCGGGCCGCCGAACCCGGTTGCCCTGGCGCGCTTCGACAAGGCCCCCTCAGGCCATGTCCCGGAGCGCCGCAAGGTTCTGGATGGAAACCTGGTTCGAGCCGTCATCGCCGCCCGCAATCAGAAATGGGGCTCTTCAGTCCTCTGGACTGACACGAACGGCGTCGGCCATCGCGCCATGCTGATCCCCAAGAACAAGCAGGACGCCATCCATGCCCTGGAGGGCCGCACGACGTCGTTGAAAGGCGCGCTCGCTGTGCTGCGGGCCGGCGGAGAGCTGACGACCGATGCGGACGCTCCGGATGATCGGGCGGCAATCTATGTGGACCGTCCACACCTGGTGGTTTCGTTCACCGCGCGGCCGAAGACGCTGAAGGCCTTCCTGACCGACGAGATCGTGGCCGTGACGGGTCCGTTCGCCGGGAGCAAGGACCGCGCCGCGCGGGTCGCGCTGCCGAATACGCCGGCGGTCGTGGCTGCCTTCCTCAAGGCCGGGCACGCTTTCCATTTCTCGGGAAGCTATCGCCAGCATGTGGCCAAGGCGCTGATGGAAGAGCCCGAACCCGCCGCGGCGCCCGCGCCGTCCCCTTGAGCTCACCGGCATGCTAGACGGGACCATGTCTACGCCTGTCTGGGCGGCCAGAATTGGATTGCGGAACCCGGATTGGAACCCGCGATGAGCGTCCGCGAAGTAAGCAAATTCCTGAGCTTTGTTCTCAGGCATGCTCCTGAAGAGATCGGGATCAAGCTCGACCACGCCGGCTGGGTGCGCATCGACGATCTGCTTGCCAAGTCGAAGAAGGCTGGCAAGCGCTTCGACCGCGCGATGCTCGACGAAGTCGTCGCGACAAGCGACAAGAAGCGCTTCACGATCTCCGAGGACGGGCGTTTTGTCCGGGCCGCGCAGGGCCACTCGATCAAGGTCGAGCTCGGGCTCGTGCCGAAGGAGCCGCCTCAAGTGCTCTTCCACGGGACCGCGGCCGCATCCCTCGACTCGATCTTCGCGACCGGCCTGGAGCCGCGAGGCCGCCAGCAGGTTCATCTCTCGATGGACATTCCGACTGCCCTCAAGGTCGGCGGACGTCACGGCCGCCCGGTGGTTCTCACCGTCGCCGCGTCCGAGATGTGGGCCGCAGGCCATCAGTTCTGGCAGGCAGACAACGGCGTCTGGCTGACCGACAGGGTCGACCCAGCCTTCTTGAGCTTCGACCAGAGCTACGACCATCAGGCGCAAGAGTCCCCTGGTCCCAAGCTCTAGGACCTGCCCATCGCCGGGGGCGCCTGCTCGAAGATCGTTTCGCCGTTCGCCAAGGTGACCCCGTGGCGGAGGCCGGTAATACGGGTCCGGGACAAACCAGTCCGGGTCTGCGCAGCCAGGACGCCGGACCGTCCGTTTAAGCTCCAGTTCGACTTCAACGGCAGCGGGTCATCCGCCTCAAGGATACTCAGATCCAGCGCCCAACGCTTACGGCTCCGTTCGAAAAAGAGCCGATTGTTATGCTGCGCGGCGATAGCTTGCTCGTTGGGTGTCCACTCGTTGACCGCCTTGATGCGCTCGATCACTGCATCGGATCGCCGGCGCACACTGGCAAGCCCCGGATGGAAAAGCTCGTGACATTCGTGGCACAGGGAGAGGAGATGACGAAGCGTCTGCCGGCACCATCCGTCCGCCCCGGGCTCGTCATCGAAGCTCCAAACCTCATGGCATTCCAGCGGCCCGGAGCTCTCGCCGCAACACTGGCAGACATGACCGGCGGCGCGATAGGCGTGTTGCCGTATCTCCTTCCACGCCGCCTCCGTCAGCAAATTGGTGAGCGATGCTCCGAACGCGCTCTCCGGGATCATCTCGGCCATCAGCGGGGTGAACACTTTGCGCGCGATCAGCGGAACGAATGGCTGCCACTCGTCCTTGGCAGCCTCCGATCGGGGAATCGAAAGCCGCTTGTAGGAATCGATGTAAGCGCCGCGGCTGACGAGCTCGCGCTTGTCAGCCTCCGATGACACCAGCCCAATCATTCCCGGTCCCGGCCACGACGCGCCGCGGCTTCTCGGCAGAACCGAGCGTGTCTTCGCGCGAAAAGCCAGAGCGAGCGCACCCCGGCCAGTCGGCCTGGCGACGCCTGGGGTGAGATCGAAAGGATGGTTCACGGTGTTCGGCAAGAGCATCTCGGGTTCAGGATTGAAGCCTCCGTCGGCTCGCACAGTAGGAGTAACGCATCAATCCTTGATTTGCTCAAGAATTGCGCTGAAACTTGCGCACCCAATTCGGAGCTCATGAGTGGTCCGCAGGCTTTACATCGCCGAGAAGCCGTCCCTGGGACGAGAGATCGCCAAGGCGGTCTCCGCGATCACGGGAGCGAGCCAGAGCAACGGGCAGGGGCTTATCAAGGTCGGGCAGGACACCGTCACCTGGACGCGCGGCCACGCTTTCGAGAACGCAAAGCCAGAGGAATACGATCCGATCCTCAAGAGCTGGCGACTCGATACCCTTCCGTTCGTGCCAACCGAATGGAAAATGTCTGCCCGGCAGGACATGTCCGGCGAGATCAAGGCCATCAGCCAATGCCTCCGGGAGAAGCCTGACGAGATCGTCCACGTCGGCGACGCCGAACGCGAGGGGCAGCTGATCATCGACGAGATCCTGATGAAGTACGGCATCGATCCGTTCGGTGGCTCGGTGAAACGGGTCTGGATCCAGTCGATGACGGATACCGCCATTCAAAAGGCAGTACGCGAGGCTTTCCCCAACGCCGAGAAGCGCAACCTCTCACACGCTGCGATAGCGCGGCAGCGGGCTGACTGGGTTCACGGGCTGAACGCCACCCGGGCTTTCGCCATTGTTGTGCGCCAGGCTGGCGTGGACGGCGTCGAGGTGCGCGTCGGGCGCGTCCAGACCCCGACATTGAAGCTCGTCGTCGATCGGGACCGCGAGATCGAGAATTTCAAGCCAGTCGACCACTTCATCCCGGCAGTGATCTTCCATCACGAGAACGGCTCGTTCAAGGCGAGCTGGATCATGCCCGAGGATACACCGGGCCAAAACGCCGACGGGCAGCTCCTCGACAAGGCGGTCGCCCAGGCCGTGATCGATCGAGTAGCTGGGAAGACCGGAACGCTATCCGATCTCCAGAAGACGCCGAAGAACACCTCGCCGCCATTGGCGTTCTCCCTGGGCACGCTGCAGAAGGCCTGCTTCCGTCGCTTCGGCATGCAGCTGGAGGCCACGGACGCGGCCGCTCAGAAGCTCTACGACATGAAGCTCGCCTCCTACCCGCGAACGGAGTCCGAGCACCTGCCTACTTCGCTCCTGGCGGAGGAGGCGCCGCAGATCATCGCCAATTTGACCAAGGTCGATGGTCTCGGTGAACTCGCTGCCCAAGCCGACTTGAAGCGTCGCTCCCCGGTCTGGAACGACGCCAAGGTCACGGACCACTATGGCATCGTGCCGACGATGGAGGCGACCGCCTCGAAGATCGCCTCGCTGTCGGGCGACGAGAAACGCGTCTTCATGCTCATTGCGAAGACCTTCATCGCTCAGTTCTATCCAGACTATCGCTATGAATCGACGGCTGCGACGGTCTCGGTCCCGACGGGTGAGCGAGCGGACCGCTTCAAGGCCAATGGCAAGCGCGTCGTCGACGTCGGTTGGAAGAAGGTCTTCGGCGCCGAACTCGACGAAGAGGACGACAAGGAAGAGGACGAGGGCACCTTGCCGGCCATGGCCAAGGGCGACCCGGTGGATGTGAAGGCGATGGAGCTCGGGCCCAAGCGCACGAAGCCGCCGGCGCATTTCGACGACGCGAGCCTGATCGACGCCATGATGGCGATCCATCGCTTTGTCTCGAATGCGCAGATCAAGCAGCAGCTGAAGGAGAGCTCAGGCATCGGCACGCCCGCCACCCGAAAGGCGATCGTGACGAAGCTCATCGACGTCGGCCACATCGTGCGCAAGCCGAAGGGCAAGAAGTCGATCATCATTTCGACAACGCTCGGTCGCGCCTTGATCGACCTTCTGCCCAAGAAGGTTTCCAGCCCAGACATGACGGCCTTCTGGGAAACTTACCTGGAGAAGATTAAGGACGGGGAATTCACCCTCGATCGGTTCATGGCCGAGCAGGAGCGGGCGATCCGTATCCTGATTGACGAGGCGAAGACCCAACCGGTCAACGTCGCTGCGCTTGGCGTGAAGCCACTGCCCGGACATGGCGACACCTGTCCCGAATGCCAGAAGGGAACGCTGCGCACCCGCACCTGGCCCTTCGATGACGCCTTCAAGGGCAAGCGATTCCTGCGCTGCGACAACTTCGTCAAGGACGACCCAAACGCTCAGTGCAAATACCGAGGCCGGCCGGAGGGTCTCAAGGAAGCCCCGAAGCATCCCGATGAGGGAAAGACCTGCACCGAGTGTGGAAAAGGCACGATGACTTCGCGTGTCTCCACCAAGAAGGGCCCGAATGCAGGCCGGCCGTTCATTTCCTGCTCGGCGATCGACTTCAAGACCGAGGGCGGTTGCCGGAATTTCTCGTGGACCGACGTCGAGAAGCCCTCAAGCCCGGACGATGGTAAGCCCTGCCCCGATTGCGGGAAGGGACAGCTCCAGAGCGGTATCGTTCAAAAGGATGGCCCCAACAAAGGGCGCAGTTACATCCGCTGCAGCGCCGCGGATTTCACCAAGGACGACGCCTGCAAGCATTTCGCCTGGACCTCGGAACAGAAGATCAAGGGCCGCCCGATCGCCGGCGAAGGGCAGCCCTGCCCGAAGTGCGGCAAGGGCAAAATGATGCGACGGACAATCACCAAGGACGGGCCCAACAAGGGAAAGGCCTTCCTGGCCTGCAACAACTGGACACGCGGCGCTTCGGATAATTGCGATCACGCGATCTTCCCCGACCGGAAAGATGCTCCTGCGAAGCCGAACAATCCTTCAAAGGGGAAGGCTCCGCCGCCCCCGCCGCAAAGACGGCGCGCCTAATCCACTAGGATTGAGTCGCGGATCGTTGACCCACGCAAGAACCGGCCTTTAGATCATCAGGTATCTGAATGATCGGAGAGTCGGCTCCATGCGGGCAATTAAGAAAGACCTTCTCGGCGCATCCGCCGCGATCCTCATCGCGTGCTCGGGCGCCGTTGCCCAGCCCGCTCCGTCCGAAGCGCCCAAGAACATTGGCCCGGTCATCTCCGGCGGTTCTTCGGCGATCGCTCTTCCCAATCCCACCGTCGAGCCGAGCAACCCTCTCGCCGGCCGCGGCGGCGAGCTTCCTGCTGTCATCCGCTATGTCATCTCCGAGGGCGTGAAGATCACCTCGCTCGGTGAGACCGCCGGTCTGCGCACCTATCTGGGTGAGGCGGCCAACGGTCGCTTCAACGCCTTCTACGTCGCGCCCGACGGCGAGCATCTGATCGCCGGCCTCCTGTTCCAGGCGGGCGGGCACAATGTCACCAACGACCAGATCGCGGCCATGCTGAAGCGCTTCGGCGAGGCGGCGAAGCAGATGCCCGGTATCGACGCCGGCCTCCTGCCCTCCGTCCCGGAGAGCGATCCGAAGGCCGATCCCAAGGGCGATTTCATCGACTGGATGAAATCGCTCGGCATGAAGATCACGCCGTTCGAAGGGACCGACGGCGGTGTTCAGGGCTATCTCGTCGAGGCTCCGGCCGAAGGCGGTGCGCCCGGGAAGATCCAGGCCATGTACGTCACCCCCGACCGCAAGCATGCGGTGGCCGGCGTGCTCGTGAAGCGCGGTGGCATGATGATGACCGGCGTTCAGGTCGGCCGCCTCCAGCAGCGCTTCCTCGAAGAGGAGCAAGCTCGCCAGAACGGTCTGTCGTCGCCCGTCGAGCCAGGCCGCATGCTGCCGCGCGCCGAGCCGGTTTCGCCGGAGGTCGCAAAGTCGCTGACTCAGAAGGCCAACCCCGCGAGCTCCACGATCGAGACCAAGGCTGCTCCCGAGGCGGCAGCGCCCGTCCAGGTAGGCGCCGGTCTTCGTACCGATGGTCCGGCCGACACCCCCGTGCCAGCCGGTGTTCCCACACCGGTCCCCTACGTCCACCAAATCTCCTCGAAGCCTGCGAGCGCCTCCGACCAGTACCGCTATCCAGGCCAGGACGTCGCTGCCTTCATGGAGGCGATGAAGACGACCGTTTTCTTCACCGTGGGCGTCAAGGACAGGCCTGCCATATGGATGCTCGCCGATCCGCAGTGCCCGTTCTGTCACCAGGCCTGGGCGAAGTTGAAGCCGCTGGTGTTCGACGGCAAGATCCAGGTGCGTGTCATCATGATCGCCGGCCTGCGCAACTCCGAGCCTCTGACGCGGTCGATCCTCGGGCGCGCCGAGCCGGCCAAGGCCTGGCTCGCGGGCGAGGGGAGCATCGACAACGTCCCGGTTCAGCCGGGCCCGGCTGTGGGCAGCCCCGAGAGCGAGCGCGCTGGCGAGTATATTCGGATCAATAACGGCTTTGCCGCCCGCTACATGATCCGCTCGACGCCCTTCCTTGCCTACACGACGCCTGACGGGAAGCTGTTCTCATCCGTCGGCTTGCCGCCAGACATGGACGCCTTCCTGGCTGCCCTCCGCTGAGGACCGATATGTCGCTTCAGGACCTGCCTTCCCAGATTTTTGCCGACGCCGAAGTCCGCGTGGGTCGCATGCTCGCGATCCAGGCGGAGATCGCGCGGCTGCAGGAGATGGCTGACAGGTTCGAAGGCGAGACCCGATCGATCCTTTCCAAGATTGGCGGACCCGATCTCGTCGACGCGCTCTTCCAGGCCGTCGCCGACCGCGTGGCCGGCCATCCGCTCGTGACGCTCGATGAGATCGCGCCGCGGGGATCCGCGATGACGCTGGCCACGCCTCCCGTCGTGGCTCCGCCCGCGGCGCCTGCAACGGCTCCGGCAGCTACCGCGGCCCCGGCTACGATCCTCCCGCCTCTCTCTCCCTCGCCCCCACGCGTCATCGAGACGCCCACGGCGGAGCAGATCGTCGACCTCGGTGACGACCGTCTCGACTATTTCGGCGTGCCGATTGCCAAGAACCATCTCGGAATGGCCCGGGAGATCGTCCAGGAGGCGAGGGACGCGGTCAAAGCCAATGACCGTACAGGCCTTGCCAAATATGCCCGTCGGTTCGGCCGCGTGGCCTGGAAGCGCCATCTCTATTTCGCAATCTGGCGCATCGAGTGCACCGGATTCAATGAGGCCGAACACTTCCCCGGCGATGCAGCGGCACCCACCGGTGTCGAAACCGCAGCGGCTTCGCATGAGCCGGCCACTTTCCCGGATCCGCCGTTCGACGGCGAACAGGCCGCGATCGTCAGCTATGCGCAGGCTGTGGGGACTAACCCTCCCGCGGACGTCGTCCCCGAGGAGCCGTCGTTCGACGATATCACGCCTACGGTTGCCGCGGACGTCGAGGCGGAGGCTCCGTCGGAACCGGATCTGATCACGGACCTCGATGATGACACCGTGGCAAGAGACGAGATCCAAGAGGAGCTGACGGACGACGACCTTCCTGCCGCGGAGGCTGATGCATCCTCCGTCGAGCCTCATGCGGCGGTCACCGATATCGACGAAGGCGGCTACAGCGCCGACCAGCGACCCGAGGAAGCGGAAGTCGCGACCGGGAATGCGACCACGGTCGTCTCGCTCGATCCGCCTCAAGTCGCGATGGAGGTCAGGACCTCGGGGCCGGGAGAATTGCGTCTCGGCGCGCCGCGCCTGCCGCCGGCTGCCCCGCCGATGGGACGACCACCACATGGCGGGCCACGCCCTGCGCCAGCCCCTGTACAGGCTCAGCTCTCCGATGATACGACCTTCGGGGAGCCAGACGGGGCACCCGGGTTCGATCTCGCTCAGCAGCCGCCTCTGTTCGACGATGCCCTGCCTGATTTCCTGAAGACGCCCGCCGCCTCTCCGGCACCTCCACCTCGCGCGGCGCCGCCTGGTGCTCCTCGACGCTTCGCGCCTGGGCTATGATCCGTTAACTGGTCGCTGCCAGAACGGCTACAAGCTCGGCTACGATAGGACGCTGGCGGTATGGCGACGCAGGACACGGTCGAAAGCCGCGAGGGAATGCTTGCCCGCCTGATCGGCGAGCAGGCATCGAACGCCGTCCTGAACAGCCGGCGTATCGTCCCGAAGCGGCACTGGAACGGCATCATCGAAGAGGCGAGCGAACGCTTCCTGGACCCTCAGAAGCCAATCTCGGGAGCGCAGGTCAGGCTCTTCATGGAGGACGTGCTGAGGCGAGACGGCGTTCCGTTGCTTTCGCCCCGCGGTCTTTTCATCCTCTTCGTCGACAGCAGGATCGGGCGCCGGGGCAACCGCGCCGAAGCGACCGCTCCCAACTCCTAGATCGACGGGGAAGAAGGCTCCAATGCCTGGCGCCGCTCACGATAGCGCGCGAAAGCCTCCTCGAGGCGCCCGACCTTTTCCGGGTCGAAGAGATCCGGGATGATCTTCTCGATCGCCTCCTGTCCGACCACGGCCGCGAGCTCGACGATCAACATCTGTTCGGGCTCTGCTCTCTCCAAAGCGCGGCTCGCCTGCACGCCAGTCCACTCGTCGCCCTGCCCGTCATTCAGGTTCACGAAGCCGCCGAAGCATTCCGCCAGTCGCTGGATCAAAGCCGGGCCGGGATCCGTGACCCCGATGCTGACATAGGTCAGGGCGCCGGGAACGAGGCTCGGCTCATCGGTCTGAGACACGAACAGCTTGCGCTGGGCGCCGGCCTGGTCAGCGAAGGTAACCCATCGCTCGGCGGCGGAGATGCTGTTGGCGTCGATCGTCTCGAAATCAGACAGGGCGGCGAGCAGCTCCGCGGTCGAAATTGAACCCAGGAGATAGGCTTTTGCGGCAACTGCCATAGTGATCCCCGGCGATAGCTCTGCGAATTCGGTGCGACGGCACCAATAGACAGGCGCGAGGGGAAAGTCACAACAGCTCGGCGCCGGACCAGCAAAACAAGACGACGGCGACCAGACGGGTGTATCTAGGCCCAGGCAAAGGCGCTATTCACGGCCGGTCGAGGCGACCGTCGCAATCATAAGCGTGCGGGATCGTGGAACGAGGCAAGCCGGAGCCAATCCGATACATGTCGATCGAGACGAGTTTACCGATCGTCGACTCTGCTCAGGTAGGGAAGCAGAGAACTTGACTCGACAAAAACTGGTTAACGAGTCAAATCTGTTAACAAGTCGTTAAGGCAGTCTTCCCTGGCGGCCGTTTCGATGGATTCGTGGGCCTGAGTACGGAGTTGCCCATGTTTTCGCAGCGCGAGTTCATTGACCTCATGGAGGCGAACCCCTTTTCGGTGGTCCGCCCGGACGGAGATCTCATCGCTGTCGTGTCCATGGACGCGGAGAACGGCCTCTGTATCGTCGAGCGCCCCAAGAAGCCCGAGCTTGCCTATTCCGATCCAGCGCTCGCCTGCCACGCCCTCAACAAGGCTATCTGCGACCCCGAGATCTCGATGATCCGCCGCTCGAAGGCGGGTTGCGAGATCGAGTGCCGGGTAGAGAGCAACGACGGAGAGTGCCGCCGGCGTGTCCGTTTCTTTCGGATGGAAGACGGGAAGGAGTACTGGTTGGTCCTGGTGGATGATCCCGATCTCGAAGATTCCTTCGAGGCGACGGAATACGTCTGCGAGGAAGGCCACATCACCGAGACCCGTGCCGTCAGCTTGAAAGTCCTCCACGAGCCCTGGCTGAGCCACCTCGTCGAAAGTGGCGTCGCCGCGGAGAACCCGGCATGGGGCCTGGAGACGGTCTACGAAGGCCGCCGGAAGCTGCGGCTCCTGACCCAGGAGCTGTTCGGCAAAGCGGCCCTGGCGAGCGCCTGAGGCTTTCCAGCCTGCATTTCCCGTGGGGGAGCAGGCCCAGCCGCTTCCGACATGCATCGAACCGGCGCACAGTTCCTCCAACAGAGGAGGCTGGCCTTGGCGCTTTCGATCGATCGTGATGACTTCCCCTTGGCGCAGCCGGAGTTCGTCTGGCCGAATGAAGGAAAGCGCCATCCGCTGGCCCATGCTGGCGCTCGGCTCGTTCAGGAATTCGCCCGTGTCGGATGGGACGCACCCGGCTTCAACGTGGAACTGGCGATCCGCGGCTCTGGTCGGAACCTCCATCGCCAGGTTCAGCGGATCAGCGGCGATCTTCCTGAAGGGCCTTTCGCCTTCACTTTCGGCATGCATGACACCGATCGCGACGGCAAAGCGGTCGCTGCCGGCCTCAGCGAGATCGTGATCCCTCCTGGGATCGAGCTCGTCACCTATTCCGACAATAGCGGCCCGACCGCGGCGATCTATGTCGGCCGCAACTGGAAGGCTGATGCCAAGGCTTTCATCGAAGGCTTCAAGACCAACGCCAAGCTCAATGGCGCGCGAAAAACCTATCTCCGGTACGAGGCAAGCCATCTCCCCCGCTATCGCGGGATCCTGCTTCACACCAATGATCTCGGGAGGGAATACGACCCGGAGGGCGCTGAACCGACGGCTCTGGCTCTCATCGAGATCGTGGCCAGGGTTGAAGCGGTGGTGGACCGGATCATCGCCCAGCTCATCCAGCTCCCCTCCGCTGAGCTCGGAGGCCCCGACGCTGGGCTTTCGAACCTGTTGCCCGTCACCGCAACCCCGGCGCCGCCCGACTTCCCGAAGCTTTACGCCTGGGTCAGGGATCATCGGCTTCATCACCTTCTGGACGATCCCAAGGGGCCGGAAGGTGATTATGCTCTCCGGGGCGGAACCCGTCTTCTGCGACTTGGCGATCGCCCGCGCATCAAGGTCGACAAGATCGCTTATGAGGGCTTCATCTACGCCTCTGCAGATCCGATGAGCCGTCGGGAGCACCCCATCGATCGGCATGATCGCAGCCTGCCCGTCGAGATCTCGATCGGCGACCTGACGGACGTCTATGTCGTCGACGCCTCGCTATACGGGCACTCGCGCTCCAGCGCTGTTGCGGCCGCCTTGGCCAAAGGGCGTGACACGCTGACCGAACGCGACCTCACCGAGGCGCTTGCGGCTGTCGCCCGGTCGATGGTGCCCGCGGCCGAGTATCGGGGAGGCTATGCTGAGCCGATGCACATCATCCGCCGTCAACTCGACCGCGACGAGGTTCGGGTGCTTCGGGGCCCGATCGAGTGCCGAGAGGGCAACGGAGCGACCGACCTTGTCCTGACCGACGAGGAGACCGGTTTGGAAGCCCTTGTGCAGAGTGTGCGGCTAACGCCAGGGTGCAAGTCCCACGATTTCCGGATCGAGCAAATCCTGCGCATCGCGGAAGAGGCTCTTGGACCACAGAGTTCCCGCCCGACCCTGTGATTAGAAGCGGAAACAGAAACGCCGGCCCCCTAGGGGCCGGCGTCTTTTTCGAGGTCGCTGTGTTAGAGGTTCCGCGGGATCGAGGCGTTCGGACCTTCCGCGCAAGGCCCATTCCCGTAGCCCGTGATCCAGCAACTGGACGCTGCTGAGGTCGCCCCGCAGCGCCCTGGGCCGACACAGACCAGGTTATAGTAGACGATGATGAAGCCGTTCGTGCCTCCGGTCTGGATGGCGTAGTACTGATACTGCCACCAACCCTTCGAACGCCCGTCATTGATGATCACGCCTGGATTGTACGGCGCGTAGCCGTTGCCCGGTGTCCAGGTGTGGTCATAGGTCTGAGCGAGTTGGATCCGTGTCTCGGACGACGTCTTCTCCGCGCCGCGCTGGCCGAGATGATCCAGCCATTGGGAAGCCTGCTCCACCGTCCGGGCCGCGGCAGCCGAAGCGACAGGAAGATCGGGGCTCGGAGCAGACTGCGACGGCCCTGCCATCGTCAGCATCGCCAGCGCGGCGAAGGTCGCGATCGTGAGTGACAGCTTCTTCATGGCATTCCCTGCTCGACCTGCGTCGGAAAGGACTCGTCGGTCTATTCTACCTTGATGCATTCTGGATTTCGCGGTCACGGGTAATAGCAATAGGTCATGGCCATCGCCTCCCACGCCTCGGCGTGGTCCGTGCCAGTCAGGTTTACGCGCCAGTAGGTCCCGAGGTCGGAAGCCATGTACTGGCGCCGCACGATGGTGGTGGCTGGCGAGGTCGAGACGCCGTCATCCGTCACCGTGATGTTCAGGTTCGCCTGGAAGGCCCAGGAATCCGCGCGCGGGTGCAGGATGATCTTGGCTTCGCCGCCGGCACCGCAGAGCGGCTTGTAGACATTGGGAGCACCGCTGCTGGCTGCGTAGCCTTCCTGAAGCACGTAGCGCGGCAGGAGGTCACCGAGCCGGTACTGATTGTTGGTGCCGTTCCCGCCGAAGACCGCCGACTTGTTGTAGGTCCCGCTCACCCGCGTATCGAGCGAGAAGCTCTGGGTCCGGAGGGTGTTCAGGTTGGTGAGGCCGGCCGGCTGCATGTAGTAGGTGTTGTTGGTTCGATCGTAATAGATCGGCGCGTAGACACCGTTCCCGAAGTTGCCCGTTCCGACAGCAGTGATGTTGCCACCGGCCGCGACCTCGCCATTCACATGGATGTTGGGGCCGAGCTCGACGGTGCCAGTCGTGCCGACACAGCCGGCAGCGGTTGCTCCGCCAGCGCAAAGGGCAGGGGCATTGGTGATGGCGTTTCCGCCCATCGCCAAGGCGACTCGCATGGTGTTCTGCTCGGGATCGCCGACATCGATACGTGCCAAATACGGGCTGTTCAGCGTCGAATCGTTGACACCGACAACCGACATCACATGGCCAGGCTGCGGAGAAACCGAGCCGGCGGTCCAGTTGGATGCCTGGGCGCGCCAGCCGCCGCGAGTGCCGACAATATCGTTGGTCGTGAACCCTGCGACCGGGACCTGCATGATGAAGCCGCCCTGGGCGCCGGCGAGCGTCGCGACGGTGCCGATCGAGCGGTCAGGGATGGCAGCGCCACCCTGGCTGACGATCATGCCCTCGATGCGCGCCTTCTGGTTCGGCAGAACCGGGTCGATTTTGCGGACAACGAGAGCGTGCGAATGCCCATACGGGTTGTTGTCGATGAAGTCCCGGTACAGCATGCCGGCGCCCTGCACGCTCGGCAGCGTCGCGGTGGGACCGTTGGGCGGCAGCGATGCACCGTTCGTTCGCCCGATCGGGATCACGAGCGGCTGGTCGGCCATGATGGTCGGATGCTGCAGGAGCTGAGGCGCGTATGCATCGATATATTGCTGCGACGCCTTCGTGATCTCGCGCAGGCGCTCCGCCGCCCCACGGGCGCGCACGCTCTCACCCGTCTGAGCGACGAGCTGCGCCAAGCCGCCAATGACGAGCACAAGGATGCCCAGCGCGGCCGAAACTTCGAGCAGGGTTAGACCGCGGCGCCGGCGGGCCTTGGTGGTCCCCGGAATCTTGATCATGACGACCTCACTGCGGATCGATCGAAGGATTGACCTGATGATCCAGGATAAATGCGATGGATTCAATGGCCGCGGACTAGAATCCGCAGCTCACTCCGCCCTGCGTCTTTGAAACCAACGTCGGCGTACCATCATTCACGCCAGGAAAGCCGGGCACAGGAACGACGATGCTGCCGATGCCTGGCGTCGCCGGAGCGCCCGTGCCGGTCTGCGCATAGCCACGCACGACGACGGCGCTGCCGGCAGCATCCCAACGGCCGATCCCACAGCGGTAAATTGGCTTCAGGGCCGTGAAAATCTGCCCCTGAATGTGCCCATATGTGTATCGCGCCAGCTGAGGATCGCTGTTGATGTCGGCATAGGCTGTAACGATGAAATCGCCCGTGTAATAGGAACGCAGACGAGGCAGCGGCTCACCGATGCGCGCAACAAATGGCGGGTTGCCACGAAAGGTCGTCGGCAGCGTATCAGTGGTGTCGATCCAGCCGACCACACACGGGCCGCTCGTGCTGCAGCGCTGGACGGCTGCGGCGTGCTGGATGACGAGCTGACGTGCCATCGCCTGCCCCTCATCGAGGCGCATAAGCGCCTGGTCCTCGCGGGTCGTCCCGTAGAAGGCCGCGATGAAGAGCAGGAAGAGAAGAACGATGAACAGGATCATGGGCGTTCCTGCCGATCAGATCGGCAGCTCTCCCTTCGCCATGCGGTTGCGCTGCGCCTCGATATCGGTCCCGAGCATGCCGATATCGCCGGTGCGAATCTTCTGGCGCAGGCCACGCTCCTTCCCGAAGAACAGGGACTGGACGAGCAGTCGCCGCTGAACCCGGCCGTCCGAGGCCCTGATCTTGCGCATTTCCTGATGCAGAACGGCCGCGACCCCGTCGGCCAGCATGTCGCGCGCCATGTTCAAATCGACGCGCGACGCGACGTAGTTGATCATGCGCAGCAGCGCTTCCTCGATCGACCCGCCATGGATCGTGGCCAGGACGACGTGACCAGAGAGCGCGGCGTTCAGCACCTCCTGCGCGCTTGAAGGATCGCGTACCTCGCCGAGCATGATGTAGCGCGGCTGCTGGCGCAGAGCCTGGCGCACGAGCGGAGCGAAATCGCCGTCCTTGACCTTGACCTGATAGCAGACACCGAACTGGCCGTGCTTGCCCTCCAGCATCAGTTCTGGCGGGTCCTCGATGGTGATCGCGATCTCGCCGTAGTTGATCAGGTACTCCTGCAGCAGCGACGACGCCGTCGTGGTTTTGCCCTGTCCCGTCGTGCCGGCGATCAGGATCAGACCGAAGCCGCGCGGACGGCCGCCGATCCCGGGATTGCCGATCGGAGCGAGCGCACGCACCACCTCGATCGGAAGCCCGAGCGGCTTGAGCCGCGGGATCGGAAACATGGAGCGGCGGATGTGATAGCTCGCGCCATGCTCGATCTGGATCTTGGTGATGCGGTACCGGACATTGTCGTGGTCGAGAACGAACTCGTTCTCGCGCTGCCCCATGGCGCAGACGCGACGATGGACGTCGTCGAGATCCGCGACAGCGTTCTTCGGAACCATATAGAGCGGCTCCGACACATCCGTCATGCCGCGCATGTAAACCTCACCCGCCTCCGACATGTAGATGTCGGTGAAGTCGAGGTCACACAGGCGATCGGGGCGGTCGGGGGAGTTGACGATCGCTGTCATCAGAACGTCGACGTGATCTGGGACTGCAGGGAGAAGATTCCGCCGACGATCATGCCGAAGGCAGCCGCGAGCAGGCCAATGCAGACGTTTCGCATCACGGCGGAGCTCCGCTCGATGCGCGTGACCGTCTCCTCAAGGTTCTCACGACCGATCGTCGTCAGAGCCTCATCGAACTTGTCGAGCGAGGCATAGGTCCGCAGATCCAGAACGACTTCTCGATCGGGGAACTCCATTCGGCTGCGATAGAGCGCATCACCGATATTGGTGCCGTCGTTCATGATCGCGAGGGCCTTGGTGAGCCTTTCCTTCATCCATGGGGAGGTGCCTCGGATCATGATCCTCAACGCCTCAGTCGTCTTGATGCCGGACTTCACCATGGTGGCGAAGGACAGCAGGAAGCCGGAGCCGCGCACCAGGCGATAGAGCGCGTAAGGCGGGAAGCGGTCGGCGTAGACGCGCGCACGGCCCGTCCACCGCGGCATGGACCACAGGATCACGAAGGTCAGCACCACAAGGCCCACCAGGGAGGGGATCAGGCCGACCTCAACGAAGTCGGCGATATAGGCCAGCATCGCGCCAGATCCGGTCCAGCGCTCCCGCGGCACGATCGTGCTGAACGACGGAATGACGTTGGTCCCGACGATCACCAGCAGCGTGATTAGCGCGCAGAAGATCACGAAGGGATACGAGATGCCGATGATCAGCGCGGTGCGAATGCGCTTCTGCCCGATGTGGATGAAGATCGCGTCGTCGAGCGCCTCGGGAAGCGAGCCGGCCTTTTCACCCGCACGGATGATGGTCCGGTCGCTCTCGGGCACCCAGCCTTCCATGGCGTCGCCAATGGATTTGCCGTTCTCGACACGACGCCGCCAGGCGTCGAGCGCAATGGCCGCCGGCCTCTTCGGCTTCTTGCCCTCATTGCTCTCGTGCCGCCACATCGTCTTCAGCGATTCCGTCATCGTGACGCGGTTGCGCTGCAGCCGGGCGAGCTTGCGATAAATCCTGAGGCGGTCTTTGCCCCCGAACTGAAACCGGATGAAGGCTTCTTCGAGGTTCCGAAAACTGGTCATTCAGAGTCTCACGAAGCGAGAAGGAGGTGTTCTTGCGCGATGAAGTGCTGGATCCGCTCGGGTTCGGCGCTCTGGATGACACCGACCTTGTAGCGAACCTCGTTCGCATCGACCTGGCCGGCCGCAACCTTCATCAAGGCGTGCTCCAGCATGGTCATGCCGTCGAGGTTCTCGATCCAGTACTGGTGAGCCAGGACCTTCTCCCCGCGGGCGATGAACTCCATGAACTTCTCGTCGGGGATGATCGTCTCGGCCACCACGGACCGGCCTGCGTAACCCGAGCGGCACTGGCTGCAGCCGTCGGGATTGGCGAAGCGCAGCCGGTTATCGACGACCTCTGCCGTGAAGATGCGGCCAAGGAGCTCGACTTCCGCTTCCGTGGTGATCTTGCGGTCAAGGGCCTCGCGTGTCCGCAAGCCGCAATGGGGGCACACACGGCGGACCAGGCGCTGGCCGATCAGGCCGGTCACCAGCGAAGCGTCGGAGAGCTTGTACTCCTCGACCTTGAGGTCCCGAAGGCGATCGAGCACGGACAAGCCGTTGTTCGCGTGAAGCGAGGCCCAGACCTGGTGGCCGGTCATCGCCGCCTGGAACGCCAGAGATGCCGAAGCGGCGTCTCGAATTTCGCCGATCATCAGGATGTCCGGGTCGGAGCGCAGCGCGCCAGTGATGGCGAGGCGGAAGGCCTCGTTGCGATCGTCAGCGGACGTCGCATTGGTCACCGGAAGCTGGATCGCGCCGCGGATTTCATATTCTGGCGGGTCTTCGACCGTCAGCACGTTCACCTCGCCGTGCTTCTCGCGGATCGTCGACTGAAGCGAGGTCTGGAGCGTGGTGGACTTACCCGATCCGGTCGGCCCCGAGATGATGTTGATCCCATAGGGGCGCGACCGCATCTCGCGGATCTGCCTGACATGATGCTCAGCGTAGCCGAGCACATCGACATCGCCGGCCGACTTGCGCCGATCCGCGTAGAGCAGGCGCATGACGCAGTGGCGGCCGCCGTCGGGCAGTGGGTTGTAGCGCAGACGGATAGCCTGAACGCCTTCTGGCAGCGTCGTCTTCAGCGAGGTGATGCGGGCATCTTGGCCGTCGTATTGCTTGTAGGTGGCGTCCGACGCATCGGCCATATGGAAAGCCGCCATGAGCATTTCCTGGGCAATACCAGAGGGCAGCTCGCGCAACTTCGTCATGACGCCGTCGGAACGAACACGGATATTCGCTTCGTGACGCCCCACATCGACGTGGATGTCCGAGCAATTGGCCTGGGCCGCGGTCCGGATCAGGTCGAGGACCACGCGCTGCATGGCCTGGATATCGACCTGCGAGCTCACATAGCCGACCCGCTTGTGATAGGTCTCGTAGACCGAGCGGATGACCTCCATCGGCACGA
Source organism: Bosea sp. ANAM02 (assembly GCF_011764485.1). Lineage (NCBI taxonomy): Bacteria > Pseudomonadati > Pseudomonadota > Alphaproteobacteria > Hyphomicrobiales > Alloboseaceae > Allobosea > Allobosea sp. ANAM02. The sequence continues at coordinate 49,007 of NZ_AP022849.1, read as the reverse complement.
GCAGAATATGCTTGATCTTGTAGCCTTCGCGATCGAGCAGCGCCCGAGCCGAGGACGCCGGCGACGATCCTTTGGCGGATTCCGCAATGAGCAGCGTGCCGTCGGACAGGGCCGCACAGATCTGGATCTGGCGCTCGGTGAGCTTGAACTGGCCCTCGGCGCCCGTCACCACGTCGCCGCTGAACTTCTGCAGCTCTTCGACTTCCTTGTCGCTGGCCGCGCGCGCCGGCAAACCGCTCAGCGTCACCGGAATCGGGAGGTTCGTCCCCGACTTGACCACCGGAGCTCCGGCGGCAGGCCGGCGCGCAATGCCCGGCGCCCGGATCGGTGTCACATCCGCGTCGTCTTCACCGAATGCAGGCGCGACCGGCTTCGCTGGAACAGGCGCAGGCGCAGGCCGGTTCGCCGGCCGAGTGTTGACCTTGCCGGAAGCGCGCTTCACCGGAGCCTTCGGCTTACCGCCGAGGCCCAGGAAGGATGCAATCTTGTCGCCTAGCGCGCCCATGTGTTTTCGGCCTTGTCAGCGGCCCATCGGAGAGGCGAAGCCATTCCCGACGAGCGGAGGAGGGGCTGCCTGGGGAGTGATGGGGAAGCTGGTGCCCCAACCGAGCACGGAACGGCCGGTCGGCCGCTGAATCTCCACACCCGACAGCGAGACCTTTACGATCCGGCCTTCGGGAAGGGTCTGACCCTCGCGAACCGTGACCTGGCCGCTGCCGGGGATGAGAAGCGTTGCGGTGCGACCGCGGACCTCGACGACGACCGGTTCGGGATTGATGATCTGCGCCGGCGCGCCACCCATGGCGGGATTGAGCTGACCGGGAAGACCCGGAACCTGCGGGGGAGCGGCAGCCTTCGCAGCAGCTTCCTTGGCCTTCTTCTCCTCCTCGCGCCACTCCTTGACCGAGGCGTTGTTGTAGAGCGTGCCCCACAGCTTCACCGCGAGCTCGGCTTCCTTCACCTGGGCTTCCAGGAGGCTGATATTCCGCTGGATACCCGTCAGAGCTTCGAGATCGGAGGCGCTGGCGATCGGGGCAGTGCCGAGCGGCCCCTGGCCGGGCGCGGTCGGCGCATTGGAGGCGCCATCGCGAGCCGTCAGGCCCTGAAGACGCTCACGCGCGTCATTCTGCATGCGCTCGGCATAATCGGTCGCGCCACGCAGATTCATACGCTTGGCGGGATCCTCCGCACCAGCCTGGGGCGGCTGGACGTTGAAGCCGCCATCCGGCTGCGGAACGATCGGCGCCGGCGCGCCGGGCACCTTGGCATCCGCCTCGGCGAGCGGGACCAGGCCGATCGGAGCCTGGCCCGGACCGGGCGAGACGACGATCGGGGCGCTCGGCATGCCGCCGGAGGGCAGGGGAGGCAGGGACTGCTGAGCGATCGCCGGGATGGCGACCGAACCCAGCAGGGCGAAGGTGATCAGCGAACGCTTAAGCACGGCGGGGCTCCTTACTGCTTCGGCCGATTGGCGGCGACCTTGCCTGCCGGAAGCGGTTTCTGTTCATGGATTGCGCCTTCGACCACGTAGCGAAGGCGCCCGAGATCGAGGGTGATCGAATCGATGGTCAATCCATCAACCTTCCCAAGGATCGTGGAAAAGCGGGAAGGATCGTAGGGGGTCTCGAACCGGAACTTCATGGTTTCGAAGAACTCGTTCCGATCGCCGTTCGACCAGCGGATCTGCGTGAAGGTTTCTTCCAGCCAGGACTGAAGGTAGCGACGCGCATCCGCCAGACGCGGCGCGTCGAGCGCGGGCTTCGAGGTGTCGAGCTGGCCTTCCATGGTCCAGCTCACGTCGACACCGTTATCGCCCGTCGGCGACGCGCTAGCGGCCTTCATGCCGGCGCGGTCGAGAGCCCAGCGAACCCAGTTGATGGTGCCGCCGCCGCTGCCCAGGGCCGCCTGCCGCTCGATCGACAGCATGACCGAGTTGCCAGTCCCGACGCAGCTGATCGACTTCGGCTTCCAACCCGGGATCGAGAGGACGGCCTTCTTCATCGAGACCGAGCACGCGGGGACGTAGGTGGCCGCCGTGAAGCGGCCTTCCCACGGCATCGGGGGCACCTGGACTTCTTCGACCTTGTTTCGGCCGGGAAGGTTCGCCTTCGCCTGTTCCTCGAGGCGACGGAGCTGCTCCTGGTAGGCGAAGTCGTCCTGGATCTTCATGTAGATCAGGCCGCCGGCGATCAGCAGAGCGCCAGCACCGATCACGAGGATCCATTTCAGGGCCGAGCCGACCTTGCTCGTATCCTGAAGCGTCGGCGGGCGCGAGCCGGTCAGGAAGGAGCTGATCTCGACGTCCTGCGCGCCCTCGAAGCTGAGGGAGGCAGGCGAGAAGGTCTCGCCCCATTCAGAGTGACCGAGGAGTTCTTCGAACTTGCCCTTGGCATCGAGCTCGTCGCCATAGACCTGGTCGGTCTCGGACAGGATCTCGCCGTCGCGAACCGCAAGCAGATAGTAGCCGCCATCGACCTCGAAGAGCCCGAGCCAGCTTCCCTGCCGGGAATCCGCCATTTGGCCGGCAAGAGATGCCTGCCCCTTGGAGTGACCAAGGGCCCGTGACCCGAGACCGTACTGAGCAACGCCAGCGCGGACGCAGAACAGGTCCTGGTCCTCCAGCCGGGCGGCGTGCGCGCGCGCGGCCTCGGCGACCTTCTGGACGTCGTCGGCTTCGTTCCAGAGCAGGCCAACCGCATAGGTGCGGCCGGCTAGCTTCAGAACATGGACCTGATCTTCACTGGCCATGCTTCGTCATCCCCATGCCCGATCCCAAACTCAGCGGTTGACCACCGGCTGCGCAGGGACCGTGGCGAGGTTGGAGGCGGCGCCCACTTCAAGGATCGTGGGCGTGATCGCGATCACGAGGATCTCGCGGTTGAGCGTCTTCACCGACTGGCCACCGAGCGGCCACAGCGCCGAATGGCCGGTGCCGCTGTTCTGGGACGACGACCGAACCTGCTCGAAGCCGGCGAGCACGAGGGTCGCGTTGTTCGGCAGCATGGCCTGCTGGATGAAGTTGCGCTGGTTCACGTTCGGCAGCTGGATGGTGCTGCCGTTCGACGAGAAGGTCTCGAAGCCGTTCTGGCTGCCGACGAGCTCGCTGATGTTCATCGCGTACTGCATCAGGATAGTGCCGTCCTTCTGGATCTTCGGCACGAGATGCAGATTGAAGCCGGTCGTGACCGAACCAGGCGTCAGCGCGGTCGAGGCGCCCGAGCCGGAGCCCGAGGACTGCGTGACGGCGACCTGGGCGAGATAGCCGCGGGTGTTGGACACCTGGAACGGCACAGGCTGGCCGTTGATGGTGGTCACCGACGCAGAGGTCACGACGGACACGTCACCACGCGTGGACAGCGCCTGGACGAGACCGGAGCCCTGGGTATTCAGCGAGGGATCCAGGATGGCCCAGCCGATGCCCTGGTTCTGCCCGGCGCCCGGCGCGGGAACCTGACCGATGGCGGTAACCGGAGCCGGCAGCGAGCCGGTCGTCGCGAACCGAAGGCCGTATTTGCCCGCATTCTGGAATAGCAGATTGATGTCGGCGCCGTAGTTGTCGCCGTCCTTCAGCTGGACCGAGTAGACCTTCACGCTCATCGCGACCTGGCGCGAGAGAACCTGGTTGACGCTGCGGAGATAGTCCGTGACGCGCTTCATCGTCGACGGCGTCGCAACGACGGTGACGGTACCCTGGCCGGAGGCGACCTGGATCTGCCCGTCGCCACCAACCATCGCCGTCAGGTTCTCGCTGATCTCCTTCCAGACCTCGAAGGACGAGGTCGTCTCCGCGGACTGATCAGTGCCACCGGTGGACGTCGTGCCGACGCCCTGCCCGCTGCCGCCGCCGGAGACCTGACTGCCGGCCTTCATGTTGAAAGCAAGCTTGGTGGCGATCGGCAGGCCGGGGACCTCGAAGACGCGGGTCATGTAGCGGCTGAAGACGATCCGGCCGGCCTTGTATTCCCAGTTGACGTTGAAGTTCGTCGCAATGAGGTCGAGCAGACCGCTCAGACGTCCGGTGTAGGAGAGCCGCATGCGGCCGCTGACGCCGAGATCGCCCGACGGGGACTCCAGCGCCGCAAACTGAAGAGCCGGGGCACCCGAGCCCGCGATTGCAGCCGTAGCCGCGCCGAGGGAGTCGCGCGGAGCAGCCGACACGCCAGCGCCGATCGCCGGCGCTGCGGAGACACCGCCGCCGCCACCGCCGCGGGGACCGACCGACGCGACAGCGACCGGAATACCGGTCTGCTCGGTCACGATCGCTGCGACCTCCTGGAAGGAGACGAGACGAGCCTTTCCGAGAGTGACGCTTCCGCTCTCCCACTTGCCGGGGAGGGGATCGCCATGATCGTTCAGCTTCGCAGTCGCGCCGACATATACCTGATCGGTGGACCGAACCGCCGAAACATCCCGAGCCGCCATCGGCTGGGGCGCGACGGCGTTCAGCCGCTCGGCCGTGTCACGCGCATTCCTGGTCTGGACGGCGGTCTCGGTCGAAGCGCAGCCCGCAAGAGCGGTCGAGAAGCTCAGCGCCAGCAGGAGCGAGCGAGAAAAGATGTTGGGACGCATCGGATGCTCCGTGTGGCGTTTCACTGGCCAGCCGCGTCGGCCAGCTCATTGCCGACCACGAGCGTCTTGTTGCCGGCGAAGAAGGTTGCGGTGACCTGGGGACGGACATGAGCCATGGAGCGCAGCAGCTCGTGCGCTGCTTCATGGAACGTGCCCTTGAACTGGGCGCTGGAGTTCAGCGCGTAGCTGTACTCACTGTTCCAGACGAGCTTCCAGCCAGAACGGCCAGACCAATCCTCCAGAACGGCCCGAAGATTCTGCCCTTCGCGAACAACGAAGGATGCAGCAGCGGGCGCCGGAGCCGAGGACTTGCCCTCGTACTTCTTCCATCCGTCCCGCTCAGGAGCTCGATCGGGCTTGGCCGACACGATAACAAAGCCCGACGAAGAAACAGTCTCGACCGACTCGCGCTCGATGATCGTCTCGGTGACCCGAGCATGGCGTGGAGCCCGGCGCTCGACGTGACGCTCCGTCTGACGGGTCGGAGCCGCACGGCGAACGCGCTTCGGCTGCTCGGAGGGCTCAGCAGCTTCTGCCGCGGCGGGCGTTGCGACGGGCTTCGCCGATTTGACGATACGAACCGTCTCGCCAGAGATCACAGCCGCATAGCCCGCTGAACGTGCAGCAGCGGCCAGGGACTGGCGCCAGCCGCCTCCGTTCCAGGTGGCCTTCGCTCCGGCGTCGACGCCATCTGCGATCTCGACCTTGAACCCATCCGGAACGATCTGACGCGCGGCAGCGCCGATCGGGATGTCTTTCCCGAAACCGGCTTCCTGCGCGGCAGCAGGGATGGCAAGGGCTGCAAACCCGGCGAGGAGCGCCAGCCGCAGGGTTCGCTTCGAAGGATGCATTACGGAATCCCCAAGGACACAAATCTAACGGTTCTTGCAGGATTGTCAGAGACGCCACAGGATCGGTCAAGGCGATCCTTCAAACTTTCGCAAGAACTACCCGTGCAGTCCTTGAATTTCCGGGGATGAGGTCCAGTCGCAGGGCTTCCAGGCCCAAACAGGCTTGAACAAGCCATTCTGGATGACGCCCGTCATGAAACCAGTCACCTGCTCTTTGGCGTGGATACCCTAATTCCTTGGCAAAGCGGCCGTATCCATCGATTCCATTCCTTGTGAGCCATGAATCGAACCAGGATCGAGTCGGCTCGGCAAAGTTGACACGCTCGCCAAGTCCGGCGCCTCGCCAAGCTTCATAGCCGAAAGCGCAAGCCACGACGCGGGCGGGAATCTCACCAGAAGGATCCCGCTTCCAATTCGCGAGCGTTGGAAGGGAGACATGAAGGATTGCTGATGCGAGGTCAGGAGAATCGATCTCCATCTCCTCGCACCAGCTGAACAGGTCAGACCTCGCCCAGCGAGGCAGCTCAGCCCTGGCGGCCCTGAGGATTTGACTGCTGGTCATGATCGGGAGGCGAGCGGAGCTCGCGCTGTGGCATCGGCTGTCCGAGCCCCATAACAGACGCGCGCTCGGACATTGCGGCCGAGAAGATCGACCACAGCTGCTCGGGCGGCACCCCACGCCAAAGGTTGGGGTCGCGCATGTTAAGCTTGCTCTTCATCCCTGCTCGCCAATTCGTCCAAGGTCGGACGATAGCGGCAGGCCAGGAAAGTCAGAAACGACATCACTGTCGAATTTCGCTCATTGAGGCAGCATGCACCGGACGGCCCCAAAGATGGTCCGTATAGAGGCTCCTGAGGTTCTTCCAGCGCTCTCTGGCCCGGGATCCCTCGGCGGTCTCGCTGTTCATGACGCTACGACTGACGACGCCGAGAATGGCTCTGACTGCAGCTGTCGGAAAATTGTCGGGGTTCCCGGCTTCGAGCTCCCGCAGGCTGCTCCGCATCTGAGCCTCAGGAACGAGCGAATCGAGACAGTTTGAAAGGAAGGCCCGGAAGCGCGGATCGCGCCCCAGGATGCTGGCCTGGGCCGTCGGCGGCATCTGATCGAACGGGACCTTCCGACGCACGGCGGACGGAGGGACCTGCTTCTCGTTTTCAGCGATCGCTATCGCATTCAGAATCAGCGGCTCACCTGTTCGGACGCCGATCGTCAGTCCGAAGAACGGATGACGTCCGGTCACTCCGTCAGGTCCATCGTCGAGTTCGAACCGGACCATCATGCCGGTTCGATCATTCTCGGACCAACGGAGTACCACAGCCTCACCCTCGTAAATCACATGGCCGTACAAGCCATCGTCGAACGGAGGGAAGGTGACCAACAGCGCGACCCGCTGCCCGGCCTCCTTGCCCGTCCGGACGATCCTGAAGGGGTGTGCACCGTCCGCCCCTGGCAACTGCACCACGAGATCGACCGTCATGCCTTGGCGCGCGCCCTGCTTCCAATCAAGCAGCCGACACGGGCCAAGGTAGAGAGAAGGGGTCTGCTGATCGCTCACTGATCGGCCTGTTCCGGAATCGTTCACGGAGGAAACAGTCTGGCGGGTGCTGGCCAGGATCAACCCTCAACGCAACCAGGTGGTGGATAGCGGAAGGACTCACCATCGGAGCTCAAGACCAATAAGCCATGGACTCACCATCGGCGCTCAACACCGATGAGATGAAGACGGGAGAACAGGGAGAATCTGATGGATGCCTCATGGCTCGATCGCAATGAGTCCGATGGTGAGTGGAAGCCAAAAAATGCTTAAATCCCAGCGAGATAAAGAGAGGAATCACCATCGGTGCTGAGCGCCGATGAGGGTGAGACTCACCATAGGTGTTCAGCACCGATGGTGAAATACCGTCGCACGTCAGGAGTTTGGACTCTCCATCGGTGTTGCGCGCCGATGGCTGGATCAAAGCGACCAGTGGTCGAGATCTATGGGTTGAGTCCGATGATCATGCCATCGATGGCGACAGGTCTCGCGTCGTGACGGTATCGTCGATAGCGCTGACGATCGCGCTGAGGACCTCGGGGCCCAATACAGCCGAGATCTCATCGCCGACGAGGGAGATCTGCTCGTAGCACCAGAGCCAGCGCGATGCTGCTGGATCCTCGGGAGCGGTCTTCATGCGAGCGAGCCAGGCTTCGGGGGTGGGATTGGCCTGCAGCTCGGTGAGATCCGCAGCGAGGAAACCAAGCAGGTCGACATCCTGAGGGGGCGCAGCCCCGAACAACTCAAGATCGAAGGAGGCCGTGAAGGTCGTCACGACCTGCTCTCGGCACAGCAGCGAGGCCTCCCAATGCACTTGATGTTGGGAGAAAGACGCCGGCATTGCAGGATTGGACTGCGCAATCGCAACCGAGAAGCCGAGCTTGTGCTCGGCCAGCAGGTCGGAAAGACGGGTCTGAACGGGTGCCTGGTGCTGCATTCTGATCGCGAATCCTTCGTGATCAGATGAGGCTAGTTTCAGCCGTTGAAAGTCGGAATCCTGCGGAAGCTCTGGGCGACGAGGTGGAAGCCATAATCGACCACCAGATCGCGCGGAACGGCCCGCTTTCGCGTCGCTAGTGGCGCCAGCCAGGCGCGGAAGACTTCGACCTCGGCCGCGCCGAGGTTGTGGTAGTTGTCCGGCAACGCGTTGACGAAGCCTCGCGAGTCCGCGACCACCGAAAACAGGTCAGCTTCCGAGGTCAGGTTGAACTCAGGGCCAGTCAAATCGGTGAGGGCATCGGCCGGCGTGGTGCGGACGAACTGCGTGAATTCCGTGTAGGGCAGGCCCGTGTCCGGCGCGAGCGTGAGCTCCCCCTTCAGAAGCTTCTCCAGGAACAGCTGCTCGGCGGCAACCAACAAGTCAGCATCCCAGCCAACCTCGATCGCCACCGAAATCACGCCGATCATGCGCGAGATCGGGTTTCGGCGACAGGCTGCGACCGCGCGTTCAGCAACGATCACGCGCCGCTCTTGTTTCTCCATTTGCCGCACCTTCTCAGCAAGATGCATCATCTGGGTACCGTTCATCGTGTTCAGGCGCTCGGCCGTCTGGAAGCGGTATGTTCGCAGCCATAGCGGAACAAACCGCGCGCCGATATTCGGATCCATCCTGATCTGACCAGGCGGGAAATCATGCTCGATCGCCGTTGCATAAGCCGGGTCCTGTGCGGCAAGCTCTCGCGCCTCTGCCAGCCTCAGGCACTCGCGTGACGGATCCTTGGCGGCGGCGACAAGAAACAGGTTGGCAAGGAAGGCGTCGCGGTCGTCCGGCGACAGGCGCGTCCGTTGCGCCCAGGCGATTTCCTGGTGCCAGACGACATTGATCATCAAGTTAACCGACTCGATGTTCCACCGGCGCTTCATCTTGTCGTAGGTGCGATACGAGACTGCAAAGGGGTCGCGGACGCGCTGCGCCAGCCATGCCCGGTAGCTTCCATCCGGATCCTGGGCGGCCGAGGCCCGACGAGACGCATCGCAGACGACGTCGTTGAACCACTCCATATGGAGATCTGGCTCAGACATGCCGGTGATGCCATTGGTCTGGACGAATTCGACAGAGAACGCTCGCGTCTCAGCCTTCAGCCGCAGGCGTTCGCGCTGTTCGAGGAGAAAATTGGCCAACACTTCCGGTGCGTGGAAGGTGGCTTCGGACTGGATCGTTTCGACCGACATGGACGCCTCAGTCGTTCGGAACCATGGAAACGAACAGCGCCTCGATGTCGACGCCTGTGAAGCGGTCGTCGTCGCGCTTCTTCACCCGCAACCCGAGCCAGGACAGAAACATCTCGTCGGGGTTCAGCATGCGCTGCTTGCCCTTGAATTCACGCTGCCAGGTCGCAAACTCGTCCTCGGCGTTTCCTTCGGCGCCAAGCATGCGCTTGGCCTCTTCCATGGTGTCGGAACGAAGCACGAGCGGTTCGTTCAACTCCGCGTCAGCGGCGCCCGAGAACATATCGATGGTCTCGTGGTCGCGAGGCCCGCGCTTGCGGATCGATGTCGTGGCCGCCGCGAGGTTGGCCGCGTCGCTGATCGAGGCAGCGCTCTTCGGTACCGCACTGAATTTGACGCCGACGACCTTTCCACCGCGGCCGCCGCGGACATAGTCCACCTCAAGGCCGAACTCGGCGAATTCGTTGATCTCCTTCACGGCGGGGTCGATCACCCGCTCACGCACGCGGTCAATCCGTCCGGAATAGCCGCTGCCGAGCTCCAGGAAGCTGTGAAATTCATCCACGGTGAAGGTCTTCGATGGCGTGAAGCGGCCGAAAACCATCCGCATCACCTCATAGAGCTTCAAGGCGTGAAGCGACCGAAACTTGCCGACATTCATCCAGGAGAGGAGAGAGTAGACCTTGGGGTTGGAAATGTAGTCGAGCAGCAGCGGGTCGAAGGCGTAATCGAGGAATCCACCTTCCATGCTGCAGAGATCGAACGAGAGATGATGACACCGCAGCGTGTGATTTTGACCGGTCACATCGTCCCGGTAATCGACGGCGATCTTCTGGCGCCAAAGCCTTTCGAGGGATTCCTTCAGTCGCTCGTTCGAGGCGTCCTGTCCCATGCCCATCAGTCGGCGCAGCTCTTCGACGCTGATCCGGTGAACCGACTGAACCTTCAGGTTGCGGTATGCATGGGCGAGAAGGAGATTGAACACCTTCCGATCCAGGAGAGTGAAGTCCTCGCCTTCGGTCCTTGCGAAGATGACCTGCTCGGCCTTTTTGAACTCACGCGGCAGGCTTTGACGGGTCATTTCGGGTCGCATTCCTTTATCCCCACAAGGACAGGTGTTTCTCCCAACATAAGTCCCAACAAAGGATTGTCAAACCTGTTGGGAGTTTCGCCATGGATTGTTGTGAATAATCCATTGGCGCGCGAGTCCGATGAGATCGAATCGATGTCCCGCTCATGGGAGATTCAAGAATTGCAATTATCCACCTCGTGTTGGGAGTTTCCCGGTCGATTGTTGGGACTTTCGAAAACGACAGGTCGAAAAACGATTTGAAATCAGTGATATACGGATTTGGTCGGAACCCTGAATATATAAGAAGAACCAAGGCTGTTTCGACGGGTGAAGGATCGAGCTCGCAAGGCGTGGAGAATCGAGAAACAATCCTTGTTGGGAGTTTCAAGGAAGAGGTCGTGAATCACTCCATTCGCGGACCACAGCGAAGAGCAGGACAGGCCCGCACCCGCGAATCGAGTCGTCCTCAGCCGGCTCACTCCGAAACTCACAACAGAAAAGGGGTCAGGCGAACCCGACCCCTTCATCCAACCCGACGGTGGAGACGCTTAGCTGCCGGATCGATGTGACCACGGCGGAGTGAACCTTCCAACCCAGATCCCGGACCGAGCAGCCCGCGCAGAAGCCTGCTCCGCAAGATAGACGGGGGCTACGGCCTTGGGGACCATTGCAAGGCCCTCCAGGACGAGCTGACGGCCGATATCGGTTGTCCCAACACGACAGGTAGCGGCAACGCCGCCAACAGCCTGCTGAGCGCCGACGCAAACGACCTGGTTACTCCCAACAAGGGAGACGAGCCGATCGAGCGCTCGTTGTCCGCAGTTCCAGGCTAGCCCCTTCGGATCATGGCAAAGCTGACCGAGCTCGGGAGCATCTGCGCCATGAAGCACAACCACGTCTGGACCAATCACCAACGTATTGCCGTCGATCACTTTCGCCGGTCCAGCGATGCGAGCGCCGCGGACTTCACGTTTCTCCTGGCTTCCGCCGGTCGACGGGGCAGAAGAAAGGGAGGGGGCGGACTGGACCTTGGGCGATGAAGAATCGGACCTGGCGCGGCCCTGTGTCATGACATCGTCCGTTCCCCCAACATTCCGGTTCGGCAGAGCGATGTTCGGAGACGAGCCGAGCGACTGCTGCTGGATTTGCTGCTGGAGCAGTTGCTGCTGCTGAAGCGATTGCTGAACGCCATAGCCAAGCGGGACCTGCCCCGTGCTTCCATAGCCGAGCGGTACGCCGAAGGTGGGGTTCGTAATGATGGTCGAGCCGAATCGTTGCGTCTGGCTCGGGACGTAGATCGTGGTCTGCGCGAGCGCAGGAATGGCCGCAAACATTAGCGGAGCGGCGAGAAGCAATGACCTGCGCAGCATTTCGAAGGCGATCTCCATGGATGAACCATGATCGGTCGCTTCGATTCTCTTGGCAACGAAGGATTGCTCAGGCGGCGCGGTTCTTGCGCAAATCGGAAAGACCGGCGTCCTGCGCCATATCGCTGATCAGGCCGAAGGACTGTTCGACGCTGCCACGTCCGGAATCCGTCACGTCGAACAGGCGCCGGCGGCGGCCGCCGCGGCGAGCAGAGGAGTTCGACTCGATGGTGCTGTCGACCAGGCCCTTCTTCGAAAGGCGGTCGAGCGTGGTCATCATGGTGGTCGGATTGCGTTGAACGCCGATGCGCGCCTCGAGGCGCTGCTGGATCGCCTGGGCCGTTGCACGAGGGCCGCATGCGATGCACGCCATCAGTACGACTTCCTCGAAGCGGCCGAGGAGAGGCAGCCGGTCTTCAAACTCGGAAGAGCAGCGCGTGACCAGAGATCTCGGAGCCAAATCAATCCGTCCATACGACAGGGAAAGTCACCGGGCGCTGTGGCCTTAGGCGACTCGAATCATGCCAGCGCGGGTCGCCTGTTGCAACAGCGAGCGATGGATAACCACGTCTCACTCCTTGATGGAAGAGGCCCCGATCGACCGTCCTGGTGGATGAAGCTTCGAGATTCGAAGGAATATTCCTTGTTGTGCTTGACACTATCAGCTCTCGGCCGCCGAATTCACATGGATCGCACTGGGCGATTCTTTTTCAGGAGAACTTCATGAACCGGAACGAGCTCGTGGCCGCTGTGGCCGAGAAGACCGGCCTCACCAAGGGCCAGAGCGAGGAGGCTCTGAAGGCCGTGCTCGAAACGGTCGCAACCGCCGTGAAGGCCGGCGACAAGGTTTCCCTGCCGGGCTGGCTGAACATTTCGGTGGCGGAGCGTCCCGAGCGTGTCGCGCGCAACCCGGCGACCGGCGCCAGCATCACCGTTCCGGCCAAGAAGGTCGTGAAGGTGAAGCCGGGCTCGAACCTGGCGGCCTGATTGGGAGTTTGGCGTTCAGCCGAGCTGATCTTGGGGGCGGGGCGAGCGCCTTCGCCCCCAAAGAGTATCTGGCGGGAGGAACGCTCATGAAGGCCTATGTGCTCGCTTTCGTTTCCGCCGTGTTGTTGACACCGGCGCATGCCGCACCGATCAAGTGCTCATCCGCCGAGGGCGGTGTTGGATCTCAACGTCTCCCGAAAGGTCTGACGACCCGACAGGTCCAGCGCCTTTCCATCCAAGATAGGGCGGGAGTTCCTGAGTTGGGCGGGATGGAGGCTCGGTCTGCCAAGGTAGGCATGGTCCGGAGAGAGACGCGGCCGACACGATCCGGTCAGGCTTACACAGTCACGGTGCCGCGGGCGTACTTGTCCCCATTCGAGGCGAACGCCCTGGCAATTCATGTCGGCGTTCTCTGAGCGGTCAGAGCCAACCAATAGCCAGGCGTTTAGCCGCCTGCAGAAGGAGACGCAGGTGGCGGGTTTTTTCGTTTCGGTGGAAGGCGTCGATGGCTCGGGCAAGTCGGGGATGGCTCGCCGGCTCGGAGACTGGCTTCACGAGAAATCGATCGCCGTGGTGTCAACACGAGAGCCGGGTGGCTCGGCCGGTGCCGAGCGCATTCGAGAGCTGTTGCTCGGATCGGGGGGTATTCTCGATCCCCTGGCAGAAGCGCTCCTCTTTGCCGCGGCGCGCGCAGACCACGTTCGCAAGCTGATTGTCCCAACGCTCGAAGCGGGCGGGGTCGTGGTCAGCGACCGCTTCAGCGACTCGACCATCGCCTACCAGGGCGCCGGCTCGACCGTGGATATGGCAGTCATCCAACAGCTTCAGCAGATCGCCGTCGGGGAGCACCGTCCCGACCTGGTCATCGTCCTCGATGTGGATCCCGCGATCAGCATGGAGCGCGCGCGCAAGCGGAACGGTGATGCCGGCGTCAAGGACGATCGCTTCGAAGTGGAAGGCCTCGCGTTTCACGCCCGCGTGCGGGAAGGCTTCTTGCGGCAGGCTGCAACCGATCGGAGCCGGTATGTGGTGATCGATGCATCTCGTACCCCGGATGAGGTGTGGGGTGATGTGCGAAGGGCTGTCCGCGACGCGCTGTTGAAGAACGGAATGGAGCTGACCAACTCCCTCTCCCTCGCCCCGCTGCCATCGCCGAGATAGGTAGCTGCCGATCGTCAAAGAAAAGCCCGGCATTGCCGGGCTTCTGCACCATAGGCTGATTGTTACGCTGCGGATGGCATGAATTTGACGCCAACCGCGTCGAAAGTTCGCCAGACTACCTCGCAGTAGCGGGATATCCCGGACCCGGACTCGACCAGGTCGAACTCATTTGGAAGGCCCAAGGTGCTCGGAAGTACGAGCCTGGCACCGGTGGTTGAGAGATCACGGATGCGGCAATCCATCACCGAGCATTTGTCGTTGAAGACGGCCTTGGCGCCCTTCACCACGCGCTGCCGGCGAGCGAAGCGCTTATTGACGATCACACCTTCCACTCGACGAACTCCATGAAACGCAAAACCACCGCCTCCGTAGCATGGAGGGCGGTGGATTTTCATCGGAGCATCAAGGAATAACCGTGGACGAGCGCCCTTCGATCAAGGATCGAGAGCGATTTATCCTTAAGGCTTCATTGGAAGCTTGAATTCCTTCTCGGGGAGGCGAACGATGAAGGCTTCGATTGCTGGGAACACCGCCTTCTCGGGGTACTTTGTGCAGTAGGCCACGATCGGCTTCGTTATGAATTCGGGCTCGATCCCAGCGAGGTCTCGAACGGGTCGCCCGCTGCTCATCGACACCATGTTCAGAGCGCTCGCGAAGCCGCCGACCCAGGAGATGATCGAGGCGGTGCGGAACTCGTTGTCGCCCATGTCGATGAGCTGCTTGCAGGTCAGATTGCCGACGCCCATCACGTTCGCCTGCGAGAATGCAGGCTGAGAAAGCCCTGCGGTCAAAAGGACTGCAGCGATGGAAATCCTACGAATTTCGTACATTTTCTTTGTCCCCCGGGCGCAAATCACCAGTTCAAACACTATTCGCCTGGAAATCGTTCCGGAATCCGTAAGCGAATCGAATTTTGAGTTGGTCACAGCTTCCAAGCGGTTGTGACGTTCGAGTGGTCGCGGTCAGATTCAATCGAGTCATCGCAACTGGGATCGAGTCGATATGGATGAGGCAGAGAAGAGGCGGCGTTTTGAAGCGGGCAAGCTGTCCTACAAGGGCTTCGACATCGTCGCGAAGCGCGATTTCGGCGCGAACATGTTTTACGACCAGGGCTTCTATCACCGAGACGGGTTCATCGTTTCGAAGGGGATTATCAACATGATCCCGGGCGCTGGATGGTTCCATAGCGTGGAGGGTGCCAAGGAAGCCGCGGACATCCTGTCCATCGTCGGCGAGGAAGGCTTCAACGAGGCCTATGCCAAGCTGCAGGCGGCCAAGAAGCAACTGCACGCGACATTCCTGTCGGAGTTGCAGGCCGATATCGATGCCGAAGCGACGCCGGCCGGCCCGCGATTCTGAAAACCGCTGAACCCCAGCAACGATCGCCCACCACGACGAGACCGGTGACCAAGCATGCCGACCAATGATCGCACCATCCCGGCCGATCCGGAGAAGCCTCACAAGATCGCCTATGCCATCGTCAAAGCGACGAATATGCCCATGGGGCGCGTTCGTCGTGTCGTGGCTGAGCTATACGGCTTCTCCAGCTGGGCGGATCTCGATCGCGCGATGCGAGGCAGCCGCGATCTTCCGGATGAGGAGGCGCCAGCGGAGGTTGTCCGCGCGCGGCGGGATCGCCATCGAGCGGTTCTCTCTCGCTACTTCTCTCTGAGCGAGAAGGAAATCGAGATGCTCGCGGCGAATCTCGCTCCAACCACGCTCGGGGACCCCATATTCGATTATTCCCAGGACAGGTTGCTGTTCGGTGGTGTCTCGGCGAAGGAGCTTTCGCAGAGCTACAAGGATATGTCAGAGGCCACCGGTGTGGACGTCGAGGATGCTCTGGAAAAGATCAGAGCCTCGAATCCCTGCCATGCGCGGCCCTGGATCGATGCGTTGAAGACCAGCTTCGGCTTCAAGCTCAGCGAAGAGTATCCCAAGAGAAAGGGACCGTTGGAGCATATCGCCTCAACTACATGGAACCAGGTCGCCTGGCCGATCTACCTCTCGTCGGTCCGCGCGTCTCCTGGTGATTTCGATGATCCGATCATCCACGCTGCGCAGATGCGGATCGCGGCCGAGAATGAGCGCGCTCTACTCCTCTTCGATCACCCAGCAATCTTCATGGTGCCGGACAAAAAGAATCCGACCACGGCGAAGGACGGGGTGATTTACGGGGGACGCATCCTCCGCGACGGTCGCTGGTCGGACTTCGTCCTGACCGCTGGCGGAATGGGCGCTGTGGCGCCGCAGAACATTCGCACCATCACGCAACTGAGCAGGGGGTTCATCGCGGACCACACGACGCCAGACGGGCTCAACCTCGTGGTGGAATTGTCAAAGCAGACCGCAATCTACCCGACCGACGATCCCCTCATTCGGGTTGGCTCAGTCCGCGGCTGGACGACGGTCATGATCTTCGACCGCTCACAGGCGCAGATGCTGGAGCACGCGGGGATGATGGGGTCTGGACCGCGATAGAGCTCAGAAGGACGGGGCAGGGCGCATCGCCGGCAGGTTGTCCCGGAGTTCCTGGGTGTGCAGCTTCATGAAGTCGTAGACGGTGTCGAGCGCCTGCGCCTGCTTTGCAGCCTGCTCGCTGAGCAGTTCGTCATCGGCGACCCGTTCGGGATCGAGCGCAACCTCGCGCGCGAGCTCGAAGCAAAGTTTCAGCGCGGTGCCAGGGTCATCCGGAGTGTCGAACCGAGCTGGCGCGATGAGGCCAATGACTTCAGTCGTCGCGGCGAGCTGGACCCGGAATCGTTCGTCCAGCTCATCGGCGTGGCAGGAGATGAGCTCGTCCAGGTTCTCGATCGCGACCTGCTGCTTCCCGATCTGGGCAACGAGCGTGTCGTCGGCCCTATCGACGTTGATCAGCGCAGGCTGATTGGAAACGGCCAGGTCGAGGACGATCTGAAAGGCCTCCGAATAGCTCAAAGGGTCACGACCCTTCCCGTCAGCGCCGACGTAGATTTCGCCACGGGTGGCGATCCGAGAGCGGGGGAAAGAGCGCATCGGAGCCGAGGAGCCCTCGATGCGGACGCCGTAGCTGGGGCGCCCTTCCATCAGATCGACGGCTGCCACCAGGCCAAGGCCTTCCCCTTTAACGAACACCCTGTCACCAAGCGAAATCAACTCGAATCCTCCGAAGTTACGGAGGGAAGCTATGGTCGGCGCTTGCAAGCGACGAGCAATCAGTCGCGATCCCAGTCGGGACCGATGACCTCCTCGATCCAGGTGTAGCCGTGCTTCTGCAGCGCGGTCACGATCAGCTTTTCAGTCTTCCCCGGATCCCAGTTCGCGAAGGACGGCGCCGAGTGCGCTATCTTGATGGCCTCGGCCGCGTGCGATCGAATTTCGCATTCCGGCAAGCCAGGAGGCGGAAGGAACACCATGTGGGGGTTCTCGCTGCAGTCGCCGTCGGCTGCAGGAAGGCGAAGGACAAAGGTCGCGGACATCGGAACGCTCCGTTGGGAATGGAGCCAACCTGCGGTACGACGGGGGCGCTCAAATTGAATTCTTATTGGCATGCGGGCGGTTTGCGGCGCCCGATCGCATGCTTCCGCGCGAAGTGATTGATCGCCTGGCTGTGGGCCCGGGGTTCGATGACTCGCTTTCCGCGGCTGAAAGGATCCGCGGCGTAAGGTGAGAACTTGTAGTCGTGATGGGCACCCTCGGTGGCGAGGTATCGCAACACAAAGCCGAACACGTCGCCACTACCGCCGCAGCTGAAGCAATGGAAGAAACCGCGCCGATCGAAGCGCATTGATGGCGATCGGTCGTTCGCGCTGCAGGACATCATGAAAGCGGTCGCGCCAAGGTCATGCTTGGGCGGGGTGACGCCCAGACCCTGCAGCACGGTCGGCCAGGGCAGGGCGTTGATCTCTGCGAGGTATCGCCTGGTCAGCCTCGGCACTGCGCGTCCCCATATCCCTGCCCGCCTTTCGGCCGACTGCCGGAGCAGCCGCCGTTTTCCAGGCCGCAAGGGCCGGACGTCAGACGTGACCGGTCTCGGGAACCGGGGGCAGGGATCGTTCCCGATCCCGGATGTGTCATTGGGCGCGTGCCCGTTGACCGTCTGTCCACGAGGCTACGGCCCTGGCCGGTGAGCCTCAAGGATGCCGCGGGAGGTTTCCGGGGATGAGCCTCAACGGCGGATCGACGCCAATGCAGGCTGGCGCTCGGCGCGCCGCATCACGATGCGAGCTTCGGTTGCCGCGCGGTTGGTAATCGAGCGAGGTGCGGGATCCTTCGGCACGACCAGGCCGGCCGACTTCCTGAGGCGAGCGCAGAGGTCTCGATCCTTGCCCTTCTCCAGCTGGATGAGCTTGTCGAGGAGCGGGGCGACGATCTTGACGAGCTGACGCTGGTGTTCGCTGTCGGGCTTCGCTGTTTTCATCTGAACCAAGAGGCCACCAACGCGGGCGGCGAGCGCTCGATAGGACTCGATGTCTTCGAAGCTCCGGAAGCCTCTCGGTCCGCCGACGTCACCACGATAGAGGACGAAGTCAGGGGCGCGCTTGGAGAACCAGTTGTGCGAAACGAGCGTCGAGCCGCCGGCGTAGGATCCTGCCATGGATGCCTCCTGTGCTTGGAGGAGGCTAGACAAAGAGCTTGAAAGTCAGCAGCGGCCTGAAACGGACGAGCCGACGCCGTCTGGGGGGCAGGGGCGTCGGCTCGATCAAAAGGGGTGGCGTTGGAACCCTGTTGATTCGCCATCGATAGCACAACAAGCGCGACCGGCCGAACGGCTCAGCAGGGTGCCCAGATCAGGGCCAAAAACCTCGAGTCACGTGTGCCGGTTTCCACACGTGACCGAATCGTGGCAGGACACACGTGCTGACGAGAGAGTGGGATGATGCGACAGCAAAGACCGAGCCGTGAAAAGCAGGCCGAGTATCGCACTTTACAGCGTAGCAAGGGCTTGTGTGAGGTCTCGACCTGGGTGCCTGAAGAGGCCCGCGAGGTCTTGAAGAAGATAGTGAGTGAAGGTCGCTTTGAGTCCCTGCAAGCAGCTTATGCGGAGGGCATTATTCGCCTCTCGCAGGAGAAATCAAACCAGAGAACGTAACCAGGCAAGGAAAAGCCCCGGATGCTGGAAACATCCGAGGCTTTGAGCTCTAGAGATTTGGTGAGGCAGAGCCGTACCAAACCGCTGTCCTGACAGACGCGGTTATAGCCTTCCCGAATCGTCGCTGTCAACGAACATCGCCTTCGCGGTGAACGCTGGCCCTTGCCCTCAACAGGGGGATCGGGATGCAGATCGCATCATCCGGCGGCCGGCGTTTGACACGCGCCGTTTTGGCCGCGCGGGAGCATAGTGTCGAAAAAGAACGGGGTGTCGCCCGAAAAGAGCTCTCACGAGCGGCTCGCGAGGCCGAAAAGGCCCTGGAGATGCGCCCAACGCTGCGCATTGTCCTGAAAGAGCTGGCGGCTTGCTGGGGCGAGCAGGAGTTCGATGGCAGGCTGATGGTCTGGCCATCGAACGATTATCTGATCTCACGAACCGGGCTCTCCGAGCGGTCGATCCGTAACGCCTTGCGCGGACTGATCGAGCTTGAGGTGATCGCGCCGCGCGACAGCGCCAACGGCAAGCGCTACGCAGTCAAGAACGCCGCGGGGAAAGTGGTCGACGCCTATGGCTACGACCTGGCTCCATTGTTTGCGCGCTATGCTGAGTTCGTCGCGCTCAACGACGCTCATAAGCGACGCCGTGACGAGCAGGATCGTCAGTTCGAAGCGATCACGATCGACCGAAGGGCTTCGCAGGAGGCGATCGCGGCGCTGCGCGAGCAATATCCGCACGTCGCGATTGACGATGAGGAACAGGCGTTGGAGGGGCTGATTGCCAGAACCCCCAGGCGCGGCAGCATGGCGCCGATCGGTGATCTCGTCCGAGACTATCGGGGAATCCGAGAAGCCCTTGAGCTACGGTTTTCTCGACTAGAGACCGGGCAAAGGCGGCACCATTTACCGGCATTAGAAAACAACAACGGATCTCCTAGCGAACCTTGTACAAAGCTTCCCGAAGAAGCTGAGCGCGTTCGTTCGACCGAACACCCTGTCTCCGTTGGACTGCTTTTGGAAATCTGCCCCGCCTATCGGGAGCTCGATGAAGAGATCCAGACAGTCGACGATCTCGTGGTCGTTGGCTCTCGACTTCGAGGGACCATCGGGGCCCATAAGAGCGCCTGGCTGGAAGCCGTCCAGCAAATTGGCGCGGTCCGGGCTGCGGCCGCGGTGCTTTACGTCCTCCAGCTCCACACGGACGACGTGGCTGCTGGCACCAACCGGATCCGAAACCCGGGAGGCTATTTCCGGGCGCTTGTCCGGATGATCGCCGATCGCCGGTTCAACCTGGATACCGAGCTCCATGCGCTGCGCCGAAGGAGGATGACGTGATGGGTGGCCGGTGGCTTCAGCCTGGGCCTGCCAGCGGCCCGGAATACACGGAGGAGGGCGGGCCCGGATCCCTCATGCGGCGAGCCATGCGCCAGATGCGCCGGCGGAGAGGGATATCGTCGAGGCCAAGGCTGGACACGACCATGAACGGCGAGGAAAGACGCAGACGCACCATGTCCTCGCTTCGACAGGTTAGCTTTCGACGGAGCACCGAGGCGGGGAGCGACAGAAGCTTCTCCCTCTCCAAGGTGGTGTCTCGTCCCGGCAATTGGAACGCCCGGGCCCGAAGGTAGTCGCGAGCTCGGTTCACCAGGGCAGGGTCCCGGGCAAGCTCGCGCGCCACCAGGCGATGCATGATTAGCTTCGCGCGGTCGTTGATCCGTTCTCGGTTCGGCAGGTGCTGGTCCATGGTAGCGCTCGGATCGATTGGCATCGTCCAGTTTGGGGTGAGAAAATACTCCGGATGCTCAGTATGTTACAGGAGAAATGGAAGAGTGACATGCCGATCCATGAAAACTAGCCCAACGATTGCCGGAGGGTGCCGCCGTCCAGAATTTGTATAGAAATTTCGGACAGCGGCGGTTCGTTTTGATGTTGCGCCTGGTCAAGCCTTCACCGTCAGGATGGGGCGGATTTTCGCGACGCGGCTCACGAGACCGGTATCAGCCATCGGGTCCACGACCGTTTCGATAGGCCGATAGGCTGCAGGGCTTTCCTCCTTCAGCCTCCCGGCGAGTTCGCGGAGCAAATCGGGCCGTGAACGCACGCGCTTATCGGAGGCGTCGATGGGCCCGACAACCCGGAGGCACGGATCAATCGCTGCCACGGATCGTGCCTCTTGACGCGAAAGCCGCCGCCCAGCGCCGTGGGCGGCTGACGCCAGACTCTCGTGCGAACCGAGACCCATCAACAACCAGGTGCCGTCACCCATGGAGCCTGGAAGAATGACGGGCTCACCCGCCGCGGCCGGGCAGGCGCCCTTGCGATGCCGCGCTACCGGGCCGGTTCGCCAGATGGCATTGTGAGGGGCGTCGTAGATCAGCCGGTGCGAAATCGGGCGGTTGAGGCTTTCACTCACGGCCGCGATCGCCGTGAGCCCGATGAGGAACCGGTTGCCAAAGGCCGCGTTGACCGCGTTCGCCTGTCCGTTGAGATAGCGCTCGAAAACTATCGAGTTCCCCTCGGATAGGATGCGCCAGTCGTCGCCCGGCCGGCACTCGCGCCGCAGCAGGTCTGAGGTACTTGATCCAACGTGTTGGCCGAAATCGAGGGAGCCGGAATGGACCACGATGACGATCGATCCAGGCTTCAAGTGATGTTCGTAGGCCAGGCGTGGATCAGCGACCCGGTCGACGATGCCGAATTCGACGAAATGATTCCCGCCACCGATCGAGCCCAGGATGGCGTCGCGCCGAAGTTCGTCTCCGAGCTGAGCGTACTCACGGAAGCCCGGGTCGATGCGCGCCGCCGCGAAGACGCCAGCATCTGAGGTGCGGTCGAGATCCGACCAGGCCGACTTCATGTCCAGAGCCGCGAGCATTCCGACGCGCTTGCGGCTGATCGATTCAAGCAAGCCCGGGAGGCCTTCGCGGAGCAGGGCGTGACGGCTCGTTCCCGAGAGCGCGATATCCCTGCCACCTTGGAAGAATTTGTGCCGAAGCACACGGTCGAGCTTCGGCGAGAGATCGACCTCGCCGACGCCGTCCAGGACGATCATCCGCATTCCGCAGCCGATGTCGTTGCCGATCATGTGCGGTAGTACGGCGCCTCTAACGTCTGCCACAACACCGACCGGAACCGGTTTGCCAGGATGGAAGTCCGGCGTGGTGGCGATCGCGTCGAAAGAGGCGTTCTGGGCAGCCAGATCGGCCGGCCTCGGAATAGCTGCCGCGAGGTCGCTGAGCGCGCGGTTGCGATGTTTCATAGGTTCGCCGGCGGCGACGACGGATCGCACGCTATGGCCAGCGCAAAGCTCACGCCGAAATGGCGCGTCACAATGTGTCACGGGAATCTCCGATGCCAGGGTTCAGCAGCCGCGGCGATACGGAGTGGCCGATCAGATACGGGGAGTGTTCCTGAGGGTCAAGGGCAAGTCGGCTGATCGTCGATGAAGGAGCGTACCGATTAGTGCACCGCAGATCGTTTGATGGCGTTGCCTTGCAGAATTTCCCAATCAGCTCGGATGCAATAGCCCCCAATTGTCTGCGCGATGTCGCCCGATTAAGCGTCGTACAAGGTGTTCTGTCGCCCAATTGAGTGTTGTGAAGCGTGCGACGTTTAATCGGGCGACAGAGTCTGATCACAACCGTCAGGACGCGATACGACCGCCGATGCGGCCGCGCGCTACCGAACACGTAGCCATGCCATCGAGAAACCTGGGCAAGGCTAGCTTGCGACATGGGAGAATGCTGGTCAGCCGGAGAGTCTTGACCTATTGCAGAATTATACGTATCTTACATAAGATATAGCAATGGAGCGCGCAATGCTGTCATTCACGTCAGCCGATCTCCAGAGGCGAACCGGAGAAGTTCAGGCCTCCGCAGGGCAGGAACCCGTCGTTCTCACCGACTATGGGAAACCCCGGAACGTCATGGTTTCTGTCGAGGAATACGTACGCCTCAAGAAGGCCGCGGGCGAGACCGTTCCTCCGGCGCTGATACCGAAGCGACCGGTTGTCGTGCGGGCCATGCCCGACGCTCTCGGGTATGACACTCACGATCTGGATGCGGCAGCCCGGCGAATGGCTGAAGATGCTCTCTCAGGCAGCACGGCGGTAGCTGTGGATGCCGAGCTCGCGCGCGTTAGGTCACTCTTTGCGGGCGCGCGTCGATGACGTCCGCCCCCGGACCGGCGGTGCCCCTCAAAGCCAGGATCCTGGTGTCGGATGCGACGCCTTTGTCCCTCTTGGGAGCAATCGACGCGCTGGATTGGCTTTTCATCCCCGGTTGTGAGGTGTGGCTGACGGACATGGTAATGGAGGAGGCAGTCCGGACGCCACCCGAAGGCAGCGACCTGCGCAAAGCCTCGCGTGAGGCGATCCAGGGTTGGTTCGAACGCAATCGGTATCGCATCAAGCGATTGGAGACGGCAGAAGGGCGCCGTTACGAAAGGGAGATGCAGTTGTGGCAGCGAGCCGGCAGCCCGCCGGATTTGATGCCTGATTGGTCAGACAGAGGCGAGGCAAGCCTTCTATCCTCCGTGCGTGGCGCCAAGAAACTGCTCGGACCCGGCGAGGCCATCGTGGCATTGGTCGACGATCGAGATGCCAGGGATGCGATGCGCGGTGTCCGCGGCAACATCAACATGATGGGGACGCAGACCTTCATCCAGTGGATGGAGCAGGATTTCGGCATCGCGCCGGCTGCGGACGCGTGGACAGCAATTCTCGTCGCGACAAACGGGAAGGCTGACCCCGGCGAGGAGGAGGATCCTGTTTACATTCGCAGTGGTCCCCGATGACGGTCATCGGGCGGGATCGGACTATTTGGCGCCGCTCCTAGCAGGCGGGGCTTGAGGATCGACGTCACTCAAGCTTCGGACGTGACATCAGGGGCGCTCTGGCGGGTGGGGCGCCCACAACGTTGAATTGGGCTACATCGCGCAATTATATGGGCTAGACGACGCTCAATTGGGTTACAAGCCAATTAGCTCCCGGTCCGACCTGTATATGGCAAGCCAATTGGTGCCATTTGGAACTAAATGCACGGAAGAGGGTCGTCGCACCGGCTGATTCGTGTAATCGGTGTTTTGATAGGTCGAATCTATATCAAAAATATTCTTATTTTCAGCCTGTTGAGGCGACTATTTCATTTCAAATGTAAGAAATCTGACGAGTCGCATCAAGAGTCGCGCGTTACATTTTTGGGCCGGTCGGGACGTCTTCTGAAGGAATGTCCAGGCGCCAGAATTGAGCTTGGAGCTCATAATCCGCAGCCTCGTTGTTCGCCTTGACAGCGTTTGCTCGGAGCGCTTTCGCGCGGGCCTCGAACTCGGACGCGCGTCCCTCGCAATATGCGGCGTCAGAACGGATCGCTGCTTTTAGCCAGGCTGGACAGGCAGAGTGAGTCAAATTGTAGTACACGGCGTTGGTGGCGCCGGCGGCCTTGAGCTCGGCCGTACCTTTCATCGCCTGGCCGACCCCGTTGTAGGCCGCCAGGATCTTCTCATCCTCGTCGTCGACCGTGGCGTAGACCTTGACCGTTCCGTCGGGATTGGTGAGCAGCGACATGCGGATTCCTCTTGCTGCCGCATGTTAGCTGGACGGCACGAAATCGACCAACGTGCGTCAGCTGGTGGCTTGCAAAACCGACCCATAAGATCCGATCGATAGGAGGACCTTATGGACGCGCACCGTTTTGTAATCGCCGACGAAGACAGCAGCCTATGGGGCCATTTGTTCGGGCCCGGCCAAGGCGAGACGATGACGCGCTTCGTCTTCGACCGCGAGGAGAACGCCATCAGCGCGGCTGAATATCAGGTCGGCACAGCATGGCTCCCGATGACCGAGGAAATGCTGGTGAACTTCTACGACCATTTGGCTAACGCGAACCCGGATGCGCTGGAGAACCCGATCTCGTGGGGTCTGCGAACGTCGTCGGAACTGCCGAGCTGGGTCGAAGTGCCGGCGGCTGCGCCGAGCGGCCCCTGACGGCGGAAATCAAGCCGTCCTTGAGCAGTGCTGGCGGGAGCGCTTCGATGTTCGAGGTCCAGCCACGCTGTTGCTTGGCTGCGATGTGACGCCTCCCCTTCTGATGGGGAGGACCGTTTGCAACTGACTGAAAGACGCCCAAGAGGGCGTCGGTCGACAGGGTGGTGATCAGCAGCAAGGAAGCACTAACCTTTCTGTCGGAAGACTGCGCCGATGGATGACCGCGCAATGGCCGAGCTCTGGTTGACGGCATTGCTGAGCGAGCAGGCGAGCTCGCTCGGGACGATCGACACCTATACAGACGACATCGAGACCTACCTAACCTGGTTGGCGAAGCAGGGGCTCACTCTCTTCGACGTTCGGCGCGAGGATGTGACTGCCTATCTCGGGTCCCTAATCGAGCGCGGCTTCGCTGAAGCTACCCTCGCGAAGAAGCGCTCTGTCGTTCGCAATCTCCACCGTTTCATGGTTGCTGAAGGCCATTCGACGAGCGACCCCACCACGCTACTGGAACCCATGAAGCGCCGGCGGGCGCTTCCGCTTGTCCTGTCGATGAAGGAGGTTGATCAGCTGCTCGATACCGCACACGCAAGAGCAGCCGACACGTCGACCACGCCATTCCAGCACGCGAGCTTCGCGCGCCGCGCCGCGCTCTTCGAGACGCTGTATGCATCAGGTATGCGGGTAAGTGAGGCTGTGAACTTGCCGTGGAAGGCATTCCGGAGCGATGCGCGGATGCTCTACGTCCGGGGAAAGGGCGATAAGGAGCGACTGGTGCCGATGCACGCTCGGGCGGTCGAGGCGATTATGCGATGGCGGAAGGCGGTTGCAGCGTACGGCGTCGCCTCCGAGAAATGGGTCTTCCACGCGGTCCGTGACGCCAGCAAGCCGCTGACACGGATATCGGCGCTGGAGGACGTCAAGCAAGCGGCGCTCGATGCCGGGCTCCGAAGGCCGGCACTGCTTTCGCCGCACAAGCTCCGTCACGCCTTTGCAACCCATCTCCTCGCTAACGGAGCAGACCTGCGCGTCATCCAGGAGATGCTCGGTCACGCCGATCTAGGATCGACCGAAATCTACACGCATGTCGACATCAGCCGTCGACAGAGGATGGTCCTGGATCTTCACCCGCTCGGAGATTCCGGGGAGGAACTCAGAGACTAAGTAGAGAGAGATCTGGCGGAACCAGCGGGCCGAAAATCTCTTCGCGCGCCTTGCAGGCGAGGAGTGCATTCCGAAGCATGGGCCCGCGCCTTGAAAGCTTCAGGTCGGGCTCTTCCAGTAGGGCTGCGCTGAACGAGATGATTGCGGCGGAGATCTCCTCCGCGCCATCTGCGGTCATGGATGCGGCCGCCGCGGTGACGTCGGACGGGTAGGCGCGTAGGGTCGCCCGGTAGTCCATGAAGGCGTGGAGCGCGGTGTCCGGGAGCGTTCCGATAACATCGGCGGCGAGCAGCTGAAGGCCGCGCGCCCTGGCCAGCAGCCACCACCTGTCGTCAGTCCCGTATGGCCCGTTGGGGAAATCCTCGACGTTGAGATGGTAGGTGGGCTGTCTGGCATCGCGTTTGGCGAAGCGCCCGAACTCAGAAATGGCCTCGAGGTGGCCCTTCAGATGAGTGATTTCGTCGAACTTGCTCGGGGAGAAGGCGAAAATCGGGTCGATTGACGCGGTTCCAATCGAGATCATGTGGCCATACCGTTCGTCCTCATCAGACGTCGGGGTTGCGAGTGTGATGAGGCCGGTCTGATCGATGTGGAGGAACGGCTCTCGCGCTGCGCGATAGACCTCGCCGGCGACGATCAGGGTGTTCGCCTCAAGCTCATCGCGCACGGCTGCGAGATCCTCGACGGATCGCTCAAGAAACTCCCGGACGTCGCCTCCCTGGGTCAGCATCATCGTGCCGCTCGGTCCGGTTAGGGCACGAGCTGGGCTGGCGCGGAGTGCGTGGGTTGAGAACGGGACTTCCGGAGCGAAGGTTGAGCGCGCTTTGAGCAGGGTCGCCCCCTGGAGGGAGGCCAGGTTCTCGCTGAGCTCCTGCAGGATCGCGCGTCCGAAATCGGCGATAGCAACGGGCTTCCGCCGAACCGACACCGCACGCCAGGTCCGGTTGTCCCAGATCCGGTAGGTTTCCGGCTGTGAATGCGTGTCCATGGAGAGATAGACCGGAGCCTCCTCCGCGCTCACCGTGGCGAGCTCGACCGGGTGCGAATCCGTGGCGATGACGCTCTCGGCATTCCGATGGCGCTTGCGGAGCACCGATTGCAGGTGAGGCAACGGCAGTCGGTACAGTTCTTTGCGCACGGAGATCTCCTGAGGCCCGAAGTTAGCCCGAGGTGACGAAACCGACCACCATCCACCGGGCAGAGGCGCCCGGACCTTGGCATCTTGCGTCATTTTCAAGGATGCTTCCGGCAATCCTTGTTGGAGCGACCATGGCGGCCTACGACATTCTCACGATCGGGCATTCGAACCATCCGATCGAGGTCTTCTTCGATACCATTCGCGCGGCCGGCGGCACCGAGCTCGTCGACGTGCGGACCAATCCGGTGTCGCGCTGGAACCCTCATTTCGAGCAAAGCGCGCTCACGGTGTCCGCGCCGCGCGCTGGGCTCGGATATCGCTGGGCCGGCCGCTTCTTGGGAGGACGTCCGTCACGGGAAGAGCTCGTCATTGACGGCATCGCGAGCTATCCGCTTATGGCCGAAACAGCTGAATTTGCTCGCGGGATCGAGCGCGTGACGGAGCTTGCCCAGCAAGGCCGGCCTGTTCTCGTCTGCTCGGAACGAGACCCTCTTCAATGCCACCGCTGCCTGCTCGTGTCGCGGCGCCTGGTCGCGAACGGACTGCGGATCGGGCACATCCCGTTCGCAGGCGCCATCGAGCTCCACGAGGAGCTCGAAGATCGCCTAGTCGACGAGGTCTCGAAGGCGCGCGGGGGGAAGAAAGCGCTCGAAGGCGTCGACGACGTCGTAGCCGCGGCCTACGCCTTCCGCTCCGGACGTGTTGCTTGGCGAGCAAAGCACGACGCCGACGGCGAGGCGCGCTGAGCCTCAGATCGAGAGATCTGCGAGCTCCGGGGCGTTTGCTAGTTCCAGGCGGACGCGCTCGCGTCGCATAGCCATGCGAACGGCAGCAAGCATTTCCGTGGTCGTTGTCGAGGTTGGCCTGAAGCCCCTCGTCGACTCGCCTAGCGCGATGATTGCCTCCGAAATGCTTGAGATCTTTTCCACCGGCACAGCCAGAACCTCCCGGGAGGTGGGTCGGGCGGTCGTGCCTTCGATTGCCCTGCGAAGGATCTTGAACGCGTCAAGGGAAGCATCGGGGAAAAAGCCGATCGTCTGGCGCCCTGCGCTCACCAGGCCATGACCGATCTCGATCAGCCCTGTCTCGGCGCTGCAGCCAAAAAAGCCCTGGTCCTCGAAATCGTCGTGGCAATAGCGGATCTCACCGAAGGAGGGATTGATCGGACACGCGATCGCTCTCGAAAGCGCCTTGATGAGGGGCATCTCGTTCATGCGGAAGGAGAGCCATGGCTTGTAATCCGACCGTGTCCCCGACTGGGAGATGCCCTGATAGGTCGGATAGTCGGCGCGCAGGATACCTGACGTCGGTGTCGGGTTGTACGCCAGGAGCGGCTCCGGCGCGCGGATATAGACACGGTTGTCGATCACGATTAGCGATTGGCGAACCCGTGCCGCGGCGCTTTTCGCCGCATCCAGGTTCTCCTTCACCGTCTCTCGCAGTTGCGCCTTCTCAAGCTCGATCGGCTCGCCGAATTTGCCCCTGGAATCGATGGCGAGGGGTTGCTCGTCGAAGGGAAACTCGGGGAACGTCCGCTTAGCGTTGTAGAAATTGGACGCAACATCTCGGATCGCGGCGGTGATCGCGGTGCCGGCGGTTTCGACTGTGAGGTGCTCGAAGTTGGGATTCAGGAGCGGCCGCCAGGCATCGCCATTCCACCGGCGATAAGGCTGGACCTGTTCGAAGCGAGCGTAAGTCTGGATTTCGACGACAAGCGGAGCTTCATCCTCGCTGAGATCCGGGAGTGCAATCGGCTTCAGGTCAACAACTGTGTGCTCGCTCGGCACGCGGCAGCCGCGCTTGATGACTTCGATGGTGCTGGGAGCAGGCAGCCACACCACGGTCTTCGAGTGCTCGGGGGTCTCAGAGCTCATGCCAGGAGACCCAGGGATTGCTCGGCCGCCACATCCGCCACGTAGCGATCCCACGCTTCGAGAGAGCGGTGTGCGCTCTTGCAGAAGTGCCCAAAGGTTTCCGTGTCGGCGACGGTGTCAACAAGAACGCGCCAGCGCGTGGCAATCTCGTGCGGATCTGCGTTGTCGCGGATCGTCGCAGAGAACGCCTGGTAGGCTTCCAGCTGGACGGCGGTGATGCTGTCGATCTGATCGCCCATCTTTCTGCGCGCCTCGGTAAAGGCGTACTTCGCCTCACCCAGAAAGCGCGGCGTCTCGTCGTGGCGGTAGAATACCAGGTCAGGTCGAACGACCTCGATCTTGCCAGAGACCGCTTCACCGTTGTCGATGCTTCGACGCCTCACGCCGGACGCCAACAGCTGCTCTATGGCGCGATCGTAGAAGAATGCCGGGAAGACCGATTCAGCCGACGGGGTTCCCTTCACGGCGCTGATATTCGTCGCCTTGATGAAGGCGCCGCCGTGAAACTCGACGATTTCCCAGACCGGCTCGGAGGTGGGCTTGTAGATGCGATCGCCGACGATGATCAACTTGGAAGCCATCGCCATGACGTTGGCGATGGCAGCCTCCCTCCCCGACTCGATCAAGCGCCCGGCTGCGATCTCCTCAGGGCCGACGGCCGAGTTGGGCATCCAGTCAGAAAGCCCGGGGCGATTGATCTCCCGCCGGCCCTCGATCATTTCAGCGATGACGTAGTCAGCCGTGAGCTCGGAGTCGTCTCCGGACCAACCCTTGGTTAGCGGACGCCAATGCGTCCTATCGACGGTGCGAATTTCGGTGACATCGGTCTTTGCCGCATGGAGCCCGTAGGCGTTCGGACTGACCCTGAACGATACCGGAGCATCTTCGTCATCGAGAACCCGGATTGCGATCTGAACGCTCTCGCGGATGAACTTGCGCTGGGGGTTGCGGTGCCGGGGCGGGAGGTGCTCGACTTCGTAGACAACGGGGATGTCGATGATCCGAGGGGCCAGGGTCATATCAGGCTCCGAAAGCGCGCGAGAGGTCGTCTACGGCCGAGCGCGACGAGACAAAGCGGTCCCAATCATCAAGCCGCTGGAGAGAAGTGGAGTTGAGGGTGCGGCCGGCCTCGGTCGCCTGCATCGTGGTAGCGAGCTCTCGCAGCGCCTCGACAGCGTCCTCGATCGGACCATCGGCGACCGCCTTGAGGTTCCGGTACCCTTGAAACCATTCCAGCGGAGCGGTGTCGACGGATCGCTCCAGGCTGAGCTTCATCGAAGAGACAAAGCTCGTGATGTAGCTCCGCATCCGCGGCTCTTCGTCGTGCAGATACCGCAGAAGGTCAGGCCTCAGAATCACGACAGAACCGGCGATGTCCGCTACGTCGCCGTTGTTCATGAGACGGAGCTGATCGCGAAGACGTTCGGCATCGAGGAGACCGAAAGTCCGGTCTGAACGGACCTGGCCCTGGATCTGGCCCATCAGCACAACGTCGGCCTTGAATGGCTGTCCGCGCTCGCGATGCCTGATGTGGAAGACAGGCTCCTGCATCTCCTCATGCACGGTTTCACCGATCACGGCATATCGAGACAGCTTCCGGCGAAGTTCCGCGAGGCGCTCATCCCGATTGTCGCGAGCGACCTTGCCCTCAGGGAGCTCGCCGAAGGGCTTTGAACGTTCAAGCATGTGCGAGCCACCAGAGGCGTAGTGGGAGCCGCCTTCGAGATAGGCGCGAAAGTCATCGAGCCTGCTCGGGACGCCGTCATCGATTCCTGCGGGTCGATAATGGGACGTCTCGGTCGAGCGCATCGAGAGCATCCCGCCGTGCGGGGTCGCGGTGAGGCCGTAGATGCCCTCGAACGTCGCTGACACAGGAGCCGTCTCGTCGTCGAAGACGCCAAAAGCAACCGGCACACGCTCGACCACATAGAACTCCTTCTCCGAGCGATGCCGCTTCGGAGTGAGTACGACCCCATAGGTCAGCGGGACGTCGATGATGATCGTTTGGCCGGACATGAAAACCTCTCGCGCCAGGATGAGCCCCGCGCTGGCATGAGACAAGCGGGCTATCCCCGCATTCTTCGCAATCCAGATACAAGAATCGTTGTGGCAATCCTTGGCTCGGCTGATGGTTTCCGGATGGATACGGATCGCCGGGCCTCATTGTGAAAGCTGTCTCCCTTTTTGCCGGAATTGGCGGCTTCGATCTTGGCCTCGCGCGGGCCGGTATCGAGGTTGAGCTTCTCTGCGAAAAGGCCGCCGCGCCTGCTGCCGTCCTGAAGTCCAGGTTTCCGGGCGTAGCGTTCCACGATGACGTCACCACCCTCCCCTCGGTACCGCGGACCGACCTCCTCTGCGCCGGCTTTCCCTGCCAGGATCTCTCCGCTCCCGGCAAGAAGGCAGGGATCCAGGGCGAGCGGTCCGGCCTTGTTTCCCACGTCTTTCGCTTGATCGACGAGGCTGGACCGCGCGCTGTTCTGCTGGAGAACGTCGCCTTCATGCTGAAGCTGCGGCGAGGGGAAGCGAT
Source organism: Bosea sp. ANAM02 (assembly GCF_011764485.1). Lineage (NCBI taxonomy): Bacteria > Pseudomonadati > Pseudomonadota > Alphaproteobacteria > Hyphomicrobiales > Alloboseaceae > Allobosea > Allobosea sp. ANAM02. The sequence continues at coordinate 17,543 of NZ_AP022849.1, read as the reverse complement.
CGCCCGGCTTGCCGAAGCCTTCGAGGAAAGAGGCTATCGCTGGGCCTATAGGGTCGTGGACGCGAGGTCCTTCGTGCCTCAGAGGCGAGAACGCGTGATCCTGCTCGCAACGCGGGAAGGGACAGACCCCGCCGACATCCTCCTTGCGGATGAAGCACGGGCGCCCGAGGACCCGCCCGACTTCACTGCGGCAGCGCACGGCTTTTATTGGACCGAGGGCAGGAATGGCCTTGGCCTGGTGCGGGATGCGATCCCCACGCTGAAGAGCGGATCGACGATTGGCCTCTGCTCGGCGCCGGCCGTTATCATGCCTGACGGCAACGTCGTGACCCCGGACATCCGAGACGCCGAGCGGTTTCAGGGCTTCCCCGTCGACTGGACGAAGCCAGCTGAAGCGGTCGGCGGAGAAGCCTCTCGATGGTTCGCGATCGGCAACGCAATGTGCGTGCCCGTCGCTGGCTGGGTCGCGAACCGTATCGTGAACCCAGGCGCCCTTGATCGCTCGCGCTGCCGCCCTTTTCAGGATCGATGGCCGAAGGCAGCTTTCGGTAGCGCTGGCGGGCGCATGCAGGTTGAGATCTCCTCGTTCCCGCATTGGGTAGCTCGTCCACCGCTCTCTCGCTTCCTGGAGCACCCCGGCAAGCCGCTGTCGGCCCGAGCTACCTCAGGGTTTCTCCGACGCGCGAGCATGTCGAAAAATCTCAACTTCCGTTCAGGCTTTCTCGATCGCCTCGAACGCCATCGGGACGCGATGGCGCTTACGCGCTAAGTCGGTGAGCCAGCGGCTCCATGTCGATGAGGGGCGCGGTGATCGTCACCTCCAGTCGACCAGCCTCGACCCACTGGCCGCCTGTCTCCTTCAGCTTCACAACGACGCCCCCGCGCCTGACCCGAGCGAGGGGAATGTTGGTGATAACGAGCTCGCTCCAGCTATGACCGCTGAAGGAAAGGGAGACCTGCTTTACGGCCAAGATGTCGCCAGCAAGCGACTCGATGCGCAGTTCGCACCTCACGTCGCCCCTCTCGGCGCGATCGAGCCAGATAACGGCGTCCAGCGGGAGGACTTCTCCGACAGGAGCGGAGGTCATTTCGGCCCGGCCGGGGATCACGCCCACGAGCTGGCTGCGCCCGTTGTGGAGCTTAAGGGCCTTCTCGCAAAACAGTGTGGTGATGACCTTCATCGAACCGCTTTCTTGGAATCGTCCATCCATCCTACGCGGAAGCGGGGAATGCGCCACACCGTTGAGGAGGAAATTAAAAAGGGCACAGGTCAGTGGATTGAGACAAGGATTGTGACGACGGACCTTGCCTGCCTCCCGACCTCTGACTAACCATCCTTGTGAACGCGTTCGAACCCGATCGCGACCCAGCTAACGAGTCTACGGCAGCATGAACTACGCAGTCGCCTCAGAGGAGCACGACTCCGCAAAGGCACCGGGTTTCCCGATGCCTTGCGGTGAGCGCGTGGCTGGCCGGATCAAGTGGTACGACCTTGTTCGCGGCTATGGCTTCGTGACGATCTCCGGCCGCAATGTCGACGCGATGCTCCATGGGAACGTCGTCCCCGACTCGATTTCCTTCGATTCACTCCTGCCCGGAGTGACGCTCGACTGCGAGGTGATGGGGACGAATCGTGGATTGCGGGTCGCCCGCATTCACTCGCTCGACGCTTCGACGGCCGAACCCGAAGAGCAGCGCGCGGTGTCGCCGATGTTTCCGGCGATGCTGAAGTTCTTCAAATGGGAAAAGGGCTTCGGTTTCTTCTTCGATCCCCAGGGCGGGGACGACATCTTCATTCACTACGAGACCCTGGCCCGCTGCGGCATCGACCATGTGCTGGAGAACCAGACCTGGCTGATCGCGACCATCAAGACCCCAAAGGGGCAGCATGTCGTCAACATCGCCCAATACGGCCCGTGATGGCACCGAGGGCGGCCCAATCGAGGCCGCCTATCTCGGGCAGCTCGCCCACGCCCGGCGCTTCGGCCAAGTTGACCCCGCAGTTCCCCGCGAGTTGAGGGGAAACCCAAGCATTGCGCCTTCTGACTGGGTGGCCGCCGACGCCGGTCGCACAGAGCGGTTTGCCGCTGCATGCGCACGCCTTGAGCGCCGCATCCGCGACTCGTCCGCAATTTTCGCCGCGGAGTGCCGGAAGCAGCCGACCTTGCAGCCGCCGCGTCTGATCGCTCCGCTCGTTGCGGCCGCCGGCGGCGTTACCGAATGGCTGGGGGCTGCATCCCTCTAGGGCTTTGTCGTTTTCGGCCAGCCTGGCAATGATGCGTCATGCCATCGACCGCCACCCTGCACACCCAGTCATCGATCTACGCGCAGAACCGCGCGCCGCGTGGTGCCGTGACCGCGCGCTGGGCACGACACCCTCTCCACGTCGAGGTGCCGCGCATCGATCGCTGCGAGCTCCAGGGAGCGGTTCCGGGCGGCCCGGCACTCATCGCCTGGGGCGGCCGCTGGTATGCGCTCGTTTCCCCGACCCTCAGCGGCTTCAACAGCCGTTTCGGCGATGTCGACAACAAGAAGGACCTCTTTTTCTCACCGTTCCACGAGCCCGAGCGTGGCCGCATCTACATGCAGGCCCGTTCGAAGCCCGGAATCGATCCGACGGTGCTGCAGAATGCCGAAGACAGAATTCGGGAGATGACATCGAGGCGCTTTCTCGTGATGGGCGACGAGGTCTATTTCTCACGAGGTACGCTTGGTTGGCATGTTGGCGTTAGGTCCGGAAGCTGGGCCGTGCGGCGCTGCTGGGTGACGCCGCGGGCGCCGGATCTCCGGACGAGCGACGAGAGCAACGACATGACTTCGGGTATGCTCGTAGACGGGCGCCTGGGCACCTTCTTCGACGTCAATCAGCTTGAGGACGCATATGAGGCGGCCCAGGTCTTCGCCGCAACGACGGGCCAGCGGTTCGAACCGATGATGGACGCGGAGGCCCAGGCCGAGCGTTTCAGCACGATGCCCTTTCTGGTCGACGAGGTCGCGGTGACCGCGCAGGTTTATGCAGACGAGCTGCGGAAGCTCGTTTCCCAGGTTGAGATGATCTCGCTCGACGACAGGTCGGCAGAGGCGTGGGTCTCGTTCCTCGAGGCCGACGAGGCAGGCCAGCCTGAAGGCCTATTCGCGGCAGGGGCCGAGTTCGCTGCATCGTTGCGAGGCGCGCTCGGCCGAATGCCAGGGCTCGGAGAGCTTATCGAGCGAGTTGGCCGGGCGAGCTCGATAATCGGCCTGCGCCGTGACCTCGACGCTGCGGTGAAGCCGCAGCCCGGGGGCATGCTCTAATGGGCGCGATCTGGGTCGATTTCACCTACTCGCTGGATCTCCTTCGGAAGCGGGCAAAGCATCCGATTCCGTTCAAGGCATCTGATCGGATCGCATTGCGGGTCGATGAGCGTAGCGACATCTCCAGCACACCCGCTTTCAAAGGCGGATGGTTTGAGCTCTCGCGTTACCGCATGGTCGACGGACAGCTCTTTTGGTCAGGCGACCTCAACGAGGCTGGCGAGCTTGTCGGGGCCGACTGGAGCGCCTCGCCGATCGCCTTTACGACGCCGGGCGCAAATGAGCTTGGCAAGCCGGAAGGCACGGTAGTGCGCGACGATCGAGACCGCATCGCTGCGGCCTTGGAGATGGCGTTTCGCGGCGCTGTCATCGACGTGAGGCGTCGAACAGTTCTTGTACCGTGCGAGCCCCCGGTGTTGCTCGTCAGCCTCGGAGCACCCGGAGAGCACAGGCACATCAGCGTCAGCCTCGACTTCAGCGTGCAGCGAGCCAGGTCGCAACGAGAGCTGGCGCCCCATCGCCAGCGGATGAGTCTGGCTGTTCCGTTTCCGCTTGCCGCCAAGGCTGAGGCGCTCGAATTCGCGCGTGAGCTTGCGGAGATGGTAGCGGAGCGCCGGCAGCGCGTTCCGCGCAATCCGTTTGAGCTCCATCCCTTCAAGCCTGAGAAGACCGTCGAGATCGAGCTTTCCCCGCTGCTGCCGGAGATAATCGGTGAGGCGCCAAAGTCGAATGATGACACAATGGCGGCTCGCATGCTCGCGATCCTCATTCTGGCGCCCTCCCCTGTTCAGGAAATCCAGAAGCTCGTATTGCCCGCCAATGTGACCGCCACCGGCGAAGGGGGGATGAATGCAAAGGCCGCGCGGGCGCGAATCGACGCCTTTCGCGCGGCCCGCGGCTTCCTTGCTGAGACCGTGGGGCTTGAGGAATTCGTGAGCGCGGTAACCAGATTGGAAGCCGAGATGGAGGAGCATGCTCGCGTCCATGCACAGGACGCCAGCTCGGAGCAGCTCGCGGATCATTTGGCGTTGCAGATTGCCGCGACCAGGTTGGCTTACCCCCAACTGTTCATCGAGCCTGCATATGACGAGGGATTGGCCACGCTCTCGCTCTAGAAGGACCTTGTGCCTGTTTGCCCGAGGATCCATAACCTGATCATGGAACGAGCACGCAATCCTTCATCGGTTCAAAAAATCCTTGCTGCGTTGGGAGAAGCACCGGCGCCCCGCCGCGCGAATCCCTTCGTCCATCGTGTCGAACTTCCCGAGGGAACCGTCATCTTCACCGCAAAGCCCCAGCGCCTGGTGCGAGTGACGAACCTCGTCGACGGCGGGCCGGCTTTGCCTCCGCTGAACGTCAACGGGATGCGCCTGCGCGTCGACTTTACCGGCCGTTGGTCTCGCGACCGCTTCTCATGGGTGACGGTCGACACGATGAATGCCGATGCCCGCAAAGAGGCGGTTCCTCCGGCGATCGTGCAAGCGGCCCAGTTGCTGCTTCGGGATGTTGTCGTGCCGCGGCGCCGGCTTTCCGTCGAGGCCGAGTTTGTCGCTGTCGGCCTGAGCCGTCGCCGGATCGATGAAGAAATCGCCCAGGTCGAGCTGGAGATCTCTCGTCGCAAGGCGAAACTGAAGCAGCTCAAGAGCCGGCGCGGAACCGAGGTCAGCTTCTTCGACGAGCAGGTCGCGGCGTTGAAGTCTGAGCTTGAGGAGCTGGCGGAGCCTGAAGAGGCGCTGGCCCCGCTGCCGAGCTTCTGAAAGGCGCGAGATGTCAGCCGGTGAAATCCAGATCAAGAGCCTGCCCTGGCAGTTGGATGTCTCCAACGGGCAGGAAACGCAGTTCGCTGATTGCGTGATCGGCCGCTTCGTCGCCTGGGAGGAGGGCGGGAAGGCGTACGCCATCCTGCCGGCACTGCCCCGTGCCGAGATGCAAAACCGCCGGCACGTCGGTGCCAGGATCGAGGACGCTCTCGCCTTCTGCCAGCAGCACTTCGACGCCGCCATTCGTTCCGCGCTTGCCTGATATCACGCTGTGCGGCTGTTGCGCTCGAACCACGGACCTGACCATTTGGTAGGACGCGGCTTGTCGGTCGCAAGGATTGCGCGTATCTCTCCCTCTCGTTGATCCTCAAGGATTCCGGAAAAGTGGCCCACACATTCCACATCGGTACGTCGATGTCGGACTTCGCCAAAAGAAATTGGCGGGGACGTGAAGCCTATTGCCTTTCGCCGTCATGCTTGGGTCTGCAGTCGCAGTCCCCAGTGGTCACCGAAGGCACCCCTTTCCGGATCATGAGTGAAGCCCGATCGAGCCAATAGCCGATTGAGGACACCACGACCGGACCCCCAAGTTCCGGTCGCTCCAGATCCCTGAACGCCAGCACGTTCGAGATCCTCGCCCCGGGACAGATGCACCCGAAGCGAGGAGCCGAGCCCATGCACGGCGCAGATTGGACCCCTGAACTCGACGCCGAGATCGTTCGCCTCCGTCGCGACGAGCGGCTCAGCACGCCCCAGATCGCATCGCGCGTCGGACGCACCACCGGCGCCGTCTACGCGCGCTTCCGCAACATCGACGCCCTCATCATGGATCGCCGCGAATGGGCGCCGCATGAGGTGGAGAGCCTCGTCGCGCTCGTCGAGGCCGGCGAGCTGACGATCCGCGCTGTCGCTGAGGAGCTTGGGCGTACGGAGACCTCTGTCCGCTGGAAGCTGGAGCACCTGGGCATCAAGCCGAACCGCCGTCACGACTGGACGCCGGAGCAGCTTGCGCGCCTTCGCGAGGCTTTCTCGCGCGATCCGAAGATCTCGAACGCCGAGCTGGCAGCTCTCCTTGGCCGCCCCGAGTCCGGGGTGGGCGCCAAGGTCGTGGAGCTCGCGCTGCGTCCACCTCGCCATTGGAGCGAGGCGGACGTGGAAAAGCTTCGCACTGCGGCGAACCTTGACGAGGCAGTCGAGACGACCGGTCGCGATCGCGGCTCGGTCCTGGCGAAGGTCTACGCGCTCGGGATTCGCTTTCCCGACGCTGTCGACAATGCCTGGACCGAGGAGGCGCTTGCGCAGCTGCGGGCTCTGATCGAGGAGCGTGGTGACGGCGGGAACGCCCTTGCGTCCATCGCGGCCGAGCTCGGGCGCACTCTTCGTGCGATCCAGGTGCAGGCCCGTAAGCACGCGATGATTGCTCCCAAGCGCCGTCGTCGTGCGCTCGATGCAGCTGGGCGCGCTGAGATCGTCGCGGCAGCCCGCGGTGGCATGTCGATCACGGTTGCCTCCAAGACGCTCGGGCGAGACGTCCGCATCCTCCGTCAGGTCGCTGACGAGGCTGGGGTTGCCTTCGTCGCCGCTGTGCGCGGGCCCGTCGCCAGGCCGAAGCCGATCAAGCCGATGCGCGCTCCGGCCTCCGCGGCGACTCCTCGGCTGGTGGCGGCCGCGGCGCCGGCACCGCGCGCGCCCACTCAGCGCGAGCTGAAGGCGGAGATGGTGCGGCTCGCGGCGGCCGCGACCGTGCCCGTGCGGCGCATCGAGACGGTCATGGTGAAGGAGCCTGCTCCCCGAGCAGCTGCTGCGAAGCCCAGTGTCGTGCCGAGGGCGGCGCCGCGGCCCGTCGAGCCCCGTGTGGCGGCTCCTGCGGTTCGCGCAGCGCCTGCGCCTGTCCCGAAGCCTGTCCAGGCTCCTGTGCCCGTCCAGGCACCGGTGCACGCGCCGGCCAAGGTCATCCGCAAGCCGGGCAAGAGCAACTTCGGCTGGGTCCCTCCTGCTCCGCGCGGGAAGGACGCCGGACGCGATGCGGCTCTGGCACTGAGCGCCGGCATGGCCGACCAGGTCGCGCGCTTCCTCGCGGAGCGCGGCGCAAAGCGGCCTGAGGCGGATCCGCTGGAGGCCACGATCGCGGCAATCCGCGCTCGCGGCTACTCGGTGATCCGTGAGGACGGCGTGTTCGTGATCGACGCCCGTCATCGGCTCGCTGGCCACGAAGCGCTGTTTGCGTTCGCCGAGGCCCGCGGCCTGCGCGTCCCGCCGGCGATGCAGGCGGCTGAGTAGTCGAGGGGAGCCGGATGATCGGCTCCCCTCCCCGATATTCCTGAGAGAGAACGACCATGGCCATCCATTTCCCGGCCCTCGTCCTCAACGCCGACGCCAGACCGCTCAGCTACCACCCGCTGTCGCTGTGGTCATGGCAGGACGCTGTGAGTGCCGTCATCGCCGATCGCGTTCAGGTGCTCGCGCACTACGACGAGGTCGCGCGCAGTCCGTCCTTCGAGATGCATCTGCCGTCAGTGCTGATGCTTCGGCAGTATGTCGACCTTGACCGCCCGGCGGCCTTCTCGCGCTGGAACATCTCGGTTCGGGATCGATTCGAGTGCTGCTACTGCGGCGCCAAGGAAGAACTGACCTTCGACCACGTCCAGCCGCGTTCGCGTGGCGGGCCGATGACGGCCGAGAACATCGTTCTCGCCTGCAGCCCGTGCAACTCCCGGAAGCGCAATCGCACGCCTGAGGAGGCGGGGATGGTCCTGCGGCGCAAGCCGTATGCGCCGACGGTCGCCCAGATACGGGAGATCGGAAGGAGCTACCCGGTGCCGGACCTTCACAAGACCTGGCTCGATTGGCTCTACTGGGATGTGCCGCTTGAGGCGTAAGTGCGGACTTGCGCGGTGGGGCGCCTCGCTCCACCGCATAAGGCTCGTGGCGACCCTACGTCCCAAATGATATCGCCCGCTACTGAGAAGTAGCGGGCGATATCAACACGCCGTTATAAGAGCTTAGCGAGATCAGTGACCGCGAATGGTCTCGATCTGCTTCGTCAGCTCGCCGACGGTCTCGGCCGCGAGGTCGTCCGGGATCGTGATGTCGAATTCCTCTTCGAGCGCCATCACGAACTCGACCTGGTCGAGCGAGTCGGCACCGAGGTCTTCCTTGAAGCGCGCCTCGGGCTTCACGAGGTCGGCTTCGACGCCGAGGCTCTCGATGATGACCTTCTTGACGCGATCAGAGACGGTCATTTCGGCAGTGGTGGACACGCTGGAATCTCCATTGGTGGCGCCGGCGACGCCGACGATCTAAGAACAGTGGAGACGATCCTTTGCTCAATCCTTGGAGTCAATCCGTGATTTTGCAGCGCGTCAATTTTCGTGCGCTGCGTTGGCCAGGGAGCTCCGTCCCTTGCGAGTAGGCAGTGCAAGCAAGATGCACAGCACAGCAGCCTGAATGAGAGCGCCGGCCCCCTCGCCTGCTTCGCCAAGCAGGGCGAGAGGGAGAGCGGGTAGCAGCATAGCGAGCGCGATCGTCTGAAGCGCGTTCAGCCCGATATCGCGGCCTCGGCAGATTATTGCAGCGAGCGCGCCTGTCAGGCCGGAGCAAAGCAGCGCAGCTCCGAGGAGCCCCGGAATGTTCATGGTCTGGGATCCAGAGGTCTGCAACTGGGCCATGCCATGACCGACAGACCAGTTGCCGATGCCGACAGCCAAGAGAGCGCAGACCATCCGGGCGGCGAATTCGCCGCGGCGGATCCTGGCTTTGAAATCGAAGAGTTGCGTGAGCATCGAGCGCCTCGGGATGGAATGCGACATTCTCCTGCAAGGATGCCGTAGCCTCAAGGATTGCCGCTCCGGCTTACGCCGGTCGTCCACCGATTGCCCCGCATTTTGTGCCTTTCATCGTCGGCGGCCACGCTCAAGCGAGGAGCTTGAACATGAGCAGCAACGTCATCAATCGCTACGCGGCAATCGCCCAGGCGTTCGGTTTTTCCCTGATAGCGGGGGAGATCAAGCACGCGGGCACGCGTGTTGGGACTTTCGATATCGAGATCGCGTGCGATCGCATCTTCACGACGCTTTGGCCGGCCTCTCATCCTGGGCAGGTCCTTCTCTCCCAGTCGGTCCGGCTCGACGATCGCACTCTGATCGCGGAAGCCGCCGCGGAGTTCGAGCTGTGCCTGCGCACCTGGCTCGTCGAGGTGGGCCGGATGCCGGAGGCAGAGGTCGTGACCGACTATGGGCTACAGCGCTGGCTCGGACGCGCGGCTTCGGTTCCGCTGGCTCGCGAGCGCGTCAGGGCTCCGTCCTGCGGAGATGTGGCCTTTCGCCTCGGCGAAGGCGCTGGACCTCGCTTCCGCTCGCGTTCTGCGGCTTCGACAGAGATCGTGAGGACTGCCCGCGACCTGGTTTCGAACTTCGATCGGGCAGGCGCCATGGCCCTCATGCGCTTGGCTGGATCGCTTCCGGAAGCCGCCGATGCGGCGATCGGATATCTCGCCCGAGCAGCACAGTCAGAGCTGCATTACCGGCCTCGGAACATGAGCCTGGCGTGGCGCGTCGGTTCGATGACGCGTGTACTTCTGCTCGGAGAAACGAGCTCCCCGGCGCACACGATGAAGCTGGAAGGGCCGACGACGGCCCCGCAGATGGCGCTGGCGGGCTGAGCTCGCTGACGTCAGTACCAGTCCGACTCGTCCATCGACGAGCAGCGCTTGCAGATACGGTTGCCGGCGCCGGAAGAATGGAAGGGTTTCGAGCAGGAAAGGCAGGTGCGGATCATCGAAAGCTTTCGGCGATCCGCGACAGGCTTCGCAGCGGCCGCAGGCTGAGCCGCCTTCTCCAACAAAGCGTCGCGATCGAACGCAATCGTCTTCCTGAAATCGCGGATGTCGTCGAAGCCGTCTGCGAGTCGTGACGCAATCGCGTCGACGCTGCGCCCGAGGGATTCGGAAACCTCTACGATTCGAATCCTTCCATCTGGCTCCTTGAACTGCGCAACGGCCTGTTCCAGACGCGATTCTTCCTCGCTCGTCCACTTCTTTCTGTGGCGGCCTTTTTCCTCGCTGCGGCGAGGCAGATTCAGGCGACTTGCTTCCGTCTGGATCGCCCCTTCCGGACGGTCCATGAGTAACGAAATCAAGAAGATACTCCCTACCGAATCCCAGAAACGGATCAGATCGCGCTTGTCGCTCTCGGTCCAGGGGCGGCGGGCAATTTCCTGCAGCGTCATACGCCCAACTTTCATTGACTATCGAAGGAACGTGATCGAGAACTTTTGGTGCGTCAAGGAATAAGGCCTCTTGCCTTCAACGACCAATCCGTCAGACCTTGATGTCATGGAAGGACGAGCATGAACCGCGACGAATCGCATAAAGGAAAAGGCAAGTCGGGTGGTCGCAAGGCCCCGGCTCCTTTCCACGCGTCCGCCGCACGCCCGCATCACGACGAGGCGGCTGCGACCGAAATCGCGCGCAACGCGTTTTCGCGTGAGCGGTATGAGTTTCTGCTGCGCGTGCTCTTCATCACCTTCGGTGTTCTTGCACTGTCGGTGGTCGCGAACGTGTTCTTTGGGATGCGACCGGTGCCGGTTCGCTATTTCGCCACGGACCCGGAAGGCGGCATTCGGGAGGTCATTCCTCTTGAGCGCCCGATCCAGACGACGAACGAAGTGCTGAACTGGGCGACCGACTCGGTCGTTCGGTCCTTCACGTTGAACTTCGCGAACTACCAGTCGCAGCTGAACGAGCATCGCCTGCTGTTCACCGACTCCGGCTGGAAGAGCTATCAGAACGCTCTTGAGCGCTCGAAGGTGCTCGCGACCATCATCAAGGAGCAGCTGGCGAGCACCGCGGTCCCTCAGGGCGCCCCGGTCATCGTGAGCCAGGGCATCGTCGAGGGCGGCCGCTATGGCTGGCGCATCGAGCTGCCCCTCCTTCTCACCTACGAAAACGTGTCTGGGCGCAACAGCGAGCCGCGCGTCGTCGAGCTTGTTGTTGTCCGTCGTCCTGAGGTCGAGAACCCCCGCGGGCTCGGCATCGCGCAGATCTTCGCGAGGTAAGTCTCCGTGACCCGCTTCATTGCTCAATCATTCCGGGGCATGGCCCATGCGCTTGCCTTCGTGGCAGCCATCGGTCCCGGTCTCGCGCAGGGTGTCGATCAGCTCCTGCTGGCTTCGCCGCCGCCGGCGCCTGGTCAGGGCGTCGCGCCCGCACCTGTTCAGCCCGCGCAGCCAAGCCCGCAGAACCGGCGGGATCAGGCCTTTGATCGCGCGATCCGCGAGACGCTGCCGATGTCGCCGGGCCAGATCCAGACGTACCGCCGGGGGCTGGATGACACCCGCCGCGGCATTGCGACCCCGCTCAATCCCGGGAAACCTGTCTCTCGGGCCATCCGCCTGACGCTCCGCCCTGGTGAGGAGCCTCCTGTGCTGCGCGTGCAGCCGGGCATCGTTTCGACGATGACCTTCTCCGACATCACCGGCCAGCCTTGGCCGGTTCTCTCCGTCACGACGGGCAATCCGCAGGCCTATGCCGCGCAGTCCGCCGGTGAGGATGGGAAGACCAACATCATCGTCGTCAACGCCATCCAGGAGTGGGTTCCGGGCAATCTGGCCGTCACTCTGGTCGGGCACCCGGTTCCGATCACCCTGGCTATCAGGCAGGGGGAGCCGGAGGTCGATTACCGACTGGACGTGCGTCTCGATGCGCGCGGCCCGAACGCCGCGCAGGACATCGTGGGCACAACCAGTCTGGCGCCGACCAACGACTCGACGATGATCAAGTTTCTCGATGGGGTCCCACCGCAAGGATCCCGCCGGATGAAGACGACCTCGCCTGATGTCGAGGCCTGGCGTTTCGAGGACATGCTCTACGTCCGGACACGCGGCGACATTCTCTCGCCCGCCTACACCTCGCGCAGCTCGAACGTGTCTGGCGTGAACGTCTTCACCCTCGTCGATTCACCTGTCGTGATCGTCTCGGCCGGCGGCCGGGCGGCCCACGTTCGCATCAGCCGCTAAGGAACGACTGTCATGGAGCGAGTAAGCCTCGGGCAGCGCCTCTCTTCCTCCGTCAAGGGGGGCGGCCGGTTCCTCGTCGTCATCGGCGCTGTCGCGACTGTGGCGATCATTGGGTATTTCGTGAGCTCTGGCGGGGATCTGCCGCCTGCGTCCGACATTCGCTCGCCGTCGAACACTGTTCGCAACGTCCCGGGCTCGGCTGCCCCGACCGCTGATATGCGCCGGATGATCGACGACGCGGATCGCGATCGCCAGCAGCGCGCGGCGAATGAAGGGCGCAGCGCGCTGCCGACCGTGGTCGCGCAGCCGATGGCGCCGGTCGATATGCCCAACGAAGATCGCAACCGCCAAGGCAACGGCGACGGCATTGAGCGACCTGATCCTCCGGTCGTGCGCCCGGTGATCGCGCCGCCGGTCCTGCCGGTTGCTCCGGTCGTCGCCGCTGTCCCGGTGAACCAGGTCGACGATGGCCTCGCGGAGCTGATGAAGCGCCAGATGGAGCAGATCGCCCGTATCCAGTTCGGGCCGGCTGACGTCAAATACTACGCGAAGGAGAATGTGCTCGCCGGCGCCAGCCAGCCGGGTCCGTCGCAGGCACAGGCGGCCGCTGCGGGCGCTGCCTCGCTGGTGGATCCTCTGAGCGGTCTGAAGCTCCCTCTGGCCGGCACGATCCTTTACGCCGAGATGGTGTCGACCGCGAACTCGGATGCACCCGGCCCCATTCTGGCTCGCATTGCCCAGGGTGAGTTCGCTGGAGCCACGCTGATCGGGTCTTTCGAGACCAAGCGTGACGCGCTCGTTCTGTCGTTCAAGACGATGACGGTGCAGAACCTTCGCGACGGCACCGAGGTGAACAAGAGTGTCACGATCAATGCGGTTGCCGTCGATACCAAGGAAATCGGCACGGCGCTGGCCACTGACATCGACCGGCACATCCTGACGAACCTAGGCTTCACCGCGGCTGCCGCCTTTGCACAGGGCTTTGGGCAGGCGATCGGTCAGTCCGGCCAGACCACGAATATCGGGCTCGGGGGCGTCACCGTCTCCAACCCGGCGCTGAGCACCCGCCAGCAGCTTTACGTCGCCGGTGGCGTCGCAGCTGGCGCGGCTGGTCAGATCCTCAATCAGACCTACGGCAACCGCCCGACGACCGTGAAGGTCGCGTCCGGAACGCCTGTGGGCATTCTCTTCCTGCCGAACGGGAACCAGTGATCATGAGCACAGAGAAAAAGGGCGGCGGGGACGATACGTTCGGCCAAGAGATCGATTTCGGCGGCTTCGGGAATGACCCCAAATCTGGCCCGGAATTTGAGCCCGATATCGATCTCTCCATCGACGAGGCCCCCATCCAGGGGAAGCCCTCGCGCGCGGCCAACAAGCCGGCAGCCGTGCCCGAGGACGCGTTCGGCGGATTCGGCGGTGAGGACGAGAAGCCCTCGTTCGATGATGACGGCGGCGTTGCTTCCGCGCGTCCGCTGAAGGCTTCCGATTTTGGTGGCGACGACGAGGCGGAGGTTCCGGCCGCCAGCCGCGCGCCGGCACGCCAGGAACATGAGCGCGTCAGCTTCGGTGGTGACGATGATGAGGACGAGGGCCGCGGCGAGGATCACCGCGGTGCCGGCTCGCATTCCGACGACGAAGGCGACGATGCCGGTGATCACGAGGACGGTGATCACGATGGCGACGGCGACGAAGAGGAAGGCGACGAGGGCGAGGAAGGGGCGGTCGATAAGAAGGCGCGCCTGATCCAGCTCGCGACCTATGCCGGCATCGGCGTCGGCGGCCTCGCGCTGCTGTATTTCAGCTTCACGCAGGTCATCCAGCCGTACATCGGTCCCCTGATCGGCCTCGACAAGCCGGCAGTCGTCCAGGTCGGGGCACCGCAGCCGGTCGGCCAGCAGTTTGGCCAGCGGCCTGTGCAGCAGCAGGGGCAGTTGCCGCCGCTGCAGGGCACGCAGCCTGCCGGCGGGGCGCCGAGCCTGCCGCCCCCGTCGCTGCCTGCCGCCAACTCGTTGCCTCCTCCGGTGCCCCAGGTCGCTCCGGTTGCTGCGAAGCCCGACACTGCGACGATCGAGCGGATCAACCGCCTCGAGGAGCAGCTGCGCGCCGCCGCGACCGCTCGCACCGATCTGGAGCAGCGTGCGAAGGGGCTGGAAGAGCGCTTGGGCGTTCTCGAAGCCAGGGGCGTGTCCCAGATGCCCAAGCCGACGACCGAGGTGCCCCTGAAGCCCGAGGTCCTCTCTGGCTGGGCCCTGCAAGGCGTCTCGCGCGGTGTCGCCTGGGTCAAGGCTCCTTCAGGGAGCACCCTGCAGGTCAAGGCGGGTGACGTGCTGCCCGACAGCGGCGGTGTCGTGAAGCAGGTCTCGAAGTACGAGAAGAACTTCATCGTCATCACCGACCGTGGCGTCATCGTCCAGCGGTGAGCGGCATGAAGACGCTGCCTCTCATCATCTCGGTCAAGGCGAAGAACTGGCGCGGCACGGACCCTGAGTCCGGCGGCGCCGACGCCGAGTTCCAGATGGTCAAGCCGCAGGTTCGCGCCCGCGACAACGACAGCTGCCGCTTCTGCGGGTTCCGCTCTCCAAAGGGCGGCTACTACATGCAGGTCCACCACCGGAACGACGACCACTCGGACAATCGCCCGGATAACCTCGTGACGACCTGCATGCATTGCCATGCGGTTCATCATATCGGCTTCTGGGGTCAGGATCGCGGAGCGGGTCGGGAGGCTTCTATCATCTATCTGCCTGAGATCTCGCAGGCTCACCTGTCGCACCTGTGCCGCACGATCCTGGTCGCGCGTCGTTACTGCGAGAAGGTGGTCGCGGATCCCAAGGAAATGGAGGATCGGAAGCAGTCTGCCCGGCAGATCGCCGAGTCGGCGGAGGTCCTCATGGATCGCTTCCGTTCGAGGGAGGCGCTCGCCGAGGCAAGGCTCGGTTCATCGGATCCAGTCGATCTCGCGAATGCTCTGCTCAAGCTCAATGACGAGGACTATGAGCGGCGCATCGAATCCCTATCGCCTTACCGGCTTCTTTTGCTCGGCCCGCATTGCAAGGAGCGCGGCACGGACATGATGCCTCAGATCGTCGACGACTGGCTGGGCCCCGGCGGACCGTACGGGAACATCAAGCCCGCCGTCTGGAAGAACCTGGTTCAGAATCTCCATCAGCATTGAAGGCGAAATGCAGAGCGAGGACTGCAAATTCGGTGTTGTGGTCTTCGACGAACCACAGGACCCACGTTCGGGGTGGTACGCGGTCGCCGGTGGCGACGCAGACCGCTTCTCGGGCGCGCACGAGCTGTCGACGGACACCATCTGGTGGACGAACGTTGCCTATGAGCACTTCTTCCGCGGGCAAACCGAGATCTGGCGCATCCCGAGCCTGAAGCACGACAAGTATCTCGTCGTGAGTCATGTCGACACCCTCCGGGAGTGGGGCTACGATCCGGAATCCGCCGACCCGGATTTCGTTTGCCGCTTCTGCTCCGGCGCTTTCGATCGGGTGATGCGCAATGCATGGCGCCTGATCCGCGACGTCTTTCCGAAGACCGACATTCGGTCGGCCTTCCGCGGACGCACGCTGCGGGAGGACGTCCGCTGCCTTCTTCCCGATCTGGAATACCCCAAGGGGCCGGCGGCGGAGGTGTTCCAATCCGGCAAGGCCTGGGAAGAGTTCAGCCCCACCCTGGTCAAGCCGCCCCGCGGCGGACGCCGGATCACGCTGCGTTGGCCTCGCATTTCCTACGCAAACCACCTCCTGCAGACGCCGGTCCCGCGCGCTCCGTTCGAGTGGGTCTCGCGGGGTGACATGCTCTCGAAGGCCTCGGACAAGGCTGCGTTCGTCCTGAACAGCGACAGACCTTGCGTGGCGAACGTCGCCTTGAAGGCGATCAAGCCCGAGGTTTCGGAGATCTATGTCTTCGGAAGCGCCACCCAGAAGGAGCAGCGGACGCAGCGCGAATGGGTTGCACACCCCGAATTCAAGCACCTGGCCGACATGGCCGAGGTCGACGTCCGCCAGCTTTGGATCGGCCGGGAGTACTGGGTGATCATGCCCAACCTGCCCGAGCCAGTGAAGGATTTCCTCAGCGACCGCCTGGCCGAATACTCCTGGTCCGTCGGCATCGTCGCGGAGTGCCTGTGGCGCGCGTCAATGCTCGGCGAGGACAAGTCGAAGGCTGGCCCGATCCGTGATGGTGAGGAGAAGGCACAGACCTCGTGGCAGGGCTTGTGGATCCGGTCGATGGACAAGGTCCTGATGTTCCAGCACGCCCATCAGCTGACCCAGAAGGGCCATGCAGTGACCGGCTATGGCATCGGGTGGGTCAAGTGCACCGTGCCCGAGGAAGACGTCTCCCAGCTCATTGCTGACGGGTTGCAGCAAGGCCTCGTGCCCGTCTTCAACGATGTGCCCGAGGGCGTCTTCAACGCGCGCAACCTGCCTTGGGGCGGTGACGACAAGACGAAGGACCTGGCCGTCCTGGTGGCGACCCGCAATCAGAACATGCTTTGGAACCTCGACAAGGTGCCTCTGCTGCCCAACAAGGCAAAAGGGCCATACCTCGCTTCGCTTCGCCAGCGTTTCATGGCAGCTTGAGCCC
This sequence comes from Bosea sp. ANAM02, assembly GCF_011764485.1. Lineage (NCBI taxonomy): Bacteria > Pseudomonadati > Pseudomonadota > Alphaproteobacteria > Hyphomicrobiales > Alloboseaceae > Allobosea > Allobosea sp. ANAM02. The sequence continues at coordinate 870 of NZ_AP022849.1, read as the reverse complement.
GCGGACCGGCGAGCTTCACCGCCGGTCCATCGCGGAGCCACGATGACCCTTCCTCCACGCCGTCCGCCCCTGATAATTCTCCTGGCCGGGGCCCAGCTGGTGCTGACGAGCTTCTCCCTGGGGCTGCTCGTCGGCCGACAGGGCTGGTAAGCCTCCAATCAGAAGCTCAGAAACAGAAAGGGCCGCCCGAGGGCGGCCCTTTCTCATTGGTGCACGGGCGCTCAGTGCCGGGGGATCTCGGTCTTTCTCACCGACAGCACGCCCGACGTCATGGTCATCGCCTTGATCGCCGCCATGTTGACGACGCGGTCGGTGGGGATCTCGTCGTCGACGACGGAAATATGGCGCTCGTAATTCCCGCACCTGAACTGCAGCACGAACTCGAACCGGTCCTCGCCGTTCGGGTTCTCGGGGCAGTTCGAGATCACGTCCTTGAGCGAGTCCAGGATGTCGTGCGTGACCGACTTCGTAAGGAGCACCGACTCCCCGAAGGTGTCCTCCTCTGGCCTCTTGGCTTCGATGGCCTCCGCGTCGAGCTGGGCCAGCTTGTCGGTCACATCGGGGCTGAGCCGCGCCAGCCTCGGGTCGATGATGATTTCGTACTTCGCCGGCAGCGGGTTGTCGTCGATGAGCTTGGGTGCAGACACCAGGGCGCGCCCGTAGATCGCGGCGTCACCGTTCTCACGCAGCACGAAGTCGGCTTTGACCGCGAACGGGGTTTTGTTGCGCGCGGCCGATTCCAGCAGCTGCTGAGCGACGAGAGTGCTCTCGATCGACTCGTGACCGGAGGCGCTGGGGAATACGCTCACGCTGTACCGGTCGTTTTTCTCCACGAGGTCGAAGCGAACATAGGTGTCCTTTCGCCGGGTC